>CAZKBM010000060.1:0-19474 GCA_964550985.1 uncultured Oscillospiraceae bacterium
TACAACCGCTTCGGGCAGGCAAAATATGCTTATCGTCAGCATCACAGCAAAGGTGGTTTCCCTTTTGGCCTTGTTGATTTTATCTGACCAACGCAAGGGGGCACTCCCCATCTTACCCCCGGTCTTGCATCCGGGGGTAAATTCAAGTATAATAAAGAACGGTTCGGTTATACACAGCCAAACCATTTTCTGTAGATTTCAATCGGGCCTTTTGATCGGATGAAAGCGCCTTTTCCCGAAGGGGGAGCTGGGTTTGAAAAAGACCAAATGGATTTCACTTTTGCTGGCCATGGCCCTGTGCCTGGCCTTTACCGGCTGCATTGGCAACTTTTACGAAAATGCCGGCACGGTGGATGGACGGAAGATTTCCTCCGGGCTGTACCTGAGCTTGCAGTATAACGCCTACACCGAGGGCAAAAGCAAGGTAGAGGACCCTGAGGCCGACCCATTTAAGCAAAAGATTGACGGCGTAAAATTTAAAGATTGGGTGAACACCCGCACCGAAGAACTGCTGCGCCAGTTTGTGTGTGTAGAGCGGCTGGCCGCCGAAAAAGAGGTGGTTCTGGGTGAAGAGAACAAGGGCTACCTGGAGCAGATGGCCGGATACTGGGATGTGCTGAAAGAGCAGTACGAGGCGAACGGCATCAGCTACGACACCATGATGCTGACCATGGCAAACGACATGTTGGCCGACGAACTGTTTAAGGCCATGTACGCCAGCGGGGGAGATTTGGCCCCCTCCGACGAAGAAATTCGCGCCGAGTACGAGGCGAAGTTTGGCCAGATAGAATACATCATGCTGCCCTTTAACGCCAACACGGGCGAAGCCAGCGAGAGCAAAGAGCCCGAGGTGATGGCCGTGGCGGAGGAGATGAAAACCAAGCTGGAAAACGGCGGAGATTTTAAAGAGGTGGCCGCCGAGGGCCTGGAAAAAGTCTATGGCATCATCGGCCGCGAGTTCAGCGCCGAAAACGTGGATAGCAGCATCTCCACCAGTTTTATTGAGTACGAGGGGGAGGACAACGACGAATCCTACCCGCCGGAGTTCCGCGCCCAGTTAAAAGGGATGGCCGAAGGCGAATACGGCATACACAAGATGAGCAGCCTGATTCTGGTTTACCGCGTAATACCCACCTTTGCCGATGACGCCGCCTTTACCGAAGCGCGCGACACCGCCGTAAACAGCCTGTACCGCGATAGTTTTGACCAGTATCTTGCCGAAACCTATAACGCCTACCCCGTAAGCTGGGAACCCGGCGCCCGTTTTTACTTCCGCCCCGAAAAAATTGTAACCCAATAATTTGGGTATCGCACGGCAGGTTCTTACAGGAACCTGCCGTTTTATTTGTATATTCACACTTTATTCACCCATTCTTCTTGACCCGTACACCCTTCTTCTGTACTATAAAGTAGTGGGAATTTATCATAACTTGATTCATTCAAAGATTTTTAAAAAAACTAAATTTTACAAAAACCCTGCCGGCGGGTTTTAAGCCCGGCAACCATCATGGAACAGGAGATTCTCAATGGACAACGAACCAAAAAATTCCAGGCCCCGCCCACCCGAAAACCCGCAAAAAACTTTTTTAATCTATGCGGGTATCGCCCTGTTGGGCTTTTTGTTGTTTCAGTACTTAATTATGCCGCAAATGGGGACCTCGCGCAGCGACGAGGTGCCTTATAATGATTTTATCAGCCAGGTAGATGCGGGCAAGGTGAGCGAGGTGACACTGGATAACGCCACCGGCCGCATTGAATTTGTGGTGCCCGGCGGGGCCGACGGCAAAGACGCTAACTACTACACCGGCCTTTTAGACGACCCCGGCCTTGTCGCCCGCCTGGAAGGGGCCAAGGGCCCCGGCGATAAGCCCATCACCTTTAGCCAAAGCGTACCCGTGCAGCGGGGCTTTGTGGGGGAGCTTTTGGGCATGCTGCTACCCATGGGCTTGCTGCTTGCGGGCTCTTACTTCCTGTTCCGCATGCTCTCCAAGCGCATGGGGGGCGACGCCATGAGCTTTGGCAAATCCAACGCCAAGGTGTATGTGCAGGCCCAAACCGGCATCACGTTTAACGATGTGGCCGGGCAGGACGAGGCCAAGGAAGCCCTGGACGAAATTGTAGACTTTTTACACAAGCCCGACAAATACAAATCGGTGGGGGCCAAAATGCCTGCGGGCGCGCTTTTGGTGGGCCCTCCCGGCACGGGCAAAACCCTGCTTGCCAAGGCCGTTGCGGGCGAGGCGGGCGTTCCCTTTTTCTCCATTGCGGGCAGTGAGTTTGTGGAGATGTTTGTGGGGCGCGGGGCCGCCCGCGTGCGCGACCTGTTTAAGCAGGCCAAGGAAAAAGCCCCCTGCATTGTTTTTATTGACGAGCTGGACACCATAGGCAAAAAGCGCGATAATGTGGGCCTTGGCGGCAACGATGAACGCGAACAGACCCTGAACCAACTGCTGAGCGAGATGGACGGCTTTGACGGTTCCTCGGGCGTTGTAATACTGGCCGCCACCAACCGGCCCGAAAGTTTGGACGCCGCCCTGCTGCGCCCCGGCCGTTTCGATAGGCGCATCCCCGTGGAACTGCCCGACCTCGCCGGACGCGAGGCCATTCTCAAGGTACACGCGCGCAAGGTGATGATGGACGATGACATGGATTGGCACGTGATTGCACGCATCACCTCGGGCGCTTCGGGGGCAGACCTTGCCAATATCATCAACGAAAGTGCCCTGCGCGCCGTAAAGCACAACCGCCGCATTGTAATGCAGGCGGATGTGGAGGAGAGCGTTGAGACCGTAATAGCCGGCCAGCAGCGTAAAAACAAGGTGATTAGCCCCAAAGAGAAAAAGATTATCGCCTACCACGAAATTGGCCACGCCCTGGTGGCGGCAAGGCAAACCCACAGCGCCCCTGTCACCAAAATCACCATCATCCCGCGCACCTCGGGCGCACTGGGCTACACCATGCAGGTGGAGGAAGAAGAGCAAAACCTGATGAGCCGGGAGGAGGCCTTTAACCGCATTGCCACCCTGGCGGGGGGCCGCAGCGCGGAAGAATTGATTTTTGAAACCGTAACCACCGGCGCGGCCAACGATATTGAAAAAATTACCAAACTGGCCAGGGGCATGGTAACCCGCTTTGGCATGAGCAAAGAGTTTGACATGATGGCCCTGGAGACCATAACAAACCAGTACCTGGGGGGAGACAGCCAATTGGCCTGCGGGCCTGAGACGGCCGCCACCATCGATAAAGAGGTGCTTACCCTGATACGCAGCGCGCACGAAAAGGCCCGCAAAATTTTGGAAGAAAACCGGGACAAACTGCACGAGTTGGCCGCCTACCTGCTGGAAAAAGAGACCATTACGGGCGAGGAGTTCATGCAGATTTTAGACCCCGACGGGGTTGCCAAAGCCAAAAAAGAGGCCGAGGAAGAAAAACCTGCCGCCCTGCCCCCCGCTGGCGGCGGCGAGAGGGACGCCAAAGAGGACGCACCAAAGGCAAAGCCCCCCCTGCCCGCCGCCGTAAACGCGGCAGTGGCCGAAAAAGAATAAGGGCCTTGCTACATGCACACCCTGGTCCCTTTTTGAAAAAAGGGGCCAGACCCCCAAAAACTTTTACGATTGCAAAAAACCAAGTAAGCCCCCGCCTTTTACCAAAGGCGGGGGCTTTGCTATATATCGCATCTAATTACATCCGGCGGCGCGGCTACTTCCTCATCCGCACCACGCTGATGATGGAGAGCACCGTACATACCGGGGTTACAATTAAAAAGAACCGATAGATAAAGTAGAGCCAGCTTGGGTCACGCGTGCCGTTCAGGGCAAAACCGGTAAGGCTGCCGCCCAGCACACAAACCAGTGTTGCCACACAGCAAATCATTACATTGCGTCTTTTTTTATCCATCTTTTTTCCTTCCTTTCCCGCAAAAAACAGTGGTTTTTGCTTGCTGCCTGGGCAAACCGCGCCCTGCCCCCTGCTACAGGTTTGCCAAAAACTTCGTCAGCCTGGCGGCGGCCTCCTCGGTTTGGGCCGCCTCGCCAAAGCCCGTAAGCCTAAAGTAGCCCTCGCCCTCGGCGCCAAAGCCCACGCCAGGGGTGCCCACAACGCCCGCCTCGCAAAGCAATTTATCAAAAAAGTCCCAACTTTTCATCCCGCCGGGGCATTGTAGCCAAATATAGGGGCTGTTCACCCCGCCGGTGTACCAAACGCCCGCCTTTTGCAAAGCGGCGGCAATTACGCCCGCGTTCTTTTTGTAATAGGCCACGTTTTCAAAGCTGGCGGCCAGCCCCTCGGGGCTAAACACGGCCTCGGCGGCCCGCTGCACCACATAGGGCACCTCGTTGTATTTGGTCTGTTGGCGGCGGCTCCACATATCGTGCAAAGGCTGCCCGCCGGGGCATAGCTCTTTGGGCACCACGGTATAGCTGCAGCGCAGCCCCGTAAAGCCCGCCGTTTTACTCAGCGAGCATATCTCCACCACACACTCTCTGGCGCCCTCCACCTCATAGGCCGAGTGGGGCACCTCTTTTTCCGATACAAAGCACTCGTAGGCGGCATCAAACAAAATAACCGCCTGGTTTTCTTTGGCAAAGTCTATCCACTGTTTTAACTGGGCGCGGGAAAAGGCGGCCCCCGTGGGGTTGTTGGGGCTGCACAGGTAGATGAGGTCGGCCTTTTCGCCTTTGGGGGGCGGGGGCAAAAAACCGTTTTCCCGCCTGCCCGCCACATACACAATCTCCCGCCCGGCCATGATGTTGGCGTCCACATAGGCGGGGTAAACCGGGTCGGGTATCAGCACCCGGTTTTCGGCGCTGAACAGTTCCAAAATATTCCCGCAATCACTTTTTGCCCCGTCGGATACAAACACCTCATCGGGCGTAAGGCTAACGCCGTGCCGGGTTTTGTAGTAGCCCGCAATGGCCTCGCGCAAAAAAGGGTAGCCGTGTTCCGGGCCATAGCCGTGGAAGGTTTCGGCCTGGCCCATCTCCTCCGAGGCCTTCACCAGCGCCTCCACCACGGGTTTGGCAAGGGGCCGGGTCACATCCCCAATCCCCAGCCGTATCACGTCGGCATTCGGGTTTGCCTCTTTGTAGGCGGCCAGGCGCCTTGCAATATCAATAAACAGGTAGCTTTTGCCAAGGTTGTTAAAATTCAGGTTCAGGTTCATCGCGTTTTTCTCCTCATTTCGGGCGGCGGCCATTTTTGGCCTTGCGCCATATTGCCGCATTCTTACCTAAAGTACAAATCGGTGGTGGGGAACACCGGCTCACATGTCAGGTTTACCCCCAGTTTTAAAAAGGCGTCGTTGTCGTCCTGGGTGATGATATCGGACGAGTGCGCCTCGCAGCCCCGCAGCCGGGGCAGTTGTTCCAAAGCAAGCTCGGCCGTGGGGTTGGTTGCGGCCGAAATAGAGAGCGCCTGCAACACCTCCTCCAGCTTTAAAACGGGGTAGCGGCTGCCTAAAATCTCTTTTTTCAGCCGCACAATGGGCTCCAGCACAATGGGGGAGATCAGCAAAATCTCATCCGAAATACCCGCCAGCACCTTGATGGAATTTAACACCACACTGGCGGTATCATTCATCAGTTCGCTGCTTTTTCCCGTCACAATCCGCCCGTCGGGCAGTTCAATGGCCATTACGCTGCGCTGGGTGCCCGCGGCTTTTTCGCAGGCGGGCTTTACCACCTTGCGGTCATGCGCGTGCAGTTCCAGGCTGCTCATCAGGTACTCAATGCGTTTTACGGCCTCTACATCCTGGTTGCCCTTTACATAGTCCACGCTGGTTTTGAACCAGCGGCGTATAATTTCCTGCTTTGCGGCTTCGCGCACGGCGGCATCATCCACAATGCAACGGCCTATCATGTTTACCCCCATGTCGGTGGGCGACTGGTAGATGTCCTCGCCCGTAATGCGTTTCAAAATGGCCCGTACCACGGGGAATACCTCAATGTCCCGGTTGTAGTTCACGGCGGTTTCGTTATAGGCCTGCAGGTGAAAAGGGTCAATCATATTCACGTCTTTTAAGTCCGCCGTGGCGGCTTCATATGCCACATTCACGGGGTGTTGCAGGGGCAAATCCCACACGGGGAAGGTTTCAAACTTGGCGTAGCCCGCTTTCACCCCGCGTTTTTGTTCGTGATAAAGCTGAGAAAGGCAGGTGGCCAGCTTGCCACAGCCGGGGCCCGGGGCCGTTACCACCACCAGGGGGCGGCTGGTTTCAATGTAGGGGTTGGCGCCATAGCCCTTTTCCGATACAATCACGTCCACGTCCGAGGGGTAGCCCTCGGTCAGGGTGTGGATGTACACGCGCTCGCCGCGCATCTCCAGCTTTTGGCGAAAAGCCTGGGCCGAGGGCTGCCCGGTAAACTGGGTGATGAGCACCGAACCGATGAAAAGCCCAATTTTACGCAGGCTGTCAATCAGCCGCATCACATCCATATCGTAGGTGATGCCAATATCCGCCCGCACCTTGTTTTGTTCAATGGCCCCCGCGCTGATGCACAGCAAAATTTCGGCCTGTTCGCGCAGTTCGCTAAGCAGTTTTACCTTGCCGTTCACGTCAAAACCGGGCAGCACCCGCGCCGCGTGGTGGTCATCAAACAATTTGCCGCCAAATTCCAGGTATAGCTTGTCAAACCGCTCTACCCTCTCGCGTATCCGCTTGCTCTGCTCCTGAATATAGGTCTCGTTGTTAAACCCAATCTCTTTGGTCATTCTGCTGGCCTCCCCCCACGGTATGCGAAAAACAATACATATAATCCTATCACACCGCACCCCAAAAATCAAAGAGTAAGCGGGGCAAAATACAGAAAGGAAATACAGAAAAATGGCGGGCCGCAGGGCCCGCCAGGTAAATTTACCAACAAACTAGGCCACCCTTTTGCCCAGGGCCCTAAAAAACAGCCACCCAAAGCCCAAAAGCAATAATAAAACGGCATAGATCAGCAGGGCCGTGTAGGTGGGTTTGGGGCGTGTTACCATAATGATGGACAAAGCTGCCGCCGGCGGGTGCCGAAGGCCCAGGCTCTCCATGGCAAAGGCGGCAAGCAAAACCGCCAGCGCGCAGGCCACAACCGTATAGGGCCCCGCGGGGCTGGGCGGCTGGTGCAGGCCATAGCGCAAAACCAGTTGGCACAGGTATCCGGCCGCCAGCCCAATGGCATAGCACAGCAGTACATCCCGTTCACGGGCGGCGATAGAACCATGCATAAAAAACACAATAAACGCCGAGGAGCCAAGGCAGGCCACGGCCAGGTCATTTTGGGTTTTAAAAAACAGATAGTAGCTTACCAGTACAAACAGCCCCAGGCACAGGCTTTTTAGCAACGCCTGTGCTGGCCTGGGCAGGGGGTTTTGTTCCAAATGCGGGCTTTTACCCTTGGGCATAGCGCACCTCAGTAGCAGAAGATGCAACCGAATATCCGCCTCTACTCCCGGCTGCTACAAAGCATATCCTCCCTTTGCAGCGCCGGGGTTTAGGCAAACTGGCTGTTGTACAGTTCGGCATAGGTGCCGTGCATCTGCAAAAGTTCCTCGTGGTTGCCCTGCTCCACCAAATCGCCGTCGCGCAGCACCAAAATCAGGTCGGAATCCTTGATAGTGGAGAGGCGGTGGGCAATTTGAAAGTTGGTTTTGCCCTCGGTTAATCGGGCCATGGCCTGGCTAATCAGCTTTTCGGTGCGGGTGTCCACGCTGGAGGTGGCCTCGTCTAAAATCAAAATTTGCGGGTCTGCGCAAAAGGCCCGCGCAATGGTTAAAAGCTGCTTTTGCCCGGCCGAAAGGTTCGAGGCCGATTCGTCAATCAATGTGTCATAGCCCTCGGGCAGGGTTTTGATGAAGTAATCGGCGTTGGCCATCTGGCAGGCTTCTTCCACCTCTTTGTCTGTGGCCTCGGGCCGCCCATAGCGGATGTTATCACGTATGGAGGCCTCGTACAGCCAGGTGTCTTGCAGCACCATGCCAAACAGGCGGCGCAGGTTTTGGCGGCTCATGTCACAGCTATCCACCCCGTCAATGCGTATGGCGCCGCCGTTCAGGTCATAAAAACGCATCAGCAGGTTTACCAGGGTGGTTTTGCCCGCGCCCGTGGGCCCGCAAATGCCCACCTTTTGGGCGGGTTTTACGTGTACGTTCATGTCGGTAATCAGCAGTTTTTCGGGCGTATAGCCAAACTTTACCCCTTCAAACTGAATATCCCCCTGCACCTTTTCCAAAGTTTGCAGGGTTTCGCGCTCGGGGCTCTGCTCCTTTTCGTCCAAAAGGTCAAACACACGCTCGGCCGCGGCTATGGTGCTTTGCAAAAGGTTTAAAATATTGGTGGTTTGGATGATGGGCTGGGTGAACTGCTGCATGTACTGGATGAAGGCCTGTATGGCGCCCACCGTAAGCTGGCCGCCCGTTGCCATGATGCCGCCAAACACGCAGATGCCCACATAGCCCACATTGCCCACCATATTGGTCAGGGGCATCATGATGCTGGAGGTAAACTGGGCGCGCCTTGCGTCCTCATACAGTTCATCGTTCATCTCGTCAAAGGTATCTCCGCTGGCGTCCTCGGTGCCATACAGCTTCATAATGGTGTGCCCACTGTACAGTTCCTCCACATAGCTGTTTACACCGCCCAGCTTTTGCTGCTGGCCCTTGTAGTACTTTTGGCTACGCTTAATCACCAGGCCACACAGCCCCAGCGCCACGGGCAGCACCAAAAGGGCAATCACCGTCATCTCCCAGCTCAGGGTAAGCATCATAAAAATAATGCCGATAATGGTAAACGCCGAGGTGACAAATTGGGTGAGAAGCTGCTGGATGGTGGTACTGATGGTCTCGATGTCGGTGGTGGTGCGCGAGAGGATGTCGCCATGGGTGTGGGTGTCGTAATAGTTCAGCGGCAGGCGCTGAATTTTTTTGTCCACCTCTTCGCGCAGGTCATACAGGGTGGTTTGGGCCACGCTGGCGGTGGTTTTTTGCTGGATATAGGTAAAAATGGCCGAGAGGGCGTACACAACGGCCAGGGCCACCAAGGTGAGCTGAAAACGCAAAAAGGGAATGTTGCCGCTTTGCACCCCGCTTGCAACAATATTGGTGGCGTTGCCCAATATTTTGGGGCCGATGATGTTAAAGAACACCCCCAGTAAGGCACAGCCAATCATGGCAAATACCCTGCCTTTGTAAGGGGCAAAATACCCCATCAGGCGGGAGGCGGTTTGGTTAAAGTTTTTGGGTTTTGCGCCGCCGCCGCTTTGGCCGCTGGCGCCCATTGCTTGCATTGCCATATCCTTCCGCCTCCTTTACGCCAGTTGCGTGGCCGCAATTTCCGCGTACACGCCACAGGTTTTTACCAGCTCTTCATGTCGGCCCCTGCCCACAATCTCGCCCTTGTCCAAAACCAAAATTTCATCGGCGTTCATAATGGTGTTCACCCGCTGGGCCACAATAATCACCGTGGCGTCGGGGGTGTTTTCCCGTATGGCCGCGCGCAGGGCCGCGTCGGTTTTAAAATCCAGGGCCGAAAAGCTGTCGTCAAACACAAAAACAGAGGCGTTTGTGGCAAAGGCCCTGGCTATGGTAAGCCGCTGGCGCTGCCCGCCCGAAACATTCGTGCCGCCCTGGGCCACGGGGTCGTCATACTGTTTGTCCTTTTCCCTAATAAAGCCATCGGCCTGGGCAATTTTGGCCGCACGTTCTATTTTTTCAAAGGGCAAATTGGGTTGCCCATAGGCAATGTTGCTGCGGATGGTGCCCGAAAACAAAATGGACTTTTGCGGCACATAGCCAATGCGGGCGCGCAGGGCGTTCAAATCGTAGTCTTTCACGTCCACGCCGTCCACCAGCACACTGCCCTCCGAGGCGTCGCGCAGGCGGGGTATCAGGCTGATGATGCTGCTTTTGCCGCTGCCCGTGGCCCCAATAAAAGCCGTTACCTTGCCGGGGTGGGCCGTAAAGCTGATGCCTTTTACGGCGGCCTCCTTGGCCTCCCCATAGCGCAGCGCCACATCCCTAAACTCCACCGTGCCGCTTGGGTTTTGGGGCTTTTGGGGGTTTTGCGCGTTCACTATGGCAGGCTGTATGGCCATCACCTCGTTAATGCGCCTGGCGCAAACCGTGCTGCGGGGCATCAGGGCCAAAATCAGGCTCATCATCAGCAGGGCGTACATAATTAACATGGTGTACTGTATAAAAGCCATCAAGTCACCCACCTGCATCATGCCCTTGGCAATTTGGTTGCCGCCAAACCACACAATTACCACAGTACACAGGTTCATCAGCAGCATCATAATGGGCATCAGGGTGGCCACCATGGTCTGGCTGTTAATCGAGGCCTCCGTCATGGAGTCATTCGCCTCTTCAAAGCGGCACTCCTCGCGCTGCTCGGCCGTGAAAGCGCGAATCACGCGCACACCAGTGATATTTTCGCGCAGCACCTGGTTCACGCGGTCCAGCCTGGCCTGCATGGTTAAAAACACCGGCAGCACCTTTTTAATAATCGAAAGCAGCACCACCAAAATAATAGGCATGCAAACAATTAAAATAATGGCCAGTTGCCAGTTTTTTTGCAGCGAAAGCGCCACCCCGCCAATACACATGATGGGCGCCAGCACAATCACGCGGAACATCATGATGGTAAAGTTTTGTATTTGCATAATGTCGTTTGTGCTACGGGTGGTTAAAGAGGCTGTGCCCACGCGGTCAAATTCAGCCAGGGTAAATTTACCAATATGACGGAAGAGTTTTTTGCGCACTTCGGTGCAAAAACCCACACCCACCTTAGAGGCAAAATACCCCACCCCTATGGCGCAGCACGAGCCCCCCAGCGCAATCACCAGCATCAGCAGCCCCCGCTGCAAAATGAAGGGGATGTTTTTGGCCACCACGCCCTGGTCCACAATATTACTCATGATATTGGGCAAAAACAGCAGGGTAAAGGCCTGGCCCATAAGCAGCAGCACCAAAAGTACAATCTGCCCGGTGTATTTCGTCAATCCGCGATATAACTTTAACAAAGCGTTCCTCCTTTTATTTGTTTATTTTATACATTACACCAATATTTTTAGTGCTAAATACAGCACCCCGGCCACAAGCGCTAGCACAATGCCCCCAAGGCGCAAATATTCCTGTGTTTTGGTTTGGGCTTTTCCAAAGCGCCCCAGGCTAACGGCGCTTAGCGCCGCCGCCAGCCCCAGCCAGGAAAGCCAGCTTGGCAGCAGCAGGGTAAAGCTTAACAGGCCGCAAACCAAGCCAATTACAGCCCGCACCCCGCCTTTTGCTGGCCCCATGCCCTTCTACCCCCAGTCCTCAAGCGCCGCTTGTGCAAAATACTTTTCTGCTGTGTTTGAAAGTATTTTATTTTACTCCATTTGTAGTATTTTCGCAAATGAAGTACAACCGTTTTTTGACGAATGCCGCGAACTTATTCTAAAATGCGCCTGTTTTGGGGCTTTACGGGCCAAATACCTGTACAATCCGCCCGTTCCATTGTATAATAAACTATCTACGTTTTGGGTAATAGCCTGTGGCAATGTGGCAGGCAAACAACAGGGAGATGCGAGATGGTATCTTTTTATAACCCATATGGGAAAATTAGCATGACGGGTTGCTACTTCGCGGGGCTTATTGGCGCCGCCACCAAAAGCGCCGTTGGGGTGGCCGGCATGGCCGTGCGTGGCCCCTGCGCCAGCCTAAAATGTGCCGTATTGCCCCATGGCCCCGGCCAGGGCGTGCGCGTTAGCGAGCAAGACGGTCACCTACAGGTGGAACTGCACATCAAAGTGGTGTATGGCATCAATATCAAAGAGGCCGTTAAAAGCATTACCCACAAGGTAAAATATGTTGTGGAAGAGGCCACCGGCCTTACTGTGCAACGTGTAGACGTTTGTGTGGATGACGTGGTGGCCTAAGGCCTTGCCCCAGGTGCGGCCCAGCAAATTTTTGAGGTGAAAAGATGATAGACGGAAAAACGCTGCGAGACGCCATTATCTCGGGCGCCAACCATATTGAGGCACACGCGGCCGAAGTGGATGAACTGAACGTATTCCCCGTGCCCGATGGCGACACCGGCACCAATATGAGCATGACCAGCGCCGCCGCGCGCGAGGAACTTTTGGCCCTGCCCGACGGCTGCACCGTGGCCGAGGCGGCCGAAACCGCCGCAGGCGCCATGCTGCGCGGCGCGCGTGGCAACTCCGGGGTTATCACCTCGCTGCTGTTCCGGGGTTTTGCCAGGGCACTGGCCGATAAAAAGCGCGCGGGCAGCCAGGATATTTGCGCGGCCTTTGAAAAGGGGGTTTCCTCGGCCTATAAGGCCGTTATGAAGCCCACCGAGGGCACCATGCTTACCGTTGCACGGGTGGTGGCCGAGGCCCTGGCCGAAGAAAAAGACGAAAACGAGACCGAGGCCCAGCAGTGGCAGCGCATTGTAGAGGTGGCCGCTGCGGCCCTTGCCAAAACGCCCGAACAACTGCCCATACTCAAAAAGGCCGGCGTTGTGGATTCCGGCGGCCAGGGGCTGTTGTACATTTTAGAAGGGATGCGCGCGGTGATAGCCGGGGGCCAAATTTTGGCCGCCCCAGCGGGTGAAAGCAAACCCAAGGCCAAACTTTCCACCGTGAATGTGGGCAAGGGCGTTTTTGCGCACGAGCTAAACCCCGATATTACCAACGCCTATTGCACCGAATTTTTGGTGAACCGCGAAAATGGGGCCGACCCCTTAAAACTGCGCGCTTTTTTAGAGAGCAACGGCGACAGCGTTGTGGTGGTGGATGATGAAAAGCTGATTAAATGCCACGTGCACACGGCGCAGCCCGGCCGGGTGCTGAGCGAGGCGCTGAAATTTGGCTACCTGACCAAACTGAAGATAGAAAACATGCACGAACAATACGAGCAGCGTAAGGCCCAGGGGCAGGGCCTTGAAAAACAGGCCGAGGCCGAAAAGGACGCCACAGCCCAGTTCCCCTATGCGGCGGCCGATAGCCAGCGCGAGGCGGGCTTTGTGGCCGTGGCCGCGGGCGAAGGGCTGCGGGAGGTTTTTGCAGACCTTGGCGTGGACGCCATCGTATCGGGCGGGCAAACCATGAACCCCAGCACCGAAACCATTTTGGCGGCCATCCACAGCGTGCCCGCCAAAAATGTATTTGTGCTTCCCAACAACAAAAACATCATTATGGCAGCCGAGCAAGCCGTAAAACTGGCCGACCGCAAGGTGATTGTGGTGCCCACCCGCACGGTGCCCCAGGGCATGAGCGCCATGTTGGCTTACGACGCGGCGGCCACCGCCGAAGAAAACGTGATTGCGATGAACCGCATGGCCGAAGGGGTGGATACCGGCCTTGTCACCTTTGCCTCGCGCAACAGCGATTTTGACGGCAAAAAAATAAAGCGGGGCGAGATTATCGGCCTGGAAAACGGCAAGCTGGTTCAGGTGGGCGCCGATATCACCAAGGTGGCCCAGCGGCTGGTTCGCACCATGATCAAAAAAGACACCAGCTTTATCACCCTGATTTCAGGCAGTGACGTAAGTGAAGAGGACGCCCGGCGGACAGCCGAGCTGATACAGGCAAAGCTGCCCGCAAACATGGAACTTTCGCTGATAGCCGGGGGACAGCCGGTCTATTATTATATGATAGCCGTAGAGTAAACTAAGCCTCTTTGCCGGGGTATTGGGGGGCTATCCTCGGGCCATATCCACACTACATTGTGTTTTGTGTTCTTTTTCCATCACATATTCCATTACATGGTATGCGGTAATTCAATAAGATTGGGAGTTTGACATTTTGGCAATTTTTGAAAAACTATTTGGCAGCTTTTCCGACAAAGAGCTGAAAAAAATTAAACCGGTGTCCGAGCAAATCTTGGCCCTGGAAGACAAATACAAGGCCATGAGCGGTAGCCAGCTGCGCGGGCAAACCCCCGCGCTGAAAGAACGGCTGGAAAACGGCGCGAGCCTTGACGATATCCTGCCCGAGGCTTTTGCCGTTTGCCGCGAGGCCGCGGCCCGCGTTTTGGAGATGCGCCACTTCCCCGTGCAGCTTATTGGCGGCATTGTGCTGCACAGGGGCCTAATTGCCGAGATGAAGACCGGTGAGGGCAAAACCCTGGTGGCCACCCTGCCCGTTTACCTGAACGCCCTGGAGGGTAAAGGCGTGCATGTGGTTACGGTGAACGACTACCTCGCCAAGCGCGACAGCGAGTGGATGGGCAAAGTATACAAGTATCTGGGGCTTTCGGTGGGGCTGATTGTGCACGGCATTGAGCCCCCCCAGCGGCGCGAAGCGTATAATGCCGACCTCACCTACGGCACCAACAACGAATTTGGCTTTGACTACCTGCGCGACAACATGGTGACCTACAAGCAAAACATGGTACAGCGCGGCCACAACTACGCCATTGTCGACGAGGTCGACTCCATTTTGGTGGATGAGGCCCGCACCCCGCTCATCATCTCAGGCCAGGGGGAAAAAAGCACCGAGATGTACACAAAGGCCGACCAATTTGTGAAAAAACTCAAGGCCAACCGCGTGGTGGAACTGGACGAAAAAACCGACCACGACGAGGACGAAACCCTGGACGGCGACTACATTGTAAACGAAAAACTGCGTACCTCTACCCTAACCGCCCGGGGCATTGCCAAAGCCGAGGCCCATTTTGGGGTGGAAAACCTCGCCGATGCCGACAATATGGAACTTTCTCACCATATTGGCCAGGCCCTTAAAGCCCGCGGCGTTATGCAGCGCGACATTGACTACGTGGTAAAAGACGGCGAGGTAATTATTGTAGACGAAAACACCGGCCGCTTGATGTTGGGCCGGCGCTACAACGAAGGCTTGCACCAGGCCATAGAGGCCAAAGAGGGTGTGAAGGTGGAGCGCGAGAGCAAAACCCTTGCCACCATCACCTTCCAAAACTTCTTCCGCATGTACAAAAAACTCTCAGGCATGACGGGTACGGCCAAAACCGAGGAGAGCGAGTTTAACGAAATTTATGGCCTGCAGGTGGTGGAGATACCCACAAACCGCCCCATGGTACGTAAAGATTACCCCGACGCCGTTTACAAAACCGTAAACGGAAAGTACAGCCAGGTGGTAGAGCAGGTGGTAGAGTGCCACGAGAAGGGCCAGCCCGTGCTTGTAGGCACCATCTCCATTGAAAAGAGTGAGCTGGTCTCCAAACTGCTCAAAAAACGGGGGATTCAGCACGAGGTTTTGAACGCGAAATTCCACGAAAAAGAGGCTTCCATTGTGGCCCAGGCGGGCCGCAAGGGGGCGGTTACCATCGCCACCAACATGGCCGGCCGCGGCACCGATATTGTGCTGGGCGGTAACGCCGAGTTTGTGGCCAAAGAGGAGATGCGCAAGCAGGGCTTTACCGAGGAGTTGATTGTGGAGGCCACCGGCCATGGCGACACCGAGGACGAAGAGATTGTAACCGCGCGCAAAACCTACGAGGAGCTGTTTGAAAAGGCGCGCGAGCCCATTGCCAGGGAGGCCGAGGCCGTTAAAGAGGCCGGGGGCCTGTTCATCATTGGCACCGAGCGGCACGAGAGCCGCCGTATTGACAACCAGCTGCGCGGGCGTAGCGGCCGCCAGGGAGACCCCGGTGCCAGCCGTTTTTACCTAAGCCTAGAGGACGACCTGATGCGCCTGTTTGGGGGCGAGCGGGTACAGAACATGATGGACAGCCTGGGCGTGGACGAGGACATGCCCATTGAAAACAAAATCATCTCAAACTCCATCGAAAGTGCCCAGAAAAAGATAGAGGCGCGCAACTTTGACGCGCGTAAAAACGTGCTGCGCTTTGACGACGTGATGAACAGCCAGCGCGAAATCATCTATGGCCAGCGCGCCAAGGTGCTCAGCGGCGAGGACGTCTCCGAAAACATCCACAACATGATGGAGGAGAGCATCCGCGGCAACGTAAGCACCTTCTGCAGTGGGGAAGAGCAGGATAGGTGGGACCTGGAGGACCTGCGCGACCATTACCTGGGCTGGCTGGCAAAACCGGATGATTTCACCTATAGCGACGAAGAGCTGGACAAGCTGAGCCAGGGCCAGGTGGAAGAACTGCTTTTGGAGCGGGCCAAAACCATCATCCAAGCCAAGGAAGAAAAATATGGCGCCGAACTGATGCGGGAACTGGAGCGCGCCGTACTTTTGCGCAATGTGGATACCAAATGGATGGACCATATAGACGCCATGGATGAGCTGCGTAAGGGCATTTACCTGCGCGGCTACGCCCAGCGCGACCCAGTGGTGGAATACCGCCTGGAAGGTTTTGATATGTTTGACGCCATGGTGGAGGCCATACGCGAGGACACCACCAAGATGATTTTGACCGTGGAGATACGTAACCGCGAAGAGGACGTAAAGCGTAACCAAGTGGCCACCGTAACGGGCGAAAGCGGCGCGGGCGCGGGCGGCGACGACAGTATAAAAAAACAGCCCATACGTAAAAAGGAAAAAGTTGGCCGTAATGACCCCTGCCCCTGCGGCAGCGGTAAAAAATATAAAAAATGCTGTGGGCGCGAGGGCGGAGAGGAATAACCCCTCTCGCCTTAGGCCCGCGGCGCTTCCCTTCTGCCACTTGCATTGGGGAGGCAGGGTTATTATTATTCTGTATCTGTATAAAGAAAGGGGTGTGCCACATATAGGCTTATTTATGCCACAGCGCCAGCGCCACCACTTACAAGGCTTTCCGTCCCATTTTTTTCGGCACACCTTCTGGCACATCTTTTACTAAAATTTGGCACCCAAGGTTCACTTATCGCTAAAAATATTTAGTTACTAAGGGGAGGAAAACAGATGAAAAATTTGAAAATTGGCCTAAAACTCATCATTACCTTTGGTATTATTGTGGTTTTATTCATTGCCACCGTAATACTGGCACTCAGCAGCCTGCAAGGTGCCGGCCAGCGCTTTACCAACTTTCATGATTATGGGTTTAAGGTTACCAACACCGCTATGGATATGCGCCGCACCATCCAATCTGCCGCAAAAAATGTTGGCTATGCCATCATATCCCCCGACGCACAAACCACCCAGCAGTTTATCGATGCCTGCCAAACAGATTTGAACTATTTAAAAGAAAATACCGACTACCTGAATGAAAACTTCCGCGGGGATATCTCTCTAGTGCAGCAGCTAGAGACCCTTATCACGGATCTGGAACCCATTAAGCAACAGGTATTTGACTACACCCTGGCCCTGGAAAACGACAAGGCATCCGATTTGTATTTTAAAGAGTTTCAGCCCAAGCTTTTACAGGCCATAGAACTTGCCAAACAGGTGTATACCTCGGCCGAAGAGACCGCCAATGCCGATTTTGCCAGCGCCCAGGCCAGCCAGAAGAGCACAACCATCATTCTGCTGGTGCTGGCCATTGCGGCCCTGGCCATCACCGTGGTGCTGGCCATACTTGTAACCCGCAGCCTCACAAAACCCATACGGGAAATTGAGGCCGCCGCCACCGAGATTGCCGACGGGAAGCTGGACGCCAAGGTTACGTATGAATCCAAGGACGAACTGGGGCATCTTTCAGACAGTATGCGCCGGATGACCCACCGTATCAAAAGTATTTTGGGCGACGTGAGCGGCGGGCTAAGCAGCATGGCCGAGGGCGATTTCACCCGTGATAGCGCCGTGCCCGAGATGTATATCGGCGATTTTGAAACCCTGAAAAATGCCATGTACCTGCTGATTGGCCGCTTAACAAGTACCCTCTCCAAAATAGATGTGGCCGCCGTGCAGGTTTCGGCCGGGGCCGACCAGATGTCCAGCGGCGCGCAGAGCCTGAGCCAGGGCGCCACCGAACAGGCCTCCTCGGTGCAGGAATTGGCGGCCACCGTTTCGGAGGTGGCGGAGCAGATTAAAAACAGCGCCACCACCGCCCAGGAGGCCAGCAGCCAGGCGGGCGATACCGGCGCGGCCCTGCTGCATGGCAACGAAAAAATGCAGGAAATGATTACCGCCATGAGCGATATCAGCCAAAGTTCCAACGAGATTGGCAAGATTATCAAAACCATCGAGGACATCGCCTTCCAAACCAATATCCTGGCCTTAAACGCCGCCGTGGAAGCCGCCCGCGCGGGCGCAGCAGGCAAGGGCTTTGCCGTTGTGGCCGATGAAGTGCGCTCCCTTGCCACCAAGAGCAGTGAGGCCTCCAAAAACTCAGCCAGGCTGATTGAAGGTTCCCTGGAGGCGGTTGCCAATGGTTCTAAAATTGCCGACGCCACGGCGCAGTCCCTCATGAAATCGGTAGAAGGGGCAAAACAGGTAACTGAGAAGATAGACTTTATTGCCCAGGTTGCCACCCAGCAGGCCGAGGTGATTGAGCAGATTAACCAAGGAGTGGAGCAAATTTCCGCCGTTGTGCAGATGAACTCGGCCACCGCGGAGGAAAGCGCCGCCGCCAGCGAAGAACTCTCGGGCCAGGCGCAAATTCTAAAACAGCAGATCAGCCAATTCAAGCTGATGAATGCCGAGGAGATTCCCGCCTCAGGGGACGCCCTGCCCCCCGCCGCCCCGGCTTTGCCCGCCTCAGGTTCGGGCGTACTATTCTAAAAGCCCTCTCCTTTTTCGTTTTCCACGCGGCCTGGGTTGCCTTCCCAGGCCGCGTTTATTTGCAGCCACTTTCCCCCTGTGGTATGATGAGGGTTAGAATGGCGTAAACCCAAATTCACAAAGCAGGGGGAATGGCTGTGGCAGAAAATAGCTACCGCGTCGGCATTGACCTAGGCGGTACAAATATCAAGGTGGGCATACTGGATGAAACCGGCCGCCTGCTGGGCAAAAAAAGCCGTAAAACCCGCCCCTATGAGCGCAGCTGGCAAGAGGTGGTGGCTGATATGGCCGCCTTGATTGAGGAACTATTTTCCGAACTTGCCCTGCCGCCGCAGGCGCTGCAAAAAATAGGCATTGGCAGCCCCGGCATGGTGGACCACCAAAATGGCGTGGTGCGGTTTGCGGGTAATTTTAACTGGACAGAGGTGCCCCTGGTAAGCGAATTGGGCCGCTATTACCCGGTTCCCATCCGCCTTTCCAACGATGCGAACTGCGCCGCTTTGGGCGAGTGTGTGGCCGGGGCCGCAATGGGCTGCCAAAACGTGGTGCTGCTCACCCTAGGCACAGGCGTTGGCGGCGGCGTCATCGCGGGGGGCATCCTGCAAGAGGGGGGCAGCGCGGGCGGTATGGAACTGGGCCACAGCCTTTTGGTGATGGACGGCGAGGCCTGTACCTGCGGGCGGCTTGGCTGCCTGGAGGCCTATGCCTCGGCCACGGGGCTTATCCGCCACGCGCGGCAGGCCGCGCAGCGCCAGCCCGCCTCTAAGCTAAGCGAACTCTGCAAGGGCGATCTCAGCCTCATGAATGGGCGCATCCCCTTTGAGGCCATGCGCCTGGGAGATGCCGCCGCCACCGAGGTGGTAAGCTTTTACATCAAGTGCCTGGGCGAGGGCATCATCAATTTCATCAACATCTGGCGGCCCGAAAAGGTG
>CAZKBM010000061.1:0-19451 GCA_964550985.1 uncultured Oscillospiraceae bacterium
CTCTTTTTATTTCTTTTGTTTTCTTTCCACCTCTTGACTTCATACCATTAGACTTTATGGGTTACACTTAGAGATAGGCGGCCAAAATGGCCGTATAGTTATCCTGCTGGGGGACGTCTTTTTCCTCCACAAGCCCGCTAATGGCCTGGCAGGCCTCCCAGGGGGGCAGGGCCAGGCAGGCCTCCAGTTCCCGCTGGCACAAAGCGTCGCATACCCCGTCGCTGCACAAAAATAGTACGTCATATTTTTGCAGTAAAAGGGGCCGCACTGTGCTATCCATTTTTAACTTGGCCGCCCCAATGAAACTGGCCAATGCGGCCTTTTGCGGGTCATTTTGCAACTGTGCAGCGCTAAGCTCCCCCTGTAGCATCCGGTCAAATAGCTCGTTTTGCCAGGTGTGGCGGTGGTTTAACAAGGTAAGCTGCCCCTGCCGCCAAAGCCAAAGGAAACTATCCCCCGTGCAGGCAAATTCAAGGTTTGCCCCCAGAATGCGGCAGGCTACCAAAGTGGCGCCGCCCTGCTCGTGATACTGGCGAAAAATGGCCGTGTTCCATTTTTCGATGGCTGCTAAAACCTCTTCAAAATCCTGTGACATTGTATCCTCAAGCACCGTTGCCAGGGTGGTCACGGTGGTTTGGGCAATAATACCCCCGTCCTCTATGCCGCCCATCCCGTCGGACAGCACAAGGTAAAGCCCCCTGTCCGGTTGGCCTTGCTGCGATATTCTAAAGGCATCTTGCTGTGTTGCTCTTTGGCCCAGTCCCTGTAAATTGGCCAGTTCCCAGTGGCCTGTATCCTTTGCCAAGGGGCAAAGGGGAACCGGGGCCAAGGGGGCCAAAGAGCTTGTTTTTTCTTGGTTTACGCTGTACTTTACCGCTTTTTTCCAAGGCCAGTGTATACCCTCCACCCCCTTACCGCCAGCGAAATTGCGGGCCGCACAGCGGCAAAAATAGCAAGGTGGTTTTGCCCAGTTCCATTTTGTCAAAAGGGTTTAGCGCAAGGGCGCTTGCCACCTCGTTCCCATTCAGGTAGCTAATGCCACGCCCCTGGCCAGGCATCACCAAAAAACTGTTGTTTTTTGCGTCATAGCTCACAATGGCGTGGTTTTCGCGCGATACGGTATCATCTTCGCTCAGTGCGATATCCATATCGTTGCCACGGCCAATAAAATTACGCCCTGCCGTTAAACGGAAATCTTGCCCTTTCTGCGGCCCCTCGACACAAACGAGAAAGCCAACGGCGGGGTCGATGCCGATTTCTTTTTGTATCACGGCCACGGTTTTGCCGCGTTGGGCCTGTGGGACAGCATTTTGCACTGGTAGGGTTTTGCCAAGCTCCCCACCCGGCACAGCCGCCATGGTTTTGCCAATGGGAGGCGGGGCCGCCTGGCAGTAGGGGCAGGCCATATAACGTGCCTCATCGTAGAAATGACCGCTTTCACACTGTTTCATTGCGGGTCCTCCTGTTGTTTTCGTTTTGCAATATAGAGTTCGTTTTCCAGTGTTTGTTCTACACAGTCGGCCAGATACTCTACAGCGCGCGATTCCCCCTGGTGCGAAAGATGCCGGCAGGGGCCTGTAAGGGTGACGCAGAGGCAGGTGGAGAGCTGACCGGCCGTGATGAAAAAGGTAAATTCCCCAGGGTTGCCATAAACGCACAGGTTGGCCACAATGCTTCCCTGCGTGCCACTGTGCCCAAAGCTGCCATTTTGGGTTTCGATTACATCGTACACGGCCAGGGTAACCAGTTTTTTGGTATAGGGCAGGCTGCGTTCCGTCATTGTCATGCTAAGGCTCCTTTCTCCTCTGGTATGGGGGCGGCAAATGGCTGGGGGCGCGGGGTTTACAGGCATTATCTTAGCCCGCGCATTGAAAGTGGGCAAGTTCGCATAACGACATTCCCATACAAAAAGAGAGATTCGCAATGCGAACCTCTCTAAAAAAATGTAGAACCGTATTTATGCAAAGATGTTTTGCGAAAAAACAGTGCAGAAGGGCCTGGGGCTAATGTACCGTAAAATACAGCAGCGTTAGGCCTACCCGCCCCTGTACCCCTGTTTTTTCATAGATGGAATTGAGATACCGCTGTACCATTCGTTCAGATATTTGAAACTCAAAGGCAATTTCTTTAGCAGGTTTATCGTTATAAAGGGCAACCGCCAGCACTTCTGTTTCACGCGGGGTAAGCCCATACTTTGCAGCGAACTGAGAAAATTCTTTTCCCGCATATTTTTCCAGCAGGGATACCCTATCGGTGACGCCATTTTTTTGGTAGAGTTCCCGCACGTGGTTACTGGCGCTCTCCTCGCTGATATAAAGCATCTTGGCAATGTCTTTTTCACAAATCCCCTGCATCACAAGCAAAAACACCTCTTCCTCACGGCGGTTTAAGTGGGGCGCCATTTGCGGCAAAAGAACCCCGCCCCTTCCGCCGGTTTCAGATAAAGCGTTTTCTACGTTGTTTCTTGCAAAAAACCAAAATAAAAGAACAAACATCAAGGTACATAGGAAAATGCAGGCCAGGCACAGCAAACGCATGGCCAGGTTTTGTCCAAAGCGAGAAAAAATCCCCTCAAGCCCAATGTTGATGAAAACCAGTGCTGTATAGGCAAAAAAACCAATGGCAAAGAATCCGCTTTTGCCCGCCTGTGTGCGCAAGACCAAAATGGGCAGGAAAAAGAGCAGATAGATGAACCCCATGGCGCCAAAGTTGAACACCGAAAGCAAGGGGGTAAAGTGGCCGCCCCAAAACAACAGCAAGGCAGCGCCCGTGGCCATTAGGGCCAAAAGCCCAATGGTAAGGGCGCGGTAGGCTCTTTTGTCCAGCAGTGCGCCAATACACACCCCAAGTGGGAAGCGCAGCAAAGCGTCAACATAGGGAAAGGAGGCAGGGATGTTGCTTTCGGCTAAAGAAATGCGGGAAATTGCGTAGTTAAGCAGAATGAGCACGGCGATTCCCAGCCCCAGAACGGTTTGTATACGGCGGGTGTTTTTGCGGGTAGAATTAAACGAATATGTTCTTTTAACGCAATATTCTGCGGGGGATGCCTGCAGAATAAAGAAGATTGCCAAAGGGATGAGCGCGAGCGCGGTGAACTGCACCTGCAATGAGAGGGCTGGGAGCAGAAAAACGAGCGCCAGATAAAGTAGCAAACCGGTGGTGTAGAGGCTGAAGGCAAGACCCAGCTTTACGTAAAGATGGGCCTCGCCCGCAGTGGCGAGAAAGCGGCCGAGGCAAAGCGGCAGTAATGCGCCCATGACAAGGGCATAAAAACAGAGCGGCAACCAGTGAAACCTGAAAAGGGGAAGCAATGCTGTTAAAAGGGAACCAAGTAGAGGCAACCAGCGGCAGGCAGGCCCTAAGTGATTTTCTAAAAATCCATATAAAAGAAAGCCCAGGCCAAATAAGGCCAGAGAAAGATATCCCTTATAACCGCTGTAACCATCTAAAGTAACCCCCACTAGTTCCTGCAAAATACCGCAGCTCAGCGCCGCCAGGCATACAGAAAGATATACAAGATTGCTTTTTTGCCTGTTTGCAGCGGGGGTCATTTGGTCCCTCCCTTGGTGGTTACACGCCGCTTTGCGTGGCATACATACAATTCCCGCACTTGTGGCGCACCTGTGTGGCAGCGCCTTTTTGTCAATAAATTTCCGGGGGAGGTTCTACCAAAGCCGCAACGTTTTCAGCCCCGGCGGCAACAAGGCCCCTCTTCAGTTCTTGAAAGATAGACAGGCAGATGTCCTGCAACAGGCCGGCAAAGGCCTCATCATTGTGTTCCTGTAAGTAGGTGTAGGCCTGGGCGCATTGGGCCTGTAGAATGGAAAACTGGGCGGGCCCCCGGCGCAGGAAGGCGAGGAAAAGCCCCCAGTCAAGCAGCTCCTGCAAATTGGCATAGATGCAGTACAGCACACCGTTGGGCTGTGCCTGCGCCAGGGCGATGATAAAAGCGCAGGGGAGGGTGTGGCTGTTTGGAGAGCGAATCTCCTTGTCAATTTTTGTCATCTGTTCGGGGCTAAGCCGGCAGGCCCCCAGTAAAGCCAGCTTTTTGCAGGTTAAGGTAAGCAACTGCATGGCGCATAAAAAGTGGTGTACATCTTTTCGCAGGCGGGCCTCCTTCAGTAACATGGGGGTCCGTTTCGCGGCCTGCATGGTTACAACACTGCCCTTGCCGTTCATGGTGCGCACAAGCCCAAGCGCATTCAGCGTTGCAAGGGCCTTCATAATGGTGGAGGGGGATACCTGGTAGGCGTGGCTCATCTCGGTGATGTTGGGCAGCAAACGGCCATCCTCATATTGGCCGCTGCAAACTTTTAAAGTGATATCACGCGCGATGTGCGTGTAAGTATGCACCCGGCCTTTTTTTGCATCCCATTCAAAACCCTGCTGTGGCAACAGGGAAAGGGGCGGGTAGCGGCCTGCAAGCTCTTGCAGGTAGCCCTGGCCCAAAAAACTGCCCTGCTGAAAAGTTTTTTCAATAAGCTGGTAGATATCCCGGTAGTTCCGCTGGGCCATCAGCACGCTTAAACTGGGGTCATGCCCGGTGTATAAATTCAGGTTCCCGTAAGGGTTGGGCAGGCCCCCCACGGCGGGCATCTCACAGTGAAGTTCCAGGTCAATGTAGAGGTCGGTCAAAAGGGGATTATTCAGCTTTGCTATAATTGACTGTGTGAGACCCGATGAGACCCGTAGCTGCTCTTTTCGGGGCATCTGCCCCAATGTACTGGAAACTTTTTCTATATCGCGAATTTCAGCGTCGTTACACAGCAGGCAGGCCGAGGTTAAAATGTGGGGAATGAACTCATAAAAGACGGTAAGTCCATCAATAATTGAATCTCTGCGCGATAATAATGCCTGAATGGCGCAGGTGGGGTCGGCCTGGTTTCCCTCCTCATACACAACAATGGCGTTTTTGCGCACTTCAGTTTTAATATAGCCGTCTTCCCCAAGGGCTTTTAACACATCTTTTACCGTGCGCACCCCTACGTTGTACATGTCAGATAGTTGTCGAATAGAAGGTAAATGGTCGCCTTTTCGAATTTTTTGTGTTTTTATCTGTGTGGTGAGGGTATGGTAGAGGTACTGAAAAAGTGTACTTCTTACTTCCATAAACGCACATCCTTCCACAAATTAACAACAATTTAGCAACTATGTGAAATAATAATATAGCATAAAATCATAATTCATGCCATATTTTTACACAAAAAAGAGGCGCTTCTGCGCCTTGATTTTTGCCACAGAAAAAAGTATAATAACCTCGCCAATGCCTATGTACGTATATAGAATGTATGGAAAGAGGGTTATTACCAATGAAATATACGTTAACACCAGAACTGATGACAGGAAATGCCACCATTGACAGCCAGCATAAAACGCTGATAGACGCAATCAATAAGCTGTTTGACGCCTGTGCACAGGGCAAGGGGCGGGCCGAGGCGGTGGGGGCGGCGCAATTTTTGCTACAGTACACAAACACCCACTTTAGCGATGAAGAAAAACTACAGCTCAAAAATAAGTATCCCGACTACGCCAACCACAAAAAATACCATGAGTACTTTAAAGGCGTGGTAAAAAATTTGGCGGACAAATTACAAAAAGAAGGGGCGACTGTGGCCACTGTAGCAGAACTCAATTCCACCCTGGCCGGCTGGCTCATCAACCACATTAAAGTGGAAGATAAAAAAGTGGCAAAACACATAAAGGATGCGTGATTATGAAGGGTTCAGAGGTCTATTCTTCGCCAGGGGAGATAACTTTGGACGCATCTGTGCTGCGGCAGGAAAACATGCCGGAGTTTCTTCACCGTGCGCTGGGCTGTATTGATAGGCGCCTGGCCGGGCATGGCAAACAAGTTGCCTACATCGCCTCTTGTATGGTGGGCATGTATGGCGGCGTAGAGCCGCAGAAGCTGCGGGAGATAAGCGTTTTGGCCCTTTTGCATGATATGGGCCTTTGCAAAGTGCCCTGGGAGGGGGAGTACCTGTTTAAATCAGGGCAAAGCGCGCCCAACCGCCATGCGGTATATGGGGAACTATTGTATGCTGCGGCGGTGAAGAGCCCGCTGGCCTTGGCACTGCGCTATCACCATACCCCTTATGACCATATGGATGGCGTGGACAGGGACATTGTGTTTTTGGCCCAGATTTTACATTTGGCCGATAGAGCCGCCGTAATGGCGAACCAGTACAGTTTTTCCGCGGCGGATTTGGATGGTTATATGATGGAAAACTGCGGCACTTTGTTCAGCCAAGAGGTGGTAAGCCTCTTTCGCAGCACCGATTTTACCTTTGATGTATGCCACAGGGTAAAAACCGGGGTTGATTTTGAGGAAATATTTGAAGGGTGTTATTTTTCGCCGGATGAGGTGGAGGCCTATTTGCGCCTTTTTGTTTTGATGGCCGACTACCAAAGAGAGGCCACAGCAGCAGACACGGCGGTGCGCAGCCTGCTAAGTGCGGGGCTTGCGGATGGGCTTGGGTTTTCTCTGCCACAAAAAAAACGGGTGTATTATGGAGCCCTTTTGTACGGGCTGGGAAAATTAAATGGGGGGGCTGTGGCCGGCAACAAAGGCGAGCCGACCCAGGCGGACGCCCCTGCCACAGAGGAGCTGCGGCGGTTATGGAAACTGCTGGAAGGCCTGTTAGAACCGGGTGTAGTGGCCTGTGCGTGTAACCCGCATGGCCTTTTGGATAGCTATGGCCGCTTGCAGGCGGCCCAGGCCGAGGGCCTGAGCCAGCAAGAGCGGGTGGTAGCCCTGGCAGATAGCGTGGCCTGCCTATACCAGCCAGGCAAAGAGGCAGAGGTGCAAAAAGAGTTTATTACCGGTAAAATAGCAGAAGAAGTGCGGCAGGGCAGGCTGGATAAAGACACCAGTGAGGTGTTTTGTGGGCAGTATGACGTCCTGATGCCCGGCTGCGAAGAGGCCTCCGTGGCCGCGGCCGGAAGCTACCGGCGGATACAGAGGGAGTATGAGGCGGCGCTGCTTAGTTTTGTGGTGGAATGACAAAGGTGTGAAGAAAAGCACAAATGAGGGAGACTGTGTGATGAGGAAGCATTGGAAAAAGCTTTGGGTAGTGTTTGCCGCTGCCTGTCTGTTGTTTTCGGCCTGTGGGGCTCCGGCTGCAAGCGGCTCTGCGGCCCAAACAGCCACTGCGCTGGACCCCAAAACCCCCCTTACCCTTACGCTGTGGCACTACTATGTAGGGGAAAACCAGCGTGCGCTGGAAGATGCTGTGGAACGTTTTAACCAAACGCTTGGCATAGAAAAAGGCGTGATTGTTGCGCCCGTTGCCAAAGGCAGCATCGCTGAATTGGAGGAAGCGGTTACCAATTCGGCGATGGGGGTCATCAATTCCGAGCCCATGCCGGATATTTTTTCCTCCTACCCGGATAAAGCCATGGAGATTGACGCCATGGGTATGCTGGCCGACCTGAGCCCCTATTTTACCGAGGAGGAAATGGGGCTGTATGTGGAAGGTTTTTTGCAAGACGGCCTGTTTGACGGCGACCGTTTTTTGCTAGTTCCTATAGTGAAAAGTACCGAACTTTTGTATGTGAACGCCACGGGCTTTGAGGCCTTTGCCCAGCAGGCGGGCCTCACCAAAGAGACGCTTGCCACCTGGGAAGGGGTGTATGAGGCCGCCCGTGCTTATTACCAGTGGAAGGATGCAGAGACCCCGGAAGCCCCCTGGGATGGCAAGGGGATGATGGGTTTTGACTCGGTGGCCAATTATATCATCATCGGCTCAAAACAACTGGGTGTGGATGTAATAGACCAGGGGCAACAAAAGGCGGCTTTGGATGAGGCCGTTCTGCGCCGCCTGTTTGACATTTATGTAAAAGGCTATGCCCTTGGCTACTTTGATGCGGTGGGCAAATTCCGCTCAGATGACATCAAAGCCGAGGAACTGATTGCCTACGTGGGTTCTTCTTCGGGCGCGGCCTATTTCCCCACATGGGTAGAGCGGGATGCCACCCAGACGCCCATTGATTTTATGCCGCTTAGCTACCCCACGTTTGAAGGTGGGAAACCCTATGCCATACAGCAGGGCGCGGGCATGTGCGTAGCGGCCGAAGAGGCGGCTAAGAGGGAGGGCGCCGCGCTGTTTTTGAAATGGTTTACCGCGCCCGAACAAAACATACGCTTTGCCATGACCACAGGCTACCTGCCGGTGGAAACAGCCAGCTATGAGAGCGCCGAGTTCAGCGGGGCACTCAGTGAGAGGAAGGCCGGAGAACAAGCCCAGCAGAATGTGGCGGGCGTTTACGAAATTGCCCTCTCTCAAATTTTGGAAAAAGACACCTATGCCGCAAAGCCTTTTGCGGGAAGTTATGAGGTGCGTACGATTTTGCAGGCAACCTTACTGGATGCTGCCGAGGCCGCCCGCGAGGCCGCCGCCCCCGGTAAGGCCGAGGGGCTGAGTGAAGAAGCCCTGCTGGAGAGCCTGGCCCTTGACGGGCGCTTTACCGCCTGGCTTGATACATTGCGTGCCGAACTGGATAAAGCAGAGATAGCCCGTACCTAAGGCAATACCGCACAGAAAAGCGCAGATGCGCCTGCTTTGTGCGGTGTTGCCCTTACTATGCCACGCGGAGGAAGAGCCCCCTGTGCTAAAAAGGAAGACCGCCTCACTGCGAACACAGCTTACTTTATTGATGGTTCTGCTGGTTTTACTGCAGAGCTTTTCTTTGGTGATGTCTCTCTCCATCTCCAACGTCTTCCTCATGCTGGACGCCGAGGCCTTTCGCCTGTTTGGTAGCACAAGCAGTGCCAGGGCAAAAGCGGTAGATGGCGACATAGGTATGCTGGTAAGCAATGTGGCGCAAAAGGCGGACGATGTGGGCACTGCTTTTGCGGGAGTTGCAAAAGAGTTTGGCACGGGGGCCGAAAACCTGTACCAAACGGATGAAGCCTATGAAAAGGCGGCCCTGTTGGGCAGCGAGACCCTGATGAGCCTGCTTTTGGGCGATAACATCACCGGGGCGTTTTTTTTACTGAACGGTTCCAATGCAAACAAACAGGATGCCAGCGCCCATTCGGCGGTTTATATCCGCAGCGCGTCTCCGGGCGCTGCGGGCGGGCAAAGCGGCAGTTATTGGCTAGAGGCCGGGCCCTCGCTTGTGGCGCAAAAAAACCAAATAGCCAGCAGTGTGAACTGGGATTTGGACATTGTGCTGGATAAGCAGAATGAAAGCCTGGCGGGGTTTTACACACAGCCCATTTTGGCGGCGGCGGAACTTGAGCGCAGCGAGATGGAGCGATACGGGTATTGGGCGCCCCCGGCAGATATCTTGGGCGATGGGCAGGATGTGGTGGTGTACAGCGTTCCTTTGTTAAACGAGGAGGGTGAAGCCTTTGGCGTAATGGGGGTGGAGATCTCCCTGCCCTATTTTACCCAGCATTACCTGCCCAATATAGAACTTCCCTACGAGAATAGCTTTTACGCAATTGTGCCCACTTCAAATACAGAGATGGCACTGGACTGGTATATCCCCAGCGGGCCCATTGCCCAGGTGTACCTAAAGCAGGGGGAAACTCTGCCCCTGGAAGGGGTAAAGGGAGATTCCGGCCTGTTTGAAACCCGCCTACCCGGCCTTGGGGATATGTATTGTTCGCTGCATCCCCTAACCATGTACAGCAAAAACTCCCCATTTGCGCAAGATGGGTGGAGCCTTGTGGGTTTTGTGCCAAAGACCGCCATGCATGAGGGTTCAAGCGGTGTACGGTTTTTGCTTATCGCCAGCATCACAGGCACAACTCTGCTTTCCTTTGGGGCCATCTTTTTGCTGGTCTACCTCGCCACCCGCAAAATATCCGGCCTTTCCCAGTATGTGGAAACGCTTTCCCCCTATCAGGATATCTGTTTTCAGCCCACGGGAATGCGCGAGATAGACGAACTTACCTCGGCGGTAGAGCGACTGAACAAAAGTGCCATCAGTGCGGCCAACAGCACTTCGCGCATTCTGGAACTCACCCAGCTTTCCATAGGCGGGTTTGAGCTCTCAAGTGAGAATGACCAGGTGATACTGACCGAATTTGTGTATGAACTGCTGGGCCTTGAGGTGGGTAGCCCCGTAAACCGGGAGCAATGGGCCGATATCTATAGCAGGCTTACCGCCCTGCCCGCCGAAGGTTTTGAAGATACCTACCAGTATGAGGATAAGGCCACCGGCCTAAGCCATTGGCTGCGGGTGATAGAGACCCCTATTGCCGGCGGCAAGGTGGGGGTGATACAAGAGGTGACGCGCGATGTGGAGTACAACCGGCGCCTTGCCTATGAACTGGACCACGACCCCCTGACACGGCTGTACAACCGAAACTCATTTAAGCGGGAGGTGGAGGCGAAAATAACGGCCGAGCCTGAAAAAGTTGGGGCGATGATTTTTGCCGACCTGGATAACTTAAAATATATGAACGATACCTTTGGCCATGATATGGGCGACCGGCTGATAGTGCGCGCGGGCGAGATGTTCCGCGAGTTCAACTTTATGGGCGGGGTAACAGCCCGCATTTCGGGCGATGAGTTTGCCGTATATCTACACGGTTTTGCCACAAAAGAGGAGGCGCGGGAGCTGATTCACGGCCAATACAAGCGCAACGAGGCCTTTACCCTGCCGGTGCCTGGGAATACGGCGCAGCGGGTGCGTTGTTCTTCGGGCATTGCCTGGTACCCCGAAGATGCAAACGAGGTTGGTGAACTGCTGAAACTGGCGGATTATGCCATGTACGAGGCAAAGCACACAAATAAGGGCGCTATTTTTGAGTTTAGCCAGCAATCCTACCACAAAAATGCCTATCTGCTGGAAAATAGAGAGGCCATCAACCGCCTTTTGGATGAAGAACTCATCCGTTTTGCCTTTCAGCCCATCGTATGTTTAAAAACCGGCGCCATCTATGCCTACGAGGCACTGATGCGCCCGCTGCTGGAAAACTTCCGCTCTCCCCTGGAAATTTTAAATGTGGCAGCGGCGCAGTCCAAGCTGTACAATTTGGAAAAAATGATTATCTTCAAGGTGCTGGGCGAACTGACCGAGTGCCTTGCAGAGCTGGGCGGGGCAAAACTCTTTATCAACAGTATCCCCAGCCAGCTTTTAAGTGATTCAGAACATGAGGAGATGAACCGCCGCTTCGGCAAGGTGTTCCCCCATGTGGTGGTGGAGATAACCGAGGCGGAAAACGATTCCCCTCAGCAGCTAGAACGAAAGGTGGCCTATATCCACAGTTCGGGGATGCAGCTTGCCATCGATGATTTTGGAAGCGGATATTCCAATGAGATCCGCATATTATCCATGCAGCCAGACGTGGTAAAGCTGGATATAGAACTGATTCGGGGCATCCACCAAAGCCCGGACCGCCAGCAGCTTGTGGCAAACCTTATCTCGTTTTGCCACCCAAGGGGTATTAAGCTGATAGCCGAAGGTGTGGAAGAGGTGGAGGACCTGGCGGAGGTGATTCGCCTGGGGGTGGACTTTGTGCAGGGCTATTATACCGGCAGGCCCGCCTTCCAGTTTGCCCCCTTGGAGGAAAGGGTGCAAAGGGAGATATTGGCCCTACAGCCAAAAGGGGAAGGTTAAGGCCATTTTACCAGCAGGCTTTGGGCCCATCTATGGGCCTGGGGCCTTTTTTTCTGTGCCGGCTGGGGCCAAATGTGCTAAAATAATAAAATGTGGTTGGGAAAGGCAAAAAAACATTTGCAAAATTGAAAGCATCCGAAGCCCTCGTTCGTTATAGTTTGCAGGACGGGTTTTTCCACCGGGTTTCGCGCTTGCAGGAGAGGACACGATGGAACCGTCTTTGTTCGATAAAATTTTACATGCGGCCAGTTTGGCCGGGGCGCTGATGCTGGAAAACGGCGGGGAGATTTACCGCGTTGAGGCCATTATGCAGAATGTTGCCCGTAGCTATGGGGCGGCGCATTGGGACTGTTATGCAACCCCCACAAGCATCATGCTTACCATTTATGATGGTGAGGAGCGGCCCTACACCGTGATGAAACGGGTGCATGAGCGCAGCACAAACCTGGACAAGGTGGAAAAGGTGAACCGGGTTTCACGCGGGGTTGCGCGGGAGGATTGGCCCCTGGCGCGCACCCTGGCCGCCCTGAAGGAGATAGAGGCCGAAAAGCCCATGCCGCTGCCAGCGTTGGTGCTGGCCTCTTCGGTGGCCTGTGCGGCCTTTGTAGCGCTGCTGGGCGGCAATAGGAACGATGTGGTTTGTGGGCTGTTCACCGGCGCGCTTTTGCGCTTTGTGGTGCAGGGCATCTCAAAGCTGGATCTCGGCTTCTTTTTCGTCAACCTTACGGGTGGGGCGGTGGCGGCGCTGGCCGGTTGGCTGTGCAGCCTTTTGGGGTTTGCCACAAACTGGGACATGCTTACCATAGCCACCTCCATGCTGCTGGTGCCCGGCCTTTTGTTTACAAACGCCTTTCGCGATATAGTGGCGGGCGATTTGATTTCGGGCATCAGCCGGGTGTTTGAAACTTTGGCCGTGGCGGTGGCCCTTGCGGGTGGCGCAGCCCTTGCCTACGCAGTACTAAACCTGCTGGCGGAGGTGGGTATATGACCGCCCCGGTACTCATCGCCTTTGTTATCTCGGCCGCGTTTAGCGTGTTGTTTGGGGTGCGGGGCAGGCATATTGTGTTTGCGGGCCTTGCCGGCGCCTTTGCCGATTTGATTTACCAGTTGGCACTGCCCCTGGGCGAATTGCCGCCCTACCTTTTGTATGGCGCGGCCGCCGCACTGGCAGCCGAATTGCTGGCCAGGCTGTTAAAAGCACCGGCCACCCTGTACCTGGCTGCGGGGCTTATTCCCATGGTGCCGGGGGGCGGGCTGTACCGCGGGGTACTTTTGGGGTTGGAGGGCAACCCCATGGCCTCGGTAGAGGTTCTGTACGCCACACTTTTGCAGGTGGGCGCCATTGCGCTGGGGCTCATCTTGGTCTCATCCATGCTAAAGCTTTTGCCCCTTTACCCCAGGCGTAAAACCGGCGCGCCGCCACCGGATGGGCGGGCTATGGGCCCAAACGCCGGGGAAAAACAAAATCAATAATCGTCTATTTACAGCCATACGGAGGATACGGGTATGAAATGTTCGGTTTGTGGTAGCGAATATCACTCAAAATTTTGCCCAAGTTGTGGTGCAAACCAGCCCGAAATGCAGGTGTGTGCCCGCTGTGGCGAAGTGCATGGCTATGCATTTTGCCCCCAGTGCGGTACCTCATCGGCCACGCTGGCCTATTGCGAAGAAGGCGCGGTGCAACAGGAGGTGATGGCCCAGCCACAGCAGGTCTCTCTGGCGCAGCCACAGGTATCCTTAACACAGCCACAGGTTTCTTACCCGCCTGCGGGCACCTACCCGCCGCCCCCGCCGCCGGTGGCCGAAGTACCGGCCCAAACCCAGTACCAAACCCTGGCGGCGCCTGCGGGGGGCTTGGCCCTGGCCGGGGTGGCTATGCCCGCCATCACCGTTAACACCACCAGTTTAACGGGTGATGCCAACACCGTAATTACCCTGGCGGCCCCACAAATGGGGGCTATGGCGCTAAAGGAGGGGCAAAAGAGCAAATTGCTCACCTTTTTTCTCTGCTTCTTCTTCGGCTTTTTAGGGGTGCACCGCTTTTATACCGGTAAAATAGGCACCGGGCTTTTGTGGCTGTTTACCGGCGCCATGTTCAGTGTGGGCTGGTTTGTAGACCTTGCCATGATTTTGGCCGGAAGTTTTAGAGACGCAAACGGCCTGCCGCTTAAAATTTAACGGCTGCCTGTACAGGTAGGCCAACAGGAAAAACTGGGCCGCCCGCATTGTAATTTGTACAATGCGGGCGGCCCAGTTTTTCTATTGCAGGTTCGGCCTTTTACAGCAAATGAACAAACTGTAGCGCATAAATATGGGAAAAAGCAGGCGCTGCATAACAGTTTCTACGCTGTATAAGAGCTTCTTACAAAAACCCACTGCACAGCCTTTTGAGAAACTGTAATAACGGTTTTTCAGTTTAATATTTTTAAATGCTGTGTTACAATGAAAAAAACGGACTATGAATGACGAGGCAAAAGTGGGCCATGAAGATGCAAAAAAAACCGAATATGCTGAAAAAAGACACCGTGCTACCGCTTTGGCGCCTGATATGGAACAACAGCACAACTATGTTGGTGCTAACCTTGGTTGTACTGGTTATTCTGCTGGCGCTGATACTGGGGTTTGGGGGCCAGCGCCTTTGGGAATATCTTGCGTTATTGCCAATTTTTGGCGTATTCTTTTTTGTTTTGCTGGTTTTGCTGCCCAACGCAAAATCTGTTAGCAGGGTGAGACGGCAAGAGCGTGCCCTTGGAGTTCGGTATGGCGGAAATGGTGTGGATGGCCAGGATGGAAAAAGACCGGACGATTGGTTTTATGCCGGGGTAGGTGCTGAATTTGTTTTGCTGCATCGCAGGTATATTAAAAAAGTGATACAAATTAATGTGATAAAACCGGATGGGGACTTGGATGGCTGCCCCTTTTACCAGGTGGTGTTTGAAGATTGCGAAGGCAAAAAACGCAAGTTCCGCCTGGAACATTTGAAGGGGGAACGAGACCGTTTTAACCACTGGTACACCAGCAACGGGGCCCAAACGGTGGATACTGAAGAAGATGAGGACGATATCTATTTAGAGACCGACGAAGAGGGTATATAAAAGCCCCAAGGGCGAGGTGAGAAAATAAAATGACCATTTATGCGGGCGCATCGCCCATAACGCCACAGGAGGTGAACCTTGCCCAGCGGGCGGATTATCTGTGCTTTGCAGGCCCCAGTGAGCGCCCAGCGGCGCTTGCGCTGTTTGCAATAGAAGAACAGGCCGAAGGCCACACAGAGGATACGGCGATGGGCACCCGTTTTGAAAGCCGCAACGGGGTGGATTATCTGTGCTTTGAAATACCCAGCCCGGGCGATATTTTGGGCGGCGTAAAACATGCAGAGCTGTTTTTTACCGCGAAGGCGCTGGTGGTAGTGGCCGAGGGGGGAACCCACGCCATACCCCGTATGCAAAAGCTGATGGAGGACTGGCACGGCGAAGCCCCCAGCCCGCAAAGGGCGCTAAACCTGTTTTTCTCCTGCCTGTTTTATGGTGATTCAGCCTTTTTGCAGGATTTGGAAGACGAGGTGGAGGAACTGGAAGAACTGGCCACCCACGACGAGCCCCCGAAGGATTGTATTTTAAAAATTAGCGAGATGCGCCGAAAGCTTTTGGCGCTGAAACGCTATTATGAGGCGGTTTTTGACCTTTTAGAGGATATGGAAGAAAACCAAAACGGATTTTTTACCCCCGAGCAGCTGCGGGCGCTGCATATCTATACAAACCGGGCCGATAGGCTGGCCGGTACGGTTTTAAACCTGCGGGAATACGTGGTGCAGGTGCGGGAGGTGTACCAGAACCAAATTGATGTGAGCCTGAATAAAACCATGAAACTTTTCACGGTGCTTTCGGCCATATTTTTCCCGCTAACCTTAATTGTGGGCTGGTATGGCATGAACCTGCGGATGCCTGAATACACCCAGCCCTTTGCCTACCCCTTTGTCATTGCGCTCTCGGTTTTTGTGGTGATCCTGTGTATTGTGGTGTTCCGCAAAAAGCGCTGGTTTTAAGCGGTGCTTTTATTAGGGTTTCTTAAAAAGCTTGCACCTTACATAGCGGCGCTGCGCTCCCCCCACAGAATATCCCTGTAAAAGGCCACGTCCTGGGCCAGGGGGGCGGTGCGTGGCGCGGGTTTTGCCTGTAATATCAGGGTTTGCTTTTCCTGTTGGGTATAGGCGGGCCAGGGGGTGCTTACCGCATCGCCCTGGTTTGGGTCTCCCGTGCGGATGAAATTCAGCCAGCGGATGTGTATATCCTCCATAACAGGGCCGTGGGCGGGGTTGCGCAAAAATAGCTTAGGCAGGGTTTTAAAAACAAAAAACAGCTCCAAGGCGTGGGTTATTCCCAGGCCAATGCCGTCTAAAACGGGAATATGATGGTTGAAATTGTACGCCCAAACCCGCTGGCCTTGGCGGCTGTATTCATCGGCGTAAACATCGCTGCCAAAGCGCAGGCCCATCTCCACCAAGGCGCGGGCGCGGCTGGCGGGCGTGTGGCCCGCCCCAATGGGAAAGCGCCGCAGCACCTCGTAAGCGTCCTCGCCAAAAATGCGCAGGCAAAGCTGGAAGTAGCTTTCGCCCGTGGTTCCCTTGGGGATAAACAGGGTGCCCTCATCGCTGTTGTAGCCAAGCAATAAATCGGCGGCGTTCAGCTGGCCTTGGCAAAGCGCTTCGTAGGGGTTTTGGGGCAGCAGGCGGCCATCGAACACAGGCCAAAAGTTGTATTTGGGCGGGTCGGTCAGGTTATCGCGGAAGGCGCAGCCCCTTGTAATGGCCCGCGCATCCATTTTGCGCAGCCCCGTAAGGCTTGGGTGCCGCAGCGCGGCGGCATAGCTGCGGCTGGATACAATGGCGCTGCGGCGGCCCCCGCGGGCCATGGGCGCCAGGATGGGCTGGCCCAAAATGTTGCCGCTTTGCAAGATGGCGCGTTTAAAAAGCCCCTTGGCCAGCGGGCTAAGCAAAAGGGCGGATACGCTAAAAGCCCCGGCCGATTCCCCGCAGATGGTTACATTGCCGGGGTCGCCTCCAAAAAAGGCGATGTTTTCCTGCACCCATTGCAGCGCGGCAATTTGGTCCAGCAGGCCACAGTTGCCCAAATAGCCGTGTTCGGCCTCAATCTCCTCAAAGGCCATAAAACCCAGCGCCCCCAGCCGGTAACTCAGGTTTACCTGCAAAATGCCGCTTTTGGCAAAAGCACTGCCGTCAAAAACCGCCTTTGCGGGCGAGCCCTCTGAAAATCCCCCGCCATGGATGTAAACCAGTACCGCCCGGCCATCGCCGGGCGACGCTTCGGCGGGGGCCCAGATATTCAGGTAGAGGCAGTCCTCGCTATGTGTGATGGCGGGGGTTATCTCGGCGGCCTGCACGGCCGAATCGCGAAAGCTTTGGCAGTCCAAAACTTCCTGCCAGGGGGCGGGGGGCTGTGGCGGCAAAAAACGCAGGGGCCCCAGCGGCGGTGCGGCAAAAGGCACCCCCCTAAAGCAGTGTACGCCGTTTAAAACAGCGCCAAGCACAGGGCCATAGGCCGTTTGGGCAAGGGGGCCCTTGGGGGCAAGGCGCGGCAGGGGCAAAATGTCCGTCATGGATACCTCCTGGGGTATTTATGGAAAGCTTTATATACTATAACTCATTATATAGAAAATGGGCCCCGCGGGCAAATGTTTTAAAAACGGTGCGGTATGGCCTGTAAAAGGGGCAGATAAAGGGGCGTTCCTTGTGCTGGAAGGGGCCTCTTTTTCAGAATAACATATCAATATAGTATGAAATAAAACGAAGCAACAGTGTAAAATGAAAAGTGGCATATAAGTGGCGCGTTATTTTGGCACTCTTGGCAGAAATGGCAATTTTATTATAAAAATACGGTAAAATGTGGCAAAAAATTGCCACATTTTAATCTATACCAAAACGGTTAAGTTTGAGCACAAAGGCACCGATATATATATCAGCGGCGCATGAAACACACGGCGCCCAAAGCAAAACTGGCGCAACACCCCGGCACTGTTCAGGGCCCGAATGGAGCCTGGGGGAAGCGCTAAACCAAAACAAAAAATTAGGGGCAGGAAGCCCCGGAAAAGTATTAGGGAGGATTTAACCCAATGATTATTCAACACAACATACCCGCACTGAACGCCCACCGCCAATTAGGTGTGAACAACAGTTCCCTTAGCAAAAACCTGGAAAAACTTTCTTCCGGCTACCGCATCAACCGCGCCGCCGACGACGCCGCCGGCCTTGCCATCAGCGAGAAAATGCGCGCCCAAATCACCGGCCTCAACCGTGCGGTGCTGAACGCCCAAGACGGCGCAAGCCTCATCCAAAGCGCTGAGGGCGCCCTGCAGGAAGTGCACGGCATGTTGAACCGTATGGTAGAACTTGCCACCCAAAGCGCCAACGGCACCATTCAGGCCGACGACCGCCAGAAGATTGAAGCCGAAGTGGAAGCGCTAAAAGATGAGGTGGACCGCATCTCCAAGGCCACCAACTTCAACGGCATCCAGCTTTTAGATGGTAGCCTGGGCGCCAAAAACGTAAAGAATATCGATATCAAGGGCCTTACCGGCGCTGCGGGCACTACCGCGGTTGCCACAAACGCCAGCTCTACCTTTACGGTGACGAACACCACCGCCACCGCCGGCCAAAAACTTACTTACTCTGTTGCTTTGAACGACGGAAGTTCCTACAACTTTGAGTTCACCGTGGCGGCCGATGGGGCCAGCATGGTCTCCAAAGACGGCACAAGCTATGCCCTGGGTACTGCAAACCAGCAAACCGCAGCCGAACTGGGCAACGCCATTCGCAGCGAAGCCGGCAAGGTTGGCGATTTAAGCGCCAAATTCGATATCTCGAACACCGCCGGCGCCATTACACTGAAAGCCAAAGAGAGCGGCTCTGCAGGTGTGGAAGTTTCCTCTGTGGGTGTGAATAACAATGGCACGGTTTCTTCCCTTACCCCCACCGTAACCCACGGCTTGGATGAGACCAAGGGTTTCCAGTTCACAGCCTTCACCGGCGGCAATATTGATAACGCCACCTTTAGCGTAAACGGCGTGAAGTTTGTGGTGGCCGACAGCGCCGCAAATGCCGCCCTGGTTACCGATAAAAGCGTGAACGTGCTGATAGCCGCGGGCAACACCCCGGCCGACTATGCCAGCGTGGCCCAGCAGGTGGCCAGCAAAACCGGTGTGAAGGTGGATAACCTCAGCCAGAACGGCACCGCTTCCTCGGCGCTTGTGTTCCACAGCCAGGGCAGCACCGGCCTGACCATGCAGGTGGGCGATACCGCCGACGACTTTAACAAAATTACCGTGAAGGTAGACGATATGAGTTCCACAGGCCTTGGCATCCGCGACGTCTCCCTGGCTACGCAGGAGAGCGCCTCCGCCGCCCTGAGCAAGATTAAAGACGCCATTGGCAAAGTATCCGATAACCGCGGTAACCTGGGCGCCCTGCAAAACCGCTTAGAGCACACCATCAACAACCTGAACGTGACCAGCGAGAACATGACCGCCGCCGAGAGCCGCATCCGCGACGTGGATATGGCCAAAGAGATGATGAACTTCACCAAGAACAATGTACTGAGCCAGGCCGCACAGGCCATGCTGGCCCAGGCCAACCAACAGCCCCAGCAAGTGCTGCAACTGCTGCGCTAAGCTAAGGCAAAACCAAAGTTCCCCACCCGTTTTAAAACCCCCGCGCAGTAGTGCGGGGGTTTTTTGCCGCCTAGAGCAAATGAACATAACATGAGTTAAGCTGCTCTTGGCAGAAACGGCGAATGGCTGCGTTGGTCTCGGGCTAGGTGCCGCCTGCGGCGGTTGCCCTCGACAGGCTTCGCTGCGGCTCGCAC
>CAZKBM010000062.1:0-18851 GCA_964550985.1 uncultured Oscillospiraceae bacterium
CAGCTACGTCAACCATATTGTTATACAGAAACCCGACGTCCTGAAAACCCTATACGACCACTGCTATTACCTTGAGGTGACAGAGGTCTACGTTGTGAAGCAAAACCAATACATTGCCAATGTTGGCAATACGGGTAACTCCTTCGGCAACCATTTGCACTTAGAGTTCCAGTCCGGCAATGGGCTTTTGAACCCGGATGATTTTGTGGTGGCGCCACACGGTTTTGGGCGTGGATAAGAAACTTTTTTATGCAGCTGGTGTGTGCCGGGGGCATTGTTTGTGAAAAACGGCGCAGAAAGGGTAAAACGGCGATATTTAACCAAATTGTAAAGAAGTTTTCGCCAATTTGTAGCTTTTCATTCCCGGGGGAAAGTGCTATACTTATCTTTGTTGAGAATTTAACCAACCTGAAAAGCGTTTGTGGCATTTCGGCTTTGGCAAGCTGATCTTGGCGCTTTTTGGGCAAATAGCGAAGGCCTACATTCACCGGAGGAATCGTACATTGGAGAAATACATCATTCATGGCGGCCACCCTTTGCGGGGTGAGGTTACGGTTAGCGGGGCAAAAAATGCGGCGGTGGCCATTCTGCCCGCCACCATTCTGGCCGGGGGGCGCTGTGTAATAGAAAATTTGCCCTCCATCAGCGATGTGTATGCATCGGTGCACATTCTGCGGGAGATGGGCGCCGAGGTGCGGATGCTAAACCGCAACACCATGGAGGTGGATACCACCCATATCACAACAAAGGTAGTACCCGAGGAACTTTCGCGCCAGATGCGCGCTTCTTATTATTTTTTGGGGGCTTTGCTGGGCCGCTTTGGCGAGGCGGCGGCCTCCATGCCCGGCGGCTGTGACCTGGGCCCCCGCCCCATAGACCAGCACCTGAAGGCGTTTAGCGCCCTGGGGGCTGAGGATTCGATAGAAAAGGGCATGATTCATGTAAAGGCCGACAGCCTTGTGGCCAGCCACGTTTTTTTCGATACGGTTAGCGTGGGCGCCACCATAAACGCCATGCTGGCAAGCGTTATGGCAAGCGGCACCACCGTGCTGGAAAATGTGGCCAAAGAACCCCATATTGTGGACGTTGCCAACTTTTTGAACACCATGGGGGCCGATGTGCGCGGCGCGGGCACCGATGTGATTAAGATACGCGGCGTGGAAAAAATGTTTGGCGGCAACTACACCATCATCCCAGACCAAATTGAGGCGGGCAGTTATATGGCGGCCGCCACCATTACGGGCGGCGATGTGCTGATTAAAAACGTGATTCCCAAACACTTGGAACCCATTACCGCAAAACTGGAGCGAGCGGGCGCCGCCATTGAAGAATTTGACGAGGCCATACGGGTAAGCCGTATGGGGCCCATGCACGCAACCAATATCAAAACCATGCCCCATCCGGGTTTTCCCACCGATATGCAGCCCATGATGACCGCCCTTTTGTGCCTGGCCGAGGGAACCTCCATTATAACCGAAGCGATATGGGATAACCGCTTCCGCTATGTGGATGAACTCATCCGCATGGGGGCCAGTATCCAGGTGGATGGCCGGGTGGCCGTGGTTGAGGGAGTGGGCGAACTACAGGGCGCGCCTGTGCGCGCCTCTGACCTGCGCGCGGGATGTGCTTTGGTGATAGCCGCCCTTTCGGCCGCCGGTAAAACCGAGGTGGAGGAAGTGTGCTATATTGAGCGCGGATACGAAAGTTTGGTAGAGAAATTTGCGGGCCTGGGGGCGGATATCCGCCGGGGTGGTAAGCCGGATAGCGTGCTACAACCCGCGTTTTAACAGTGAATTTTGTAATATGTAACGCCGCCGGTAAAAAACGGCGGCGTTTTTTGTGCGGAAAAACCCCGCCTTGTGTGGTATACTAAACAAGGTAGGTTTATGGGCAGAGGGAAGGAGCCATATGGAACGTTGCTTTACACTTAAGAACGGCGCCAGAATTCCCCGCCTGGGGCTGGGTACCTGGCGGGCTGAAAAAGGCGAGGCGCGGAGCGCTGTGTGTTTTGCATTGCAAAACGGCTACCGCCTGATAGATACCGCGGCCTATTATGGCAACGAGGAAGAGGTGGGGGCCGGGCTGCGGGACGCGGGCCTTAGGCGCAGCGAAGTATTTGTTACCAGCAAGGTGTGGGTGGATGAGAGCGGCTATGCGGAAACCTTGCGCGCATTTGAGGCCAGCCTTGCCCGCCTTGGGCTGGACTATTTGGATATGTACATGGTGCACTGGCCGGTGCAGGGTAAATATCGCGAGACCTGCCGCGCGCTGGCGGAGTTATACCGGCAAAAGCGCATTCGGGTAATTGGGGTATCCAATTTCCCCGTTAGGCTTATGCGGGAATTAGAAGCAGAGGGTGAATTGGCCCCCCTGGTAAACCAGCTGCAATTTCACCCGCTGTACTTCCGCCATGAAGAGTATGTCTTTTGCAAGGAACACGGCATTTTGCTGCAGGCCTGGAAGCCCCTGGCCCGCGGGGCGTTAGACGGCGATGAGGGCCTGCAAAACATAGCCGCAGCCCACGGCAAAAGCACACAGCAGGTGCTGCTGGCCTGGGCGCTGGGGCTGGGCCTTGGGGTGATACCCAAATCGATTAAGCCCGAACGCATTTTGCAAAATGCCGCCGTGTTTGATTTTGCCCTTACGGCAGGGGAGATGGAATACCTCACCGCGCTGGACCGCGGTGAGAGCGTGTCCCAGCCGCCTGAAGGGGTGGTGTTGCGCTGATGGCCCGGTTTGTTACCCTTTGCAGCGGTTCTTCGGGCAATGCGGCTGTGGTGGAAGAGGACGGGGCCTACCTGCTGATAGACCTTGGGCTTTCCTGCCGCGCGGCGCTTACCAAATTGGGGGGGCTGGGGCTTTTGCAGGGTGGCCTGCAGGGCCTATTGCTCACCCATGAGCATAGCGACCATATCAAGGGGGTGGAGGTGTTCACCCGGCGCTTAACCCCGCCGGTGTTTGCCTCGGCGGCCACGCTGGACGCGCTATGGATGGCGGGGAAATTGCCGGACGCCGCCGAACTGATAGCCGTGGATGACCGGAGCGATGAAGCGGGGGTATTCCGGGTGGAGGGTTTTGCCACCAGCCATGACGCCGCGGGCTGCTGTGGTTTTTTTATCACCACCCCCAAAGGGGCCACCATGGCCCTTGCCACCGACCTTGGCGTGCTTACAGAAAGTGTGTTTTGCCGCCTGCAACAGGCGCAACTGGTGGCCTTGGAGGCAAATTATGACCCCGAAATGCTGCGGCGTGGCCCCTATCCGGCCATACTGAAAAAGCGGATTGCCTCGCCGAGGGGGCATCTTTCTAACCCCGATAGCGCCGCCGCCGTGGCGGCGCTGGTGGCGGGGGGCTGCCGCAAGGTGGCACTGTGCCACCTGAGCGAAGAAAACAACCACCCTGCCCTGGTGCAGCAGGCCCTGGAGGCCGCTTTTACAGCCAGCGGCTACCCCTGCCCCGAGGGCTGCGACATCCAAATTCCCCCCCGGCACGAGGTGGGCCGCTGGATGGCGTTTGGCCCCGGCAGTTAGCCTGTGCCGCCCAAAACACCGCCCAAACAGCCGAAGATGGGGAGGGAATAGGACGTGCAGCATATCGACCTTGTGTGCCTGGGCAAGCCCGCAGGCTTTTATCTACCGGGCATTCAGGAATATGAAAAGCGCCTAGGGCCCCTGTGCCGTTTTAGGGCGCAGGAACTGAGCGAAGAACCCCTGACAGAAAAAAGCGCTTCGCCCGCCCTGGTGCGCGCCGCGCTGGAAAAAGAGGGGGAGCATATTTTGGCCGCACTGCCCAAAAAGGCCCGGATGCTGGCGCTGTGTGTGGAGGGTAAGGCGCTGGATAGTGAAGGCTTTGCCGCCCTTTTGGAGGAGATGGCCCAGGATGGGGGCGGCCAGGCGGCCTTTGTCATCGGCTCATCCCACGGGCTGGCGCCTTGCATAAAAACGGCTGCCTACAGGCGGTTTTCCCTTTCGGCCCTAACTCTGCCTCACCAGTTGGCCCGCCTGGTGTTAACCGAGCAAATCTACCGGGCCTTTCAAATACGTGCGGGCAGCCGCTACCACAAGTAAACGGCGCTCGGCGTTCGGGTTTACATCTACATTTTGAAAGAAATAGAGAGATAGAAGCACAAGATGAAAGAGATAGCCAAGCATTTTAAGGGAAATTACCGGGAGATTGTACTTGGCCCGCTGTTTAAACTGTTTGAGGCCATTTTGGAACTGTTTGTGCCCCTGGTTACGGCCAGCATTATTGATGTGGGCGTGGCCAAGGGGGATACCGCCTATGTACTGGGAGGCGGGGCTTTTATGGTGCTGCTGGCGGTGTTGGGCGCGGCGGCGGGGCTTACTTGCCAGTACTATGCGGCGCGTGCGGCGGCCCATTTTGGCCTTCGGCTGCGGGGGGAGGCTTTTGCCCACATGCTGCGGCTTTCGGCCAGCCAGGCGGGCGAAATGGGCGCGGGCAGGCTGGCCACCCGCATTACCAACGACGTAAACCAGCTGCAGGCGGGGCTGAATATGTTTATCCGCCTGGGCACAAGGGTGCCCTTTCTTGCGGTGGGCGGGGTGGTGATGGCCCTGGTTCTAGATTTACGCACCGGGCTGATTTACCTGGCGGGCACCCTGCTGATCACCGTCGTTTTGCTTTTGGTGGTGCGCAGCACCATGCCCCGTTACGGCCAAATTCAAGAGGGGCAGGATGAACTCTTCCGCCGCGCACAGGAAAATTTGGAGGGGGTGCGGGTCATCCGGGCCTTTTCCCGCCAAAAGCGTGAGGAGCAGGAGTTTGGCAGGGCAGCCGGCGGCCTTACGGGCACGTTGATACGCACAGGCTGGATTTCGGCCGTGCTTACCCCGGCGGCCAGTGTGGTGGCCAACCTTGCCATTATTTTGGTGGTTTGGCTGGGGGCGCAGGACGTAAACGCGGGCCGGATGGAGACAGGCGTTATTATTGCGCTGGTGAACTATATGACCCAGATTTTGCTGGCGCTGCTGGTGGCGGCCAGTTTAATTGTACTGTTTACGCGGGCCATGGCCAGCGCAAAGCGGGTGGAGGCCTTGCTGCAAACAAAGCCCGATATAACGGACGGCCCCGGCGCTGAAAAAAGGCCGGACGCCCCGGCGTTTGGTTTTTACGGCGTGAATTTTAGCTATTTTGCGGGGGCGGAAAATGCCCTGACCGATATTGATTTTGAGGTTTGGCCTGGCCAGGTGGTGGGCGTGATAGGCGGCACCGGGAGCGGGAAATCCACCCTGGGGCATCTGCTTTTGCGACGCTACGAGGTAAATACAGGCCGGGTGGAGGTGTTTGGGGCGGATGTGCGCAAGTTTACCTTGCATGGCCTGAGGGAGAATTTTGGCGCGGTGGCCCAGGGCGCACAGCTATTTTCGGGCACAGTGCGGCAGAATTTGCAGGTGGCTGCCCCCGCGGCAGGGGATGACGCCCTTTGGCAGGCGCTGGAGACCGCCCAGGCGGCGGCCTTTGTGCGGGAAAAACCCAAAGGGCTGGATATGATGGTGGCAGAGGGCGGGGTGAGCCTTTCGGGCGGGCAGCGCCAGCGGCTTACCATTGCACGGGCCGTGGCCCGCCGCCCGCATATTTTACTGCTCGACGACGCCGCCTCGGCGCTGGATTATGCCACCGAGGCGGCGCTGCGCAGCGCTTTGGCAAAACTGCGCACAGAGGATGGGGGCCCCGTCACCACCTTTATCATCAGCCAGCGGGTGGCCTCGCTGCGCGGGGCCGATTGTATTTTGGTGCTGGACGATGGAAAAATTGTAGGGCGTGGCCGCCATGAGGACCTGCTGGAAACCTGTGAAGTGTACAGGGAGATTGCGGCCTCGCAGGGAGGTGAGCAGGAGCGTTGAAACCCCCAAAAGAGGAAAATGCGGGGCGTGTAGTACCGGTGCTGCGCCGCCTGCTGCCCTATTTAAGCCCCTATAAAAGTGTTTTGGTGCTGGCCGTGGCCTGCGCCCTGGGCCAGGTGCTGCTGTTTTTGCTGGCGCCGGTGTTTATTGGCAGGGCCATAGACGCCATGCTGGGGCCGGGCCAGGTTGTGTTTGCCACCGTGCTGCAAATGCTGCTGCTGGCCGGGGGCGCCGTGCTGGCCGGGGGGCTGTGCCAGTGGGGGATGCAGGCGGCCACGCGCAGCCTTTCGGCCAAGGCCACAAATGACCTACGGCGCACGGTTTTTGCCCGCCTGGGCGAGGTGCCGCTGAAAAAGCTGGATACCCACCCCAGGGGGGATCTTTCCAGCCGCTTGGTAAACGACGCCGACGCCGTTGCCGAGGGGCTTTTGCAGGGGCTTGGCCAGCTTTTGCCGGGGGTGGCAGCTATTTTGGCCACCCTGGCAGTTATGCTTGTACTCAACTGGGTTATCGCCCTGGTGGTGCTGCTGGTAACGCCGCTTTCCATTGTGTTTGCCCAGGCTGTGGGCAAGCGCACGGCCCGGTTTTTCCGCAGTATGAGCCGTGAGCAGGGGCAGGTTTCGGCCTATGTGGGTGAGATAGTGCGCGGCCAGGGTATTTTGCAGGACTTTGGCTACGAGACCGAGACCCAGGCCGCATTTGACGAGATGAACCGCAGCTATGCCGGGGAATACCGCAAAGCCATACTCTATTCCAGTTTTATAAACCCCGGCACCCGGCTGGTAAATGCGCTGGTGTTCGCCGCCGTGGCCGCGCTGGGTGGGGTGTACGCCATTGGGGGGGGCATTACAGTGGGGGGGCTCTCTGTTTTTTTAAGTTATGCCAACCAGTATACCAAGCCCTTTAACGATGTGACCGCCGTGCTTACCCAGGTGCAAACGGCCATTGCCGGGGCCGAACGGCTGTTTGAGGTGATTGACTGGCAGCCCGAGGCGGCCAGCCCCCTGGGTGCGGCCTCGCCCCGCCATGCCGAAGGCTATGTACAGGCCGAGAATGTCTGTTTTTCCTATACGGTAGAGCGCCCGCTGATTGAGAATTTTTCCCTGAGCGCAAACCCCGGCAAGCGCATTGCGCTGGTGGGCCCAACCGGTTGCGGTAAAACCACCCTGATCAATTTACTCATGCGGTTTTATGAGATTGACAGCGGCAAAATCAGCGTGGATGGCAGGGATATCACAGAGATAGAGCGCGGGGCCCTGCGGGGGCTGTACGGCATGGTGTTGCAAGACACCTGGCTAAAACAGGCCACAGTGCGCGAGAATATTGCCTACGGACGGCCCGAAGCCAGCGAAGCGGAAATTGTGGATGCGGCAAAAAAAGCCCTGGCCCACAGTTTTATTATGCGGCTGCCCAAAGGCTACAATACCGTTTTAAAAACCGGCGGCGAGGGGCTTTCAGCCGGGGAAAAACAGCTTTTATGCATCGCGCGCATTGTGCTGGCAAAGCCCGATATGCTCATTTTAGACGAAGCCACCAGTTCAATAGACACCCGCACCGAAATTTTGGTGCAACAGGCCATGGCCCGGCTGATGCAGGGGCACACCAGTTTTATTGTGGCGCACCGCCTTTCCACCATACAAAATGCCGATGAAATTTTGGTGATGGATGCGGGAAAGGTGGTAGAGCGTGGCCGCCATGAAGAACTGTTGGCAAAGGGCGGCTTTTACACAAAACTGTACAACAGCCAGTTTGGCCCGCAAGGCGGGTAAAGGAGAGCCGAATGCGGTTTGACGGCAGGGAAAAACCCCAAAAAGGCCTGCGGAAAAGGCAAAATAATAAGATGGCGCTGTTGGCTGCAGGGCTGGCGGGGCTTTGCCTGTGTACCCTTTTGGCCGCGGTGCTTTTAAACGAAAACGCCGCCCGCAAAGCCCAGCCGGGGGCGGTATCAGGCGCTTTGGCGGCGCAGCAGGGCGCGGGGAGTGTTTTAGCCCCCGCGTCTAGTGATGCAGCGGCCCTTCCCCCGGCTTCCCCCGAGGTTGCCCCGGCCCCACCGGCAGCGCCCCCGGTGGAGCTGCCCAGCCTGGTAGCGCCCGAAGACGGCTGGCCTCCCTACGCGTTTAGCGCCGAGGAGATAGCCGGCCTTGATACCCTGCTAAACGAATGGGCGGCTTTAAGCCCCGCCCCTGCGCAAACGCAGGCCGGGGAGGAGGGTGCGGAAAGTGCGGCAAATTCCGCGGCAGAAGAGGCAAAACCCGATGAAGAAAACGGCCACCGGGTGGCCGTATACTTTAAAGATTTGGATTCCGGAGCGGAATACATCTACGGCGGGGAAGAAAAGTTTGACGTGGCCAGCCTTTCTAAAGCGCCTTACGCCATGTACCTGTACCGGCTTGTGGAGCAGGGCCAGGCCAGCCTGGACGAGACCTTCCTCATCGACGCGGAGGCCATAAAGGGCTCGGAAGAAAACTCCGGCAAGCTGAAAAGTGACCCAAACCTACCAAGGGAGCTGAGCCTGGCCGAGATGATTGAGTATCTGCTGCGCTACAGTGATACGGTGGCCCAGCGGGTGCTTTTAAAGCGTTACCCGGCCGAGGGTTACGCGGCTTTTGCGGCGGGGCTGGGCCTGCACAACCCCGCCGATGTGCGGGGGGTAACCAGTGGGCTTATCACAGCGCCGGACGCCGGGGTATACCTGGCCGCCCTAAAAGACTATATGGACACCGGCGTCTATGGTAAGGAACTGCAAGCCCACCTGATGAACACCAGGAACGCCATGTTGCGCACACCCTGGCCCATGGCCCGCAAGTATGGCTGGGATACGTTTGCCTACCACGACATGGCCGTTGTGTATGCCCCTCACCCTTATTTAATTGCTATATTAAGCGATAAAAGTGATGCCGCAGCCGAGGATTTGGCCTATTTTACCACACTGCCCGCCGCTTTTGAACAGCTTATGGCCAGGCACTGGGCCGATGCGGAGCTGGGACCCAATACCAAAATGGGGGTTTAATACGTCTGTACGTATTTTTTTAGCGCTTTGACATACTTGAACATAAACAATACGCCTGCGCCCACAAGTGCGCTGCCAATGCCGCAGTACAGTATGCCAATGGCCAAAGGTGGCAAAAGCTGAAAGCCGCGTACCAGCAGGCCGCCGGTGATCATAAACACCATAATCAGGTAGCTTTTTGCGTCAAAAAACCGGTAAACGGGCACTTTTTGCGCCTGCATTTGTAGGATGCGGGTGTTGTGTTTTTGCACCAGACGGTAAAAAATAAGCCCCATAAACAGCAAAAATACCCCTGCGGCCAAAAGCAGGTAAAGAGGGTTTTGCCGCCAGCTCTCTATAAAATCCAAAACGCCAATGCGCAGGATGTTCCCGCCCGCTATCAGCCACACAATGCCCGCTATCAGCAAAAGGGTTTTGGGGGTAACATAAAATAGTTTTTTAAGCATGGAACACAAACCTTCTTTCTGCCCTGGGCCGCATAAACAATTATGCGGCATACAATATAAATGAACTTGTTCATTTATATTGTATGCCGCTATTTTTTATTTGTCAAACGTTTTTTGGGGGGTTAGCCAAAAGGGACAAAAAATGGTTTGCTCAGGCTTATGGCCAACTTTCCCCGGCCCAGTTCCCCCAGTTTTTGTATCAATGCGGCCTCTTGCCCGGCGGGCAGGCTTGCGCTAAGGCCCACATCCCCGGCAAATACGGGCGCTGCAATGGCGGCTCCAGCGTCTTCCAGCAGCCGCTGCGCGGGCTGATATAAGGGGTAGGGCAGACGAAAGCTTAGTGTTACGCAAAGGCGTATGGTTTGTATCCTGGCCGCTTCTACAGCTTTTTGGGCGGCCAGCGTGTAGGCCCGCACAAGGCCCCCGGTGCCTAGCAGGGTGCCGCCAAAATAGCGCGTTACCACAAGGGCAAGGTCCAGCAGCCCGGCCCCTTCCAGCACCGATAGCACGGGCAAACCTGCCGTTTTGGCGGGCTCTCCATCATCGCTGTAGCGCTGGCGCGCCCCTTCGCGCAGGCGGTAGGCGTACACGTGGTGGTTTGCGCTGGGGTGGGCTTTGCGTACCCCTTCCAGTACGGCCACCGCCGCTTGTTCGGTGCAGGCCGGGGCGGCAAGGGCAATAAACTCGCTTTTTTTCTCCATAATAGTGGCCGTGGCAGGTGCTTGTATGGTTTTATACTCCTCCAAAGCGGGGCTCCTTTGTCATATAAAAAACCGGCAGCCAAAAAGCTGCCGGTGCGGTTTCATCCCTATTTTTCGGCGAGATTGAAGCGCTTTTTGAAGCGGTCTACACGGCCGCCGGAATCCACAAGTTTTTGCTTGCCGGTGTAGAAGGGGTGGCACTTGTTGCACACTTCAACGTGAATGCTGCTGGCGGTGGAGCGCGTTTCAAACGTGTTGCCGCAGGCACAGGTTACGGTGGAAGCTTCGTACTTGGGATGGATGCCTTCTTTCATTCTGGTTCACCTCACTATGCGCCGTATCCTCCGCCATTTATCCAGCGTATGAGGAAACGGTTATCCGGGCTGCGCGTCTGCAAGCCCCTTGCGTACTTAACTATGTTATCACACAGATGTGACAATTGCAAGAAAATTTTATGCCATCAGCGGGGTAAGTGCCCCGGCCAGCGCCTTTTGTATGGCCTCGGCCTCGGCTTCGCTTGGGGCTACGGCCGTATAGTATATTTTAATTTTTGGTTCGGTGCCCGAGGGGCGCACAATGACGGTATGCCCGCCCCGCAGGTGATATTCAATTACGTTGGAGCGAGGCAGTTCTATGCGGCTTTCGCTGTCATTCACAAAGTCGTGGCGCTGGCGGGTGTCATAATCGGCCAGGGTTTCCACAGCGTAACCCGCAATTTCAGTAAGGTGGCTCTCACGCAAATCGGCCATAATGGCGGCCATTCTATCCATGCCGCTAAGTCCCTCAAACGTAAAGTTGTCAATAATGGCAAGGTAGCGTCCAAATTCTGTATACAGATTCCGCATGGCCTCGTACAGGCTGCTGCCCTGGCTTTTGTGGTAGGCGGCCATCTCACAAATTAGCATAGAGGCCACAACGCCATCTTTATCGCGCACATGGGTGCCTGCAAGGTAGCCGTAACTCTCCTCAAAACCAAAGATGAAGCGGTTCTTTTCGCCGCGCTTTTCCAGCAGGGCTATCTCTTCGCCAATGTACTTAAAGCCGGTAAGCACCTTTACCATCTCCACCTTGTACTTTGTGGCCACGGCGTCGGCCATGGGGGTGGATACCAAGCTGCGTATGGTGAGGGGGCGTCCGGGCATGGTGCCCATTTCCAGCCGCCCTTCACAGATATAGTGTAATAGCAGCACCCCCACCTCATTGCCTGAAAGCAGACGGTAGCCCCCCTCCTTATCCCGCACGGCAATACCCACGCGGTCGGCGTCAGGGTCGGTGGCAAGCATCAGGTCGGCGCCGGTTTTTTCGGCCAGAGCCAGCCCCAAAGCCAGCGATTCGCGGATTTCGGGGTTTGGGTAGGGGGCGGTGGGGAAGTTGCCGTCGGGCAGTTCTTGCTCAGGCACCACAGTGATATCAGAAAAGCCCATGTCGCCCAGCACCCGCCTAACGGGCAGATTTCCCGTGCCGTTTAGGGGAGAGTACACCAGCTTGAGGGCGGTTTTGCGTGCAATACCGGGCCGTATGGCCTGGGCCTTTACATTGGCGTAGAAAGCCTCCAAAACGCTGTCATCCACGTAGCGAATCAGCCCGCTTTTTACACACTCTTCAAAGCCTTTACGTTTGACGCCGCCAAAGATATCAATTTTTTCTATTTCGGCCAGAACCTCGCCGGCGGCCTCGGTGCCAAGCTGGCAACCATCGGGGCCAAACACCTTGTACCCGTTGTATTTGGCGGGGTTGTGGCTGGCTGTAACCATGATGCCAGCGTCACATTTTAACTCCCGCACGGTAAAACTAAGCACCGGCACAGGCTCCAGCCTTGGGTGCAGTTCCACCCCAATGCCATTTGCCGCCATCACGCAGGCGGCCTGTTTGGCAAACAGTTCGCTTTTGATGCGGCTATCGTAGGAGATGGCTACCGTGGGGTTCTTTTTTTGGGCCAACAGGTGGCTGGCCAGCCCTTGGGTGGCCCTGCGTACCGTGTAGATATTCATGCGGTTGGTGCCGGCGCCAATTACGCCGCGCAGGCCGGCTGTTCCAAACGAGAGGTCGATGGCAAAACGGTCTTTAATCTCCTCGTCCAGGCCTTCAATTTGGGCCAACTCACTGGCGAGGTCCGCATCTTCCAAGGTTTGTGCCATCCAGCGTTTGTATTCATCCAGGTACATCATGCGCCTCCATCACTCATCGTTGTTTTGTGGCGGGTTCGGGCCTGCTCTATCAGCTTTGGCCTGCCTTTTTTGTAAAGCCCAAGCGCCCAGTAGCAAAAGGGCAATGGCCAGATATAAAATAGCCGTAAACAGCCAAAGGCCACCCTGGCTTGTTGCGCTGTTCCCGGTGGCTTCCTGGGGGCTGGGCGCCTGTTTGGGGGCGGCGGCCTGCTCGCCCTCGTTCAGTATGGTAAGTTGCAACAGCCCGGTATCGCCGCCGGGGCTCTCGTAGGCAATTTCCGTTTCGCCCGCTTTTAGTGCTGTAAAGGTGATCTCGTCCCGAAAGGAAACCTCAAAAAAACTCTCGTCCCAGGTCCAGTAGTCGGGGTTTTGGCCACTGCCCTTGCCGGGGGTGAGAGAAAAGTGATCGCCCACATATATGGCGCTGGGCGCCCCTTGCAGCTCCACCTGCAGGTGGCTAAGGGCGGCGTCCAGTTTTTGGCGGGCGCTATCCAGGTCTGCCTGGCGCACCCCCACCCCGCCTTTTGCGGCGGCGCTGGCCCCCTCTAGGGCGCTTTGCAAAGCGCGCCAACTCTCAGCCGTGTAGCCTTTTTCCGCCTTCGCTTCGGCCTGCCGTATCAAGGTGCTGAGGTCTCCCTGGCGGGGCTGAATATCCAGGGTGTAGGTTTGGCTGCGGGTGTCGGCATAGGTGGCATAGGGCAGGGAGTAGGTGATTACGTAACGGCCGGTCTCATCGGTGTCAAGGCTCTCCAGCCGTTCACCGTCCCGGGTAATTACCGCGGTGACAGCCAGTTCATTTTCCCGTGTTAAAAGCCAGTTGGGCCGCCTTGCCACAAGCGATGGGTAAGAGATGCCGCTGCGTGTTTGCAGTTCATAGGGGGTGCCAAAAGGGTCACCGGCGCGTATGCTGCTGTAGTTGCCGTCCGGCATGGTGAAATATACTTTTGGGCGCTGGTTTGCGGCGTAAGTAAGAATGTTTTCATCATTTAGCAGGTTTGGGTAGCCGTCTGAAAAATCCAGCGCGCAGTAGGCAAAGCAATCTTTGGTAAGCTGGTAGCGCACAGGCCAAACCACCTCCTCCAGGGAGGAGCAGCCATAGAACATCTCCCGGCTGATGACGAAACGCTCGGGCAGAAGTACGGTTTTTAGGTTGGTGCAGCCCCTAAAAGCGCCTGTGGCGCTTTTGCCCGTAAAGCCGCGCAGGTTCAGTGTGGATAAATTGGGTAAAGCTTCTCGAATGTACAACCCGTCGGCCTCGGTAAGGGTGCCGTTGCCCGTTACCACCAGCCGCTCAACATCCCCGTAGGGTATCTCATCGCCTTTGGCAAAAGCGGCCTGCAACGCACTTTCCAGCGAGCCGCCGATGTCTATTTTAACGCTAACTTGGGCGCCTTGCACCCCCAGTGGGGGCAGCAGGGCCAAAAAAAGCAAAAAGGCAAACAAGGCGCGCCAAAAGGGCCTGTACCTATGCTTTGCAATCATACGCAATAAACTTCCTCCAGCGCCTAGTTCTTGCGGCGTAAAACGCTTTGGTTTTGGCCGCAATGCAACACCATTATCATATCAAAAAAGCGCTGTTTCCGCAATGGCGGAAACAGCTTTTTTGGGCAATTGGGCCGCCTTTCATGCCATTTATGTGAAAGCGGGGCAAAAAATAAAAAAGCCGCCGGAAGGGCGGCTTTTGAACAGTGAGGCTGCCTAGTGCGGTAAACGGGGGTATACCCGGCACAAGGCCTTTTGGGCAAAGACACTAAACGGAAATATCCAGCCTGTGCCCAAAAGAGGCGGGCGAGGCCCCTTGCATCATATCTACAATACCTTGCATCTGCACCTCGGTTAAATCCATCGCCTTTTTGGTAACCGACAGGGAAGCTTGCTGCTGCACCTGTACCTGTGAAAGAGCCATTGACATAGCGGCAATATCTATGGGAAATCGCCTCCTTTCCTGTTATACCTTATTATATCGGCCAAAACCGAAAAAACTTGAGCTGCCAGCCGCAAGCCGCAGGGATTTTTTAGCGGGGCGGGTTATTGCCGGGGTCAAAGGTGTAGGCAACCCTGCGCGATTTATGGAAATAAACCCACCAGGCAATGTTGAGCCCTACGCTGATTACCGCGCCAATGATGATGCCAATGAGGACGAAGCTGAGGATGCTGGAGGTAAGGCTGTACATATCAATGCCATTTACAGAGGTTTGCCCCATGCTTGTTGCGATGAGGGAACTGAAATAGGCGGGGTCGCCCGCCAGCACCAAGCAGCCCAGCACCATAATGGCCGCGCCCAAAAACCCAAGGATGGCCTTGGCGTAAAACCAGTACTTAAATTTTATATCCCGCAAGGCAACGTAAATGACAACCATGAGGGAGGGGAGGATGGTAAAAACCAGGGTGAGACCAATGCTGAGGAAGCTAGAGGTGCCTATGGCAATGGTGTAAAGTAAACTGATTAGGCTGAAGCCCAGCCCGATGCAGCTAAGCACAAAAAAGAACATGAGCCAGCCGCCCAAAGGCACCTTGCTGGTGGGTATGGGCCGCCCGGCATACATACCCCAGCCGCCGGATACTGCCGCCCCGGGCGCAGGGGGAATGGGGGCCCCAAACGCACCAGGGCCGCCTGCGGGCGGTGGTGTTTGGCGGCCATAGACTGGGGGCTGCTGCGGGGGTGGCTGGGGGATATTGCCATAGCCGGGGCCGCCAGCGGGCCCTGCAGTGGGCCCATTTGGGGCTGAACCCAAAGGCCCCTTAGGGGCTGTACCCAGGGGGCTGCCACCCATTTGGGGCGGCGCCCCGCCGGGTGCGCTGGGCGGTGGGAAACCAACCCCTGGGCCGGGTGCGGCAGCCTGTGTGGGTGGAGCGGGTGTAAAGCCGGCGGCTTCGGGCGGGGGCGGTGCAGGTGCAAAGGCGGCTTGCTGGGGCGCAGGAGGTATGGGTGTAAAAGCGTCCTGCTGAGGCGAAGCTTGTTCGGCTGGCGCTACTTCGGGCGGTGCTGGTGCGGCCTGCGCGCCTGCCATGGCCTCGGTTTTTTGGGAAGGTGGGGCCTCTTTGCCGCAGATGGCGCAGTGGCCGGGTCCTATGGGCTGGCACTGTGGGCATAAGCCATCGCCCAGCGCGGCGCCGCAGGCCTCGCATAAGGCGGGGGTATATTCTTTTCCACACTGGGTACAGGTCATGGCAGGCCTCCTTATTTTCCTGTTTCCCCGTGGCAAAAAAGCGTGGCGTATCGTAGGGGCCAGGGGGAAGTAAAATATATTGCGTTTAACAGTTGTTATTATAGCACAGCCTGGCCTGGTTACGCAAGGCGGCGCCGCGCTGGCAAAAAGCCTGCCGCCGGTTTGGCAAAACCATGCTTTCTATAGGCTGCCTCCATGGCGGCTTATGGGCCGGTAAAGGCGGTGGGCGGGGCCAGACTGTCCATCCGCCGCATCTCGCGGCGAACCAGCAAAAGGGCCAGTACGGCGGCCACAAAATCGGCTATAGGGCCGGCATACATCACCCCGTCAATTCCCAAAAAAAGCGGGAACAGAACAATGAGGGGGAGCAAAAAGAGGATTTGCCGGGTTAGGGAGAGAAAAATGCCCAGCCGCGCGCGGCCAATGGAGGTAAAAAAGTTTGCGGTTACGGGCTGGATGCCGATGAGGAAAAACATCATCATGTAGATGCGGAAATAGCGCTGGGCAAACTGGAAGTATTCCTCGCTGCCCGTGCCAAACAGGGAGATGATTTGCCGAGGGAAAAGCTGAAAACACAAAAAGCCCGCCACGGCTACACAGGAGGCCGCCAAAACGGCGTTTCTATAGCTGTGTTTCACCCGTGTATACTGCCCCGCGCCGTAGTTAAAGCCTACGATGGGCTGGTTGCCCTGGGCAATGCCAATGATGACGGCCAAGAACAAAAAATTCACCTTGGAGATGATGCCCACTGCCGCAAGCGGAATACTGGAACCGTAGCGGGAGGCCGCGCCATAGTGGGTGAGGGTGTTGTTCATTACCACCTGCACCACCGTTATGGCCAGCTGGTTAAAACAGGCGGCCGCCCCAAGGGAGGCGATGCGCGTTAAGGTGGGCAGGCGGGGGAAAAAATCCCGCCGCATAAAACGCACGGTGCGGAAGCGGAAAAAATACAGAAAGCACAAAAGGGCGGAGAGGCCCTGCCCGATGACGGTGGCAATGGCCGCCCCTGCAATGCCCATGTGAAGGCCAAAGATAAAGATGGGGTCCAGTATGGTGTTAAGCACTGCACCGCTAACCACGCAAACCATGGAATAGGCGGGGCTGCCGTCCGAGCGGATGGGGCTGGAGCAGCCGGTGGAAAAAATGAAGAAGGGGATGCCAAACGCCACGATGGAGGTGTAGGTTTGGGCATAGGGCAAAACCTCGGCGCTGGCGCCAAAAAGCCCCAGCAGGGGGTGCAGAAACACCAGGGTAAGCAGGGCCAAAAGGCAGCCCATTGCCCCCATAGCAACGGCACCAGCGGCAACAATGCGTGCGGCGGCGCGTTTTTTGCCCGCCCCTTGGGCCAAATTGAAGCCCGAGGCGCTGCCAATGCCCAAAAGCAGGGCTGTGGCCGTGCAAATGGTGCTTAGCGGAAAGGCCACATTTGTGGCGGCGTTGCCCAATAGCCCAACGCCCTGCCCAATAAAAATTTGGTCTACAATATTATAAGCGGCCCCAACCAGGCCGCTTATCACTGCCGGTATGGCAAACTTTGCAAGCAATTTGCCCACTTTTTGGGTGCCAAGTGGGTTGGGCCTTTGTAAAATAGCGGTTGCCACGTTGTTGCCTCCTAGGCGGGGCGAACTAACGGCAGAATTTGCCGATATAGGCGTCCAGCGAATTTTGAATGGCCTGGCGGGCGGCTTCGGGGCCCTGCTCTTCGTCCACCACGGTCTCTTTGCGCTCCAAGCTTTTGTATACGCTAAAAAAGTGCCGCATCTCCTGTATGATGTGGCTGGGCAATTCCTCAATGCTGTGGTATTCGTTGTAGGTTGGGTCCTCATAGGGGATGGCGATAATCTTTTCATCCAGCCTCCCCTGGTCCATCATGGTAATCATGCCCACGGGGTAGCAGCGCACCATGCTTAAAGGGTACAGGGTTTCGCTACACAGCACCAAAACGTCCAGGGGGTCTCCATCGTCGGCATAGGTGCGGGGGATAAGCCCATAATTGGCAGGGTAGTTTGTGGCGGTGTACAAAATCCTGTCCAAAATCAGGTGCCCGGTATCCTTGTCCAGCTCGTATTTTTCCTTGGAGCCTTTGGGGATTTCAATCACGGCGATAAAATCGTCGGGGCGTACACGGGAAGGGTTCATGTCGTGCCAGATATTACTCATTTTATCCGTCCTCTTCGTCGGTTTCGGTGATGATGGTAAAAGCCTGCGGCCCCATGCTGCCATAGGGCGAGCCGCCGTTTGGCAGGCTGGCCGAAAGGGGCGCGGCGGGCGCCCTTTCGGCCGGTGGGGCGGCTTTTGGCCCGGCGGTATTTTGGGCCTGCGTGTTGTCAGGGGGCGGGGCCTGCCTGGGGCGGGGCTCCTCTTGTGCGGCAGGGGGCTTTATTTCTACAGGGGTCTCTTCTATAGGGGTTTCCCCTTTCACGGGGGCCTCTTCTTCAGGGGGCGTATCCTCGGGCAAAGAGGCGGGGCGGCCGGTATAGTAGTTGTTATCCCCCAAAATACGGGCCATTTTGTCCTCATCTATCTCCCCCAGCCAGTAGCGCATGGCGGCCAATATACAGGCGGCCCCGGTCTGTTCGGCCAGCACCAACACCTCGTCAAAGGTAAGGTGCATCTCCTCGCCCAGGTAGGGGTTTTTCCAGTTTTCCGGCAGGTGGGGCAGCGGCGCGCCGGGCTGAACGCGGGCCACAAGCTGGGCGGCACGCAGATGCCCCACCCGGAGGGGGGCGCTAAGCCGCAGCCAGGCTTTGCGCCCCCCTCTGGGGGAAATCATGCTCTTGCGCATCTGTACATTTTCGTGGTAGGCATCGGCCAAATCCACAGTGGGGATGTCTTGGCCATAGGTGGCCAAGATGCTCTCACGCAGCAGGGCGGCCACCTGGGCCAAATCATCGCTAAGCAACATGGGTGTGGCCGCATACAAGGGCACGGTGCGGCTGCGGTAACTGCGGTAGAACAGTTCGGAATCCAGGGCGGTTTCAAAACCGATGCGCCCTAGCTTGTTTTGGTAAAAACCCGCGTCGCCCATGGCCGAAATATAGGGGTTCAGGGTGCAATCGGTGGCGTAATGGGTTAAAAAGCCCATGGTGTAGCTTTGCTGCTGGGGGGTGATGGAGTTTTCCAGCAGGGCGGAGAGGAATTTCCCCGTGTGCTCCCGGTGAATGCGGTCCGCCAGGGCGGCTAGGTCCGGGTGGCGTTTGCGGCGCCAAAACTGGTAAAAAGCGAGAGGGTCGGGCCCGCCCGCACCGGCCAGGTAGCAGGGAAGGCTGGCTACCCCTTGTTTGGCGCACAGTAAGGCCTGCAGGGCAATGCTGGCGTGGGTGTAGCTGTCTGGCATGGGTATAAACTCCTTTACGGGCGGCCACTTGGGAAGATGCCGGGGATTGCGCCACAGTTGACAAATCTACTTAAGGCAACACCGCACAAAGCTGACGCAACCGCATCACCGGCAACTTTACCCGTCCTATTCCCCAAAAATGCGCGGGAATACAC
>CAZKBM010000063.1:0-18669 GCA_964550985.1 uncultured Oscillospiraceae bacterium
CAAACGCAGGAGGCCAAGGTGCGCGGCTATGGGCAGGGGCGGTTTTCCTTCACTGTGAAGGGCGGCCGCTGTGAGGCCTGCGAAGGGGACGGCATTTTAAAAATTGAAATGCACTTTTTGCCGGATATCTACGTACCCTGCGAGGTGTGCAAGGGCGCGCGCTATAACCGCGAGACGCTGGAGGTACACTACCGGGGTAAGAATATTCACGATGTGCTAGAGATGACCGCCGAAGAGGCCGCGGCCTTTTTTGAAAACCAGCCCAAAATTCATCGCAAGATTAAAACCCTGGTGGATGTGGGCCTCGGCTACATCCGGCTGGGGCAAAGTGCCACCACCCTTTCGGGCGGGGAGGCGCAGCGGGTAAAGCTGGCCTTGGAGCTGGCAAAACGGGAGACCGGCCAAACGGTGTATGTGCTGGACGAGCCCACCACCGGCCTGCACATAGAGGATGTGCGCAAACTGTTAAAAGTGCTGGATAAGCTGGTGGATACGGGCAACAGCGTGATTATTATTGAGCACAACCTGGATGTGATTAAACGCGCCGACCATGTGATTGACCTGGGCCCCGAGGGGGGCAGCGGCGGTGGGCTGGTGGTGGCCGAGGGCACCCCCGAGCAGGTGGCGAAGGTGCAGGCCTCCTTCACCGGGCAGTACCTGGCCCCTATGCTGGCCAAAAAGAAAAAATAGGCGGCACACCGGCGGGTGTTTTGGCACATTACCGCAGGGGAAAAGCTGTACTTGTCAGATGGACGGGCTTCATGTATAATAACATATAAAGATACGACATGAAGCGCGGTTTGTCAAGGAGAGGTTAAAGGGTTAGCTGTGAGTCGATTGGAATACACTAAAAACAAACGTTCGGTTGCCATATTGGCAACGCATTATAAACATGTACCGGCGGCGTATGTGCGCAGTTTTGGCTGCCAACAAAGCGTAAACGACGGGGAAAAAATAAAAGGGGTGCTGCTGGACACCGGCTTTACCCTTACCGATGAGCCCGCCGAAGCAGACCTGATTTTGTTTAATACCTGCGCCATACGCGAACACGCCGAACAGCGCGTTTACGGAAATTTGGGCGCGTTAAAAAGCCTGAAAGTGGCAAAGCCCGGCCTGCTGATTGGGATTTGTGGCTGCATGGCCGAGGAAAAGACCACAGTGGAAAAGCTGCGGGCCAGCTACCCTTTTGTGGATTTGGTTTTGGGCACAAATGTGGCCGATATTCTGCCGGATATTTTGGCGGATAAACTGACCAGCCGAAAAAAAGCCCTGCGCCTGCCCCCGGTGCGGGAGGATGTGGTGGAGCAGGTGCCCCAGGTGCGGGAATCCAGCATCAAGGCTTTTTTGCCCATTATGCATGGATGCGACAACTACTGTTCGTACTGCATTGTGCCGCTGGTACGCGGCAGCGAGCGCAGCCGTGCCTCAGATGACGTACTGCGGGAGTTTGAAAGCCTGGTGGCCAAGGGCTATAAAGAGATTACCCTGCTTGGGCAGAATGTGAACTCCTACGGCAAGGGCCTTGCCGAGGATACCGACTTCAGCGCCTTACTGAAAAAACTGGACAGTGTCCCCGGGGAATATCAAATTCGGTTTATGACCAGCCACCCCAAAGACGCCAACCGCAGGCTGGTGGATACCATGATAGAGAGCAGCCATATCTGCAAGCATCTGCATCTGCCGGTGCAGTCCGGCTCTAACGATATCTTGGCCAGGATGAACCGCAAATACACAGTGGAGGATTACCTCAGCTTAATTCGGTACGCCAAGGAAGTTTGCCCTGAGATGACCTATTCCACCGATATTATGGTGGGTTTCCCCGGCGAGACCGAGGAGGATTTTGAAGCGACCATGGCGCTGGTGCGCGAGGTGGGCTACACCCAGCTGTTCACCTTTATTTACTCCAAACGCCCCGGCACCGAGGCCGCCGAACTGCCTGATAACACCCCACACAAAGAAAAGAGCGAGCGCATTTCAAGGCTGCTTGCCCTGCAAGAAGAGATGGTGGCCGAGCTTGCAAAAGAATGGGTGGGTAAAAAGTACACCGCATTGGTAGAGGGCCCCGGCCGCAGCGAGGGAAGCCTGGTTGGGCGGCTGGATAACAACATGCTATGTGAGTTTTTTGGGGATATGTCTCTGGAAGGCCGTTACATCTCGTTAGAAATAAGCGCGTTAAAAGGCGCGATATTGCTGGGGCAAGCCTTGTAAAGCACCCCCTGCAAAGGAAGAGGAGAAAAAGATGGAGAATGCCATAAATAAATTTAAAGAGGCCGCCGCCGCCTTCCAGCAGGAGGAAATTTACCAGCAGCTGGACGCCGCCCGTAAGGCCAACGATGCAGACGCCGAACTGCAGGGCATGTTGGGTGAATTTAACCTGGTAAGGCTGGATTTAAACAACGAAATTGGCAAGGATGAGCGCGATGACGTACGTGTGGCCGAACTGAATGGGCGGATTAATACCCTGTACAACAACATTATGGGCAATGCCAATATGCTTGCCTATAACCAGGCGAAAGAGAATGTGGAAGAGTTTATCAACTATGTCAATGCCATTTTAAATGCCGCCATAGATGGAAACGACCCCCTGCTGGTAGAAAAACCAGAGGCGCCCGAAGGCGGCTGCGGTGGCAGTTGTTCCTCCTGCTCGGGCTGTTAACCACAAAATAGAATCGTTGTTTGTAAAAACAGGAATATTTTGCGAGGGCCTCGCTTGGCGCTAAACCCAGTTTGGGGTTCGGTGGCAGCGGGGTTTCATTATAGCTATGGCTACGGTAGAGGGGCCTGCAAAAAAACAGGCCTGCAAACTATGGGGTGGTAATATGGGAAAGCCTTCTCCAATGATGGAGCAATATGTTAGCATAAAAGAGAAAAACAAAGACAAAATTTTGTTTTTTCGGGTTGGTGATTTTTACGAGATGTTCTTTGAGGACGCGGTTTTGGCCTCGAAGGAACTGGAATTGACCCTGACAGGTAAGGACTTCGGGCTGGAAGAACGCGCCCCGATGTGCGGCGTGCCCCATCACTCGGCCGAGGCCTACACAAAACGCCTGATTGAAAAGGGCTATAAGGTGGCTATTTGCGACCAGGTGGAGGACCCGGCCCTGGCAAAGGGCCTGGTGCAGCGCGATGTAGTACGTGTGGTAACCCCCGGCACCGTGGTGGAAAGTTCGATGCTGGAGGACGACCGCAACAACTATATAGCCTGTATTTACATAGTAAACGAAGAAGCAGGCCTGTGTTTTGCAGATATATCCACCGGTACAGCCCATACCCTGTATGTAAGCGGGGAGAAACTGGAGCGGAAAATTTGCGCTGAACTGGCCCGCTTTTCCCCCAGCGAGGTGCTGTTCAACGGCCTGATACTGGAACATAAGCCCATCACCTCTTTTATCAAGGAACAACTTGCGGCCAACATCAGCGTTGATTTGCTGGATGACGAAGATTTTGCACCGGGTAACACCGAAGCGCTGCTGCAACAGCATTTTGGCAAGGCGCTGGAGGAGGCCGTGGGCCTGCCTTGCAGCGCGCCGGGTTTTGCGGCCCTGGGTGCGCTGCTTGCCTACCTGTACCGTACCCAAAAAAATGGGGTGGAAAGGCTTAAAACCGTATACCGGGAAGAGGAAGAACGCTATATGGCCCTGCCCCCGGTGAGCATGGTAAACCTGGAATTGCTGGAAACCCTGCGTGGCAAGGAGAAAAAGGGCAGCCTGCTTTGGGTGCTGGATAAAACGGGTACGGCCATGGGCAAACGCCTTTTACGCCGCTGGGTAGAGCGGCCCCTAGTAAACCCAGCAGCCATTAGCGCCCGGCTGGACGCCGTGGAGGAACTCTTCCAAAACAACGTGCGGCGTATAGAAATTTGTGAGGCGCTGGGCCATGTGTTCGATATGGAGCGCTTGCTAACCCGTGTGGTGTTTGGTACGGCAAGCCCGCGGGAACTTACGGCCCTTGCCTCCACCTGCCTGTACCTGCCGCAGATTATACAGCTTTTAGAGGGTTTTACCAGCCCGGAACTACAGGGGCTGCGCCAAAATATGGACCCTTTGACCGACCTTGCAGAGGCCATTGGCGCGGCGCTGGAGGATGAGCCGCCTGCCAGCCTGAAAGATGGCGGGGTAATTCGCCCCGGTTTTAACCCGGAGGTGGACGAACTGCGCCATGTGCACACCGGCGGCACCGGCCTGCTTGCCGAAATTGAGGCGCGGCTGAAAGAGGAGACGGGAATACGCACCCTGAAAATAGGCTTTAACAAGGTGTTTGGCTACTATATAGAGGTGAGCAAATCTTTTGTGGACCAGGTGCCGGAGCATTTCATCCGCAAACAAACCCTTACCGGGGGCGAGCGGTACATCACCGAGGAACTGAAAACGCTGGAGACCCGCATACTGCGCGCGGGCGAGCAACTATTGACGCTGGAGCGGGAACTCTACCGCGATTTACTTGTGCAAATTGCACAGCAGCAGGCCCGCATCCAAAACACGGCGGGGCAACTGGCCAAATTGGACGTGTTAAGCTGCCTGGCCCAGGTGGCCGTGGCAAACCGCTATGTGCGCCCCGAGGTGAACAGCGGCGACCTGTTTGAAATTGTGCAGGGGCGGCACCCGGTGGTGGAGCAGATGCTGCGGGGCGGCAACTTTGTGCCCAACGATGCGAAACTGGACGGCGGCGACAACCGTATGCAGATTATTACCGGGCCCAATATGGCGGGTAAATCCACCTATATGCGGCAAACGGCCCTCATTGCCATACTGGCGCAAATTGGCAGTTTTGTGCCCGCCCAAAGCTGTACCCTGGGCGTGTGCGACGCGGTATTTACCCGTGTGGGTGCCTCAGATGATTTGGCGGCGGGCAAATCAACTTTTATGGTGGAGATGACCGAGGTGGCGGACATTTTGCAGGAGGCCACCGGCCGAAGCCTGGTGATTTTGGACGAGATAGGCCGGGGAACCAGCACCTTTGACGGGATGAGTATTGCGCAGGCCGTGGTGGAGCATATGGCCTGCCGAGACACCGGCCCCGCCTGCAAAACCCTGTTTGCCACCCACTACCATGAACTGACCGATTTGGAAAATTCGATTGACGGGGTGAAAAACTACAACATCGCGGTGAAAAAACGCGGGGATGACATCACGTTTTTACGCCGGATTGTACGCGGCCCCGCCGACGACAGCTACGGCATTCAGGTGGCGAAATTGGCCGGTTTGCCCGAGGGGATCATCAACCGCGCAAAACAGGTGCTGCGCGCGCTGGAGGCGACCTCGGGTGTTACCACCCCCATCACCCAGCTGGATTTTGACACCTTTGAAAACCTACAAAATGCCAGCGCCCCTGCCGAGATGCTGGAAAAACTGCAAAGCGTAGACCCAGAAACCCTAACCCCCCTAGAGGCGCTAAAGCTGGTGTACGAGTTGAAGGAGAGCCTGCTCTAGTTTTTAAAGTTTATGGTTTGGCAGGTTTGGCTGTATATGGCCAGAGACCAGGCCATAGTTACATAGGCCGATGCAGGGCCAATATTTTACATAAAACAGGGAGGGAAGGCCGGATGCCCATTCAAGTATTAGACGCCCACACGGCGGAATTGATAGCCGCGGGTGAAGTGGTGGAGCGCCCTTCCTCGGTGGTGAAAGAACTTTTGGAAAACGCCATTGACGCAAAGGCCAGCGCCATTCGGGTGGAAATTGAGCGCGGGGGGATTGGCTGCATACGCGTGCAGGACGATGGCTGTGGCATCCCCATGGATGAAGCGCCACTGGCCTTTTTGCGCCACGCCACCAGTAAGGTAAAATGCCAGCAGGATTTAGACGCAATTGCCACACTGGGCTTTCGCGGCGAAGCGCTGGCCTCCATAGCCAGCGTGGCAAGGGTGGAACTGCTGAGCCATGCTGCCGGAGAGGAAAACGCCGGCCTTTATGTGATAGAGGGCGGCCGGGAATACGCCCGCGAGGAGGCCGCCCGCCCCTACGGCACCACCTTTACCATACGCGACCTGTTTTACAACACGCCCGCCAGGATGAAATTTTTAAAAAAAGACGCGAGCGAGGCGGGCTATGTAACCGAGACGGTGACCCGCTTGGCGCTCTCCCACCCGGAGGTGGCCTTTTGTTACCTGCGTGAGGGCAAAGAGGTGTTTGCCACCCCGGGGGATGGAAGCTTGGAGGCGGCCATTTACGCCGTTTTGGGGCGGGAATTTAGAAAAGATTTACTTCCGCTGGAAGGTGTGCGCCCACCCTATGCCCTGCGGGGGTTCGTAACCAGCCCACGTGCGGGGCGGGGCAGCCGCTCGATGCAATTTTTTTACATCAACGGCCGTTTTGTAAAAAACCGCACCATGATGGCGGCGCTGGAACAGGCCTACCGGGGCTGCTCGATGCAGGGGCGCTTCCCAGGCGGGGTGCTGTTTTTAACCATGCCGCCCGAACTTGTGGATGTGAACGTGCACCCCGCCAAAACTGAGGTGCGCTTTGCCGCCGAAAGCGAGGTTTTTGCCGCTGTGTATCATGCGGTGAAGGCGGCCCTTACAGAGGGCGAGAGCCAGCACGGTGTTTTGCAATTGGGGGGCAGTGGCGGCCAAAAAATAGCTGGGGGCGTAGTGGAAACAGTTTTACATAAGCCCATTTTGCCACAGCAGCGGCCCGCCCAAAGCCCAGGGCGCGGGGAATTGCCCAAAGCCCTGCAGCCTGAACCCTTGGCGGCCTTTGGGGCCTTGGCCTCTGACGAAGGGGTTATACCCTATCAAACCAAGGTGCAGGCACCCAACGGGGGCCCCGCACAAACCCGGCGCCCAGGGGAGTGGCGGCTGGATATTTTGCCCGAGGCAGAGGAGACGCCGGGCAGTGCAAACCTTATGCCGCTCATTTCCCCGATATCTGCGGGGGGTGGTTTTGCAGAGGAGTTTTCTGTGGGTTTGGAAAAAGGGCACGTTTCGGCTGGGGGGCAGGGGCAAAGCGATGCCCAAGGTGCGGTTATGGGTACTGCGAAACCCCCGTTCTGCGCCGAGAATGTGCCGGTTGCCCGAAATTTGGCTCCCTCTGCGGCGGCGGAAAAACCCGCAGCCGAGCCGCTTTGCTATGTGGGTGAGGTGTTTGCCACCTACATACTGGCCCAGAGCGACCAAACCCTGTATGTGATAGACAAACATGCCGCGCATGAGCGTATTTTGTATGAAAAACTGGCTGCCGGGCGGCAAAGCGCCGGCGCACAGCAGCTTTTAACGCCGGTGGCCGTGCACCTTACGGCCACCGAAAAAGAGGCCCTTTTGGAAAACGGAGAGGTTTTGGCCGAGAGTGGTATTGAACTGGAGGATTTTGGCGCGGGCGGGGTGATGGTGCGCGCCATACCCGCCGATATAGCCCATACCGATGTGGAGGGCCTGATAGCGGAGGTGGCCAGAGGCCTTGCCTCCGGCGCCCGCCAGATCAGCGACCAAAAAACCGAGTGGGTGCTGCACTCCATGGCCTGCCGCGCCGCCATGAAGGGCGGCGAAAAAACCCAGCCGGGGCAGCTTTTACATCTGGCGGGGCAAATAGTTGCCGGGGCCGTGCCCCCATTTTGCCCTCATGGCCGCCCGGTGGTACTGGAAATTACACGTAAGGAGCTGGAAAAGCAGTTTGGAAGGCTGGGCTAATAAAACAAAAATTGTGGTGGTGTGCGGCCCAACCGCCACGGGAAAAACTGACCTGGCCTTTGCCCTTTGCCGTAAATTTGGCGGCGAATTGGTGGGGGCCGATTCCATGCAGATTTATAAGGGACTGCCCATCGGTACGGCGGCCCCCAGCGCCGCCGATTTTGCCGACATCCCCCGGCACTTGGTGGCCTGCCTTTCCCCCCGGCAGGCCTTTTCGGTGGCGGATTATGTGGAACTAGCCGGCATGGTAATACAAAAAATAGCGGAAAAAGGGAAATTACCTGTTGTATGCGGCGGTACGGGCTTGTACATCGACAGCCTTGTAAAAGGAATAAGCTTTACAGATGAAAATGCCGATGCTACAGAGATAGCGAAACTGGAAGAGGAACTCAAAAACCAAGGGGGCGCGGCCTTGTTGGAGCGCTTGGCCGTGCTGGACCCGGAGACGGCCGCACGCCTGCACCCGGCCAACGGTAAGCGGATTGTACGTGCCCTGGCCTTAAGCGAAGCCACCGGCACCACCCTGGCCCAGCGCAATGCGGCACGGTGCGCAAACGACAGTGTTTATGATGCGCTGGCGCTGGGTTTGTGCTATGATGACAGACAGATGCTATACCGCCGCATTGAAGCCAGGGTAGAGGCAATGTTGGCCTCGGGGTTACTCTATGAGGCGGAAGAGGTTTTTAAAAACCGGGAAGTTTACAAAACCGCCGCCCAGGCCATTGGCTACAAGGAGTTTTTTCCCCTGTTTTTGGGGGAGAAAAGCCTGGAAGACTGCGTAAGCGCATTAAAGCAGGCCACGCGGCGTTACGCAAAACGCCAGCTCACCTGGTTTGGCCACCGGCCTTACCTGCGCTGGCTGGCGGTGGATACAGCGGATGTGTTGCGGGAGGCGGAACTGGCGGTGCAGGCTTTTTTGCCGGGGTGTGCTTGCGGCGTGCAGGGGTAGTGGGCGGCTAGTTCTACATCTGCCTTATATCTTGGCCTGCTTTTCTGCTGGCTCACTCAAGGCGGCCAGCGTCCGTGCATTCCTCCGCGTGGATGCGTTGCATACCTGCGTAGGCAGCCACGCTACGGAACACCCGGCCCCCGGCCGCGGGGTAGCTGGTTCAGAATTTGGCTTCAAAACCTTGGCCTGCTTTTCTGCTGGCTCACTCAAGGCGGCCAGCGTCCGTGCATTCCTCCGCGTGGATGCGTTGCATACCTGCGTAGGCAGCCACGCTGCGGAACACCCGGCCCCTGGCCGCGGGGTAGCTGGTTTTTATTTGCCTTTATAGCAATTTTACAACAGTAAAGGGTCGATACATCCAATACCGCAACACACTGATTAGATATGGGCGAGCACATCCGCTCGGCTTTATAGAACAAGGAGACGGCTACGCAATGGCTTTTGGGATGGGAGAAAAGAAAAAAACGCCCCGGCCTCAGCCGGTTAGCGGCCCGCAGGAAGAGGTGCCCCGCGGCAAAACCCTGCGGCGGCTGCGCTGGCTTTTGTGGTTACTGATATTGCTACCGCTGCTTTACATTTTGGTGCAGGTGGTTATCATTTTAATGCCCCGTATGCGCACGGGTACGGTTTTGCAAGAGGTGATGACCGACTCCCTTTCGGTGGAGGGGTTTGTCTCTTTAAACAGCGTGCCCCTGTATGGCGGCGGGGTGATGTACTACACCGTGCCTGCGGGGCAGCGGGTGTCGGCTGGGGGCGAGGTAGCCCTGGTATATGGCAGTGAGGCGGGGGCCGCTGCCAAGGCTTCGCTGGAAAAGGTGGAAGGGGAGCTTGCCGCCTTGGAAGCAGCCCAGGCCGCCGTGGCCGCCGGGGGGAACGTGGACGTGTTTTTGCGCCAGATAGAAGAGGGCCTGATGGAGTATTTGCAGGTGCTGGAAACCGGGGACTATGGTGAGATTGGCGCGCCCAAAGAAGCCATGGCCCTGGCCGAAAACCGTATGCAGGTGGCCACGGGGGAAACGCCGGACTTTGCCCCCCGTATTGCCGCACTGGGCGAGCAAAAGGCCGCACTGGAAGGGCAGGCTGCCCCCTCCGGCAGCCTTACGGCCACCGAAACGGGCTATTTTGTGCCCGCCGGCAGGCAGGACCGCATCCCCAAAAGCTATGAGGAGCTGGCCGCCATGCCCCCAAAGCAGATGCAAGCCGCCATGCAGGAGACGCCCAGCTATTTCGATTCCTCGGTGGCCGGGCATATTGTAACCGATTATCAGTGGCAATTTTTCACTGTGGTATCGTCAAAAGATGCGGAAAAATTCAGCGAGGGAAAAAAGCTGGAAATCACCTTTCCCGAGGTGAGCGGCGAGACGATGCCCGTGGTGGTAAACAGCGTGGTGCTGGAGGAGGCCACCGGCCTTGCCAAGGTGGAACTGGGCTGCGAGTATATCAGCCCAGATATTTTGCAGCTGAGCATGGAAAAGGCGGAGATTATCTTTAGCACCGAAAAAGGCCTGCGCATTGAAAAAACCGCCCTGCGTGTGATAGAGGGCGAAACCTGCGTGTATGTAAAATTTGGCAACCAGGTGTATCTGCGCCGGGTACAGGTTTTGGTGGATGGAGACCCCTATTTTCTCATCCCCGAAACCTACGAAGAGGGCGTGAACGAGGTGCAGTTATACGATGAGGTGGTTGTGGAATCGGGAGGAGTGGAACTGTATGACAAAAAAATCCTGTGAGGAGATACGCGAGAGCGTTTTACGTGTGCGCCAGGAGATGGAAAACGCCTGCCTGCGCGCAGGCCGCAAAAGCGAGGAAGTGACGCTGATAGGCGTAACCAAGACCCAAAGCGCCGAGGCCGTGCGCGCCGTCATTGAGGCGGGGGTGTGCGAAATTGGGGAAAACCGGGTACAGGAACTTTTGGAAAAGGAACCGCAGCTTGCGGGCCTTAACTACCGCTGCCATTTAATTGGCCACCTACAGCGCAACAAGGCCAAATTTTTACCTGGGCACATTGCCATGCTGCAAAGCCTTGGCGAAGGGCGCACCCTGGAGGCGCTGGAAAAGGCGTATACAGCGGCAGAGGAACACCTGGACGTTTTATTAGAGGTGAATATTGGCGGGGAAGAGACAAAGAGCGGCGCGGATAAAGGGGCCATTATGGAACTTGCCGCACGGGTGGACGCCTCGCCCCATCTGCATCTGCGGGGCCTCATGGCCATTCCCCCCTACGAGGCGCCCGAACAGGCCCGCCGATATTTTCAGCAGATGTACCATCTCTTTGTTGACATACAGGGCAAAACAATGGATAATAGTACTGTTAATATCTTGTCGATGGGAATGTCTTCGGATTTTCCTGTAGCCATCGAAGAAGGCGCTACGATGGTTCGTGTTGGCACCGGGCTTTTTGGCCGGAGAGAATAAGCTTTTTCAAACTTGCACTGGCCGGCAACACCCGGCGATTATGGCATGGAGGAGAATACAATGGCAGGTCTTTTTGGCAAAATTCGCGATATTATGGGTGTGGACGATGAAGATGGCGCCTACGAGGGGGATGAGATGGACTTTATCGGTTCCCAAGGCTCTGGCTACTCTGCCCCGGCGGATGACAATTACGTGATGGAAAAGCGCAACAAGGTGGTTAATATCAATGCCACCACCCAATTGCAGGTGGTACTGGTAAAGCCCGAGCGTTTTGACGACGCCTCGGCCGTGGCCGACCATTTAAACGCCCGGCGCACGGTGGTTTTAAACCTGGAATCCACCAACAAAGAGGTCTCCCGCAGGCTGGTAGATTTTTTGTCTGGCGTTGCCTATGCCAACAATGGGCAGATTAAGCGGGTGGCAAACAACACCTTTATTATCACCCCCTACAATGTGGATATTGTGGGTGATATTCTGGATGAACTGGCGGACAGCGGGGTCTTTTTTTAAAAAGGGCGGCCTGTACGGCGGTTAAAATTGGGGTGCTTACAGCGCAGAGTTTTGACGGGCTCTGCGCTTTTGGGAATGGAAAGTGCAATTACAGTACGCGAGGAGGCGTTCTTAGGTGAATGCAGAAAACATCCGGAATGTGGAGTTTGAGATAGTCCGCAAAGGATACAACAAGGTTGATGTGGACGATTACCTGCAAAAAGTGGCCCTGCAAATTGATGAACTGGCGGCAGAATGCGAGAATTTGCGCGGTGAATTGGAAGCGGCCTACGAGGGGCAAAAGGGCCTGGAGAGCAAGATGCTGGTGCTTGCCCAAAAGGTGGAGGAATACCGCGGGGAAGAGGACACCCTGAAAACCGCCCTGATTAACGCCCAGCGCATGGGGGAGACCGTGGTGCACGAGGCAAAGCAAAAAGCGGATGCACTGGTGCGTGAGGCCACCGGTACGGCCCAGTTGCTGCGCGAGCAGGCCGAGGAAGAAATTGCCCGGGAGCGCCTGACCTTAGAAAAATTGCAGGCGCAGGTAACGCGGTTTAAAGCCACCATTTTGAACCTGTACAAACAGCATATTGAGTCTTTAAGTGCGCTGGACGAGCCGGTTTCGCAGATTGATGAACTGATGGAAGAGCACAACTGGGGCCCCGCTGCCCGGCGCGGTGCAGAGGCCGCCCCCGAGGCGCCACAGGTGCACAACTTTGGCGGCTGTGAGCCCGCCATACCCGATAACAAGGTGGAAGCAGCCCTGGCCGCAGGCATTGAAACCGCCCCCCCGGCCCCGGGCGAGGCGCCTGCCGTAAGCCTGTTTGAAGGGGTGCCCATAGAGCCGGACGCCCAATTATAGTTTGCCATAAAACCCATTGCCGGTTCCGGCTCCGCAGCCTTTGGGTGGAGGAGGAGCCGGCTTTTGCATAAGTTGGCGAAGTTGACGCCGCAACTTTTTTGGCCTGAAATTTACAGCATTTGAACAAATGTTTTACACAGCAAGCGCCGAGCAAAAACAGGTTTAGGCTAGGCGCAGAATTGCAGGAATGCTTGGTGCATTGCAAAATTTTCAGGCGAAGTATAAACCTGTTTTTGCCGGTGCGGTGTGTAAGTTATTTGTGAAAATGCTGTAGGCTTACAGCAAATGAACAAACTGTAGCGCATAAATGCGAGAAAAACCCGGCGCTGCATAACAGTTTCTACTCTGTATAAGAGTTTCTTACAAAAACCCGCTGCACGGCTTTTTGAGAATCTGTAATAAAAGAAGAGTAAAGTCTGCGGTATTGCTATGAATTTAACAGCGGAAAGCGCTTGCAAGGAGAGATACCATTGCCAGAGGATTATAACGGCACACTGAACCTGCCGAAAACCGAGTTCAGTATGCGGGCTGGGCTGCCAGCCAAAGAGCCCGAAATGCTAAAAGCCTGGGAAGAGGACGGGCTGTACGAGCAGATGTTAAAAAGCAACGAGGGTAAGCCCGTGTATATCTTGCACGACGGCCCCCCCTATGCAAATGCGGGTATCCACATGGGTACGGCGATGAATAAAGTTTTAAAAGATATCATCGTGCGGTATAAAAACATGGCGGGCTTTAAAGCCCCCTTTGTGCCCGGGTGGGACACCCACGGCTTGCCCATTGAGCGCAAGGCCATGCAGGAAGTGCGTGAAAAACAGAAAAAAGAGAAAAAGAAAACCGGGCAGGAGCCAAAACCCCTGGCCGATTATGAGATGCGTGATTTGTGCTATGACTATGCCATGCGTTATGTGGACGTGCAGCGTGGGCAGTTTAAGCGCCTTGGCGCACTGGGGGATTGGAACGACCCCTACCTCACCCTCTCGCCGGGGTATGAGGCAAAACAGATTGAAGTGTTTGGCGAAATGGCCAAAAAGGGCTATATCTATAAGGGCCTTAAGCCGGTTATTTGGTGCCCGAACGACCGTACCGCACTGGCCGAGGCTGAAATTGAGTACGAAAACGACCCCGTGGATACCATCTACGTGGCTTTTCAGGTTTGCAAGGATAATGGCGCGCTTACAAAAGCCGGCTTGAACCCTGCCGATGTGTGGTTTGTGATTTGGACGACCACGGCCTGGACCTTGCCCGCAAATGTGGCGATCTGCCTGGGGCCAAACTTTGATTATGTTGCCGTAAAGGCAGGAAGCCGCGTCTATATTGTGGCCGAAGCGCTGCTGGAAAGCACCATGCAGGCTTGCCAAATTGCCGATTATGAGGTGCTGGCCACCTTTAAAGGGCGGGAGCTTGAGCGCATTGAGACAAAGCACTGCTACCAGGATAGAGAATCGCTTGTGATTTTGGGCGACCACGTCACCTTAGAGAGCGGTACGGGCTGTGTACACACCGCCCCCGGCCATGGCGCCGAGGACTATGATGTTGTTTCACGCTATTACCCAGAACTGCCCATGTTGGTGCCCGTGAATGATGTGGGGGTGCTAACCGAAGAGGTGGGCCCCTTTGCGGGGATGAGCATCTGGGATGCCAGCCCCAAGATTATTGAGTATTTGAAAGAGAGCGGGCATGTGATTGGCGTACTGCACGAAACCCACCAGTACCCGCACTGCTGGCGTTGCCACAACCCCATTTTATACCGCGCTACCGAGCAATGGTTTTGCTCGGTAGAGGATTTCCGCGCCGACACATACAAGGCCACCGAAGAGGTGCGGTGGGTGCCCGAGTGGGGCAAAGACAGAATGCTGGGCATGGTGCGAGACCGCGCCGACTGGACCATCTCCCGCCAGAGGCTGTGGGGAATGCCCATTCCGGTGTTCTACTGTGAGGACTGCGTAAAATATGTGATTGACGACGACACCATAAACGCCGTAAAGGAACTGTTTGCAAAAGAGGGTTCCAACGCCTGGTTTAAATATACGGCCGAGGAAATTTTGCCCGCCGGATACAAATGCAAACACTGCGGCGGCAGCCACTGGCGCAAAGAGAAAGACACCATGGACGTGTGGTTTGATTCGGGTTCTTCCCACGCCTATGTGCTGGAAAAATGGAAGGACCACCACTGGCCGGCCGATTTGTACATCGAGGGCAGCGACCAGTTCCGCGGGTGGTTCCAGTCCTCGCTGTTAACAGCCGTGGCCACAAGGGGCACGGCGCCCTACAAAACCGTTGTAAGTGCGGGCTGGGTGGTAGACGGCGAAGGCCGCAAGATGAGTAAATCTTTGGGTAATGGAGTGGAGCCTGAGGAGATTATACGGGATTATGGCGCGGATATCATCCGCCTTTGGGTGGCCGCGGCCGACTACCACGCCGATATGCGCATTGGCAAAGAGATAGTAAAACAGCTTTCGGAAGGTTACCGGAAGGTGCGTAATACCGCACGTTTTATACTGGGCAACCTGTATGATTTTGACCCTGACAGGCACTGTGTGAAGGATGAGGAACTGCTGGAACTGGACCGCTGGGCACTGGCCGAGCTGGATAAACTGGTGGCCGTGGCCCGCGAAGGGTACGATAGCTTTGATTTTCACCGTGTTTACCACAGCTTGCACCGCTTCTGCGTGGTAAGCATGTCGAACTTCTACCTGGATATTGTAAAGGACAGGCTGTACATAAACGGGGCGAACAGCGTGAAGCGCCGTGCCGCCCAAACGGCGATGTTCCGCATTTTGGTGGCCTTAACCGAGATGCTGGCCCCCATTTTGGCTTTTACCGCCCAAGAGATTTGGGAGGCAATACCCGGTTTTACCGGCAAGCAAAAATACGCCGTGATGCATGACATCCCTCTCCCCGGCGTCTATACCCTTAGCGCGGCCGAGGAGGAGAAGTGGGCGAAAATGATTGCCATCAATGCCGACGTTAAAAAAGTGCTGGAAAATGCCCGCGCGGCTAAAGAGATAGGCTCTTCGCTGGAGGCGGCGGTGGTATTGCACTGTACGGGTGAGTTACACGCCTTTGTCAGCGAGAGATGTGAGGAACTGGCGGACATTTTAATTGTCTCGCAGGTGGAGGCCGCAGAGGGCGGCGAGGGTGAAGCCGGAGAGGTGGAAGGGTTGCTGGTTTCGGTGAAACACGCCGCAGGCGAAAAGTGCGAGCGTTGCTGGCAATACCGGGAAACCGTGAATGAGAGCCCTGCACACCCCGGCGTGTGCGCGCGCTGCGCCCATATTTTACAAGAGATGTAAAACAGGATAGGACCCGATGCGCAAAGCCCCGGCTTTGCGCATCGCTGTATGGCAAGGCCGCTGGCTTTACCGTAGAAAAGGAACCATAGGAGGACGCTTTTGTTATTTAGTATTATACTATGCCTCGCCTTAATAGGGCTTGACCAATTGGTGAAATACCTGGCGGTGCAGTGGCTGATGCCCTTGGGCAGCCACCCTGCCATCCCCGGCGTATTTGAGTGGCACTATATCGAAAACACGGGCGCTTCGTTTAACCTTTTGGCAGGCCGCCAGCCCCTTCTCATCATTGTAACGGGCATTGCCCTGGCCGTTGTGGCCTATATCCTATTGTTCCGCCGCCCCAAGGACAAAATGGAGTACCTCTCCCTGGTGCTGATTTTGGCGGGCGGTGTGGGCAACCTCATCGACCGCATTGCCCAGGGCTATGTGGTGGACTATATCAACTTGCTGTTTATCAATTTTGCCGTGTTCAACCTGGCCGATATCTTTATCTGTGTGGGTTTTGCCCTTTTGTTCATTGCCGTAATACGTGGGGAACTGCGCGGCAAAAAGCAGAGGGAAGCCGAAAAGCTTGCCGGAACAGGGCAGGGGGCGGAAGTGGGCGAGGAAGGGGAAGGGGAAGGCGCAGGCGTAGGAGCCCCCCCCGCCTTTAAGACAGAGATAAAGGCGGATGCCGAGGACGGGGCCAGAGCGCCAGGTGGCACAGCCGAGGCCGCCGAAAATGCCGAAACCCCTAACGACCCCAAAGCACCCAACGACCCCAAAGCACCCAACGACCCTAACGGCCCCAAAGGCCCCGAAAAACAGGAAGCGGGCCATGGAAGCAATTGAGGTACTGGTGGCGGCCGAGGATGCAGGGCTGCGGCTGGACCGCTTTTTGTCCGCACGCTGTACTTTATCGCGCGCGGTGGTACAGCGCCTGCTGGAAGAAGGGAACGTGCTGCTGAATGGGAAGACGCCCCCCAAAAGCCGCCTGCTCTGTGAGGGGGACCGCCTTTCACTAACCATACCACCCCCGAAGGAGAGCCCCCTGGAGCCCGAGGATATACCGCTGGATGTGGCGTATGAGGACGAACACCTGCTGGTGGTGAATAAACCCAAGGGCATGGTGGTGCACCCCGCCGCCGGGCACGATGGGGGCACCTTGGTAAACGCCCTATTGCACCACTGCAAGGGGGGCCTTTCGGGCATTGGGGGCGAGATGCGCCCCGGCATCGTGCACCGCATTGATAAGGACACCAGCGGCCTGTTGGTGGTGGCAAAAAATGACGCGGCCCACGCAGCCCTCTCCCAGCAGTTTGCCTGCCACAGCCTGGAGCGGAAATATCAGGCCATGGTGTATGGGCATTTTAAAGAGGGTGAGGGACAGATAGACGCCCCCATAGGCCGCAGCCCCAAGGACCGCAAAAAGATGGCGGTATCCCAAAAAGAGGGGGCCAAACAGGCGGTGACATTTTATAAGGTACTGGCCGAATACCCCGGTTTTAGCCACCTGGAACTGCGGCTGCAAACCGGGCGTACCCACCAAATACGGGTGCACATGGCAAGCCTTGGGCACCCCCTTGCGGGCGATGCCGTATATGGCCCCAAAAAGGTGATATCCGAGCTGCGGGGCCAATGCCTTCATGCAGGGGTGCTTGGCTTTGTACACCCGGCCAGCGGCCAATTTTTGCACTTTGAAAGCCCCCTGCCCGAATATTTTACAAAATTTGTTCTATATTTAACCAAAACCCAACAAAATTAGAGGATTAGGCGTGATATGATTCAGTCGATCAAAGACATATTAGTTGTTTCAGACATGGACGGAACCCTGCTGACCGATGACAAAGCACTGCTGCCCAGCACGCTGGAGAGTATTCGGCTGTTTACCTCGCTGGGTGGGCGCTTTACTTTGGCCACTGGCAGGGGGGTTGAATCGGTTTCGCGCTATGGGGAACTTTTGCCCCTGCTGGCGCCTGTTATTGCAAACAACGGCACCATTATTTATAATTTTAAGGAAGAAAAAGCCCTAAAGAACCTTACTTTACCAAAGCTAATTGCCAAAAAGGCGCTGCAAGAGTTTTGCGAGCGCTTTCCCAAGGCGGGCGCCATGGTGTTTGCGGCCGATTTCCGCTGTTATCAGGTGCAGGCTTCCTCCTATGCGCAAATTTTAATTGACACCGAGGGGCTGAGCGTGGTGGCGCGGCCTTTTGAAGATTTACCCCCCGACTGGAACAAAATTTTATTTGCAGCCTCCCCCGAGATGATTGAGGATATGGAATTATACGCAGAGGAAAAACTTTTCCCCGGTGTATACTTTGTTCACACCGCCCCCATCTATTTTGAAATTATGCCGCAGGGTATTTCAAAGGGCAGTGCGCTGCGGGAGTACTGCGCGGGGCAGGGCATTAGCCCCGAGAACACCATTGTAATTGGGGATTATTACAACGACCTGGAGATGATGGCCTTTGCGGGCAGGGCCGTAGCGGTTAGCAATGCCCCTGCCGATGTGCGCCTGCAGGCGGATGAAATTTGCCAGAGCAACAACGAGGGCGGGGTGGGCCAGTTTTTGTACGAACTGGTGAAGCGCTATGGATAACCTTGATTTTATGAAGCGGAAAAACCGATTTTTACACCCGGCGGTTTGCCTGCCGCTGGCCTTTGCGCTGCTTGCCATGGTTGCGCTGTATTGGTATCCACCGCTGTGGCAGCCCGGTTATGCCCCCCAAAACGCAGCCCCCTTTTTTGAAAAGGCGCTGGAAGGGGTGGATATTAACCACGCAACGGCAGAGGAACTTACCGCACTGCCGGGTATTGGGCCCAAAAAGGCCCGCGCCATTGTGGAATACCGCGAGGCAAACGGCCCCTTTGCCAAACCTGACGACCTGCTTTTGGTAAACGGCATTGGCCCTGCCACACTGGAGGGAATGCTGGATGATCTGGTGTTTGTAAGGTGAATGATAAGATACAGGGCAAAAAGCAAATGGCGGCCAAGGCTAGGAGGGGGTCTTGTATGGACGGCGTGAGCGAGGGCGAAATTTTCATTAACCGGGAACTG
>CAZKBM010000064.1:0-18543 GCA_964550985.1 uncultured Oscillospiraceae bacterium
CCTGCGGTTTTCACCGCAGGACATCCTTTTTACCAACTAATTATGGCGGAGAAGGAGGGATTCGAACCCTCGAGACCTTTAAGGGGCCTACACGATTTCCAGTCGTGCGCCTTCGACCAGCTCAGCCACTTCTCCATAGCGTTACTCGCCTTTTCCATATTAAAGGAAAACAGGGCGGCTTGTCAAGATAAAAAAACTTGTTTTATGCCAGCATCTATATTATAATATTTTAGTGCCTGTGCAGATAAATGTTTTTTGTATGTTGTAAAGTTGGAGGTAGAGGGCTGGCTTTGCAATAAAATAATGGGGGGAAAGTGCGATGAGTGACTATAAACAAATGGATAAAGCCGCGCTGCAAAAAGAAAAAGAGAACTTGCAGGCTGAATGGGAACGCTATAAGGCCCTTGGCTTAAAGCTGGATATGTCCCGCGGGAAGCCCGCGGTAAACCAGTTGGACCTCTCCTTGGGGCTTTTTGAGAATAAAGACTACAAAGACAGCACGGGCGTGGATGCCCGGAACTACGGTAATTTTGAAGGGCTGCCCGAAGCGCGGGAATATTTTGCCGAACTTTTGGGAGTGAAACCGGGCGAGACCATTGTAGGCGGGAACGCCACCTTGCAGATGATGTACCAGATTATTGACCTGGGCTGGAAATTTGGCTTTACAGGCGGCAATGGCCCCTGGAAAGACGAAAAAAACCTGAAATTTCTTTGCCCGGTGCCGGGGTATGACCGCCACTTCCGCGTTACCGAGGTGTTCGGTTTTGAACTGGTGATGGTGCCCATGACCGAAACCGGCCCCGATATGGAAGTGATGGAGGATCTTGCCAAGGACCCAAGCGTAAAGGGCGTATGGTGTGTGCCAGTTTATTCAAACCCCGACGGCTATGTCTACTCGGCCGAAACGGTGCAGCGCATGGCCAATATGTACACCGGCGCGCCTGATTTTAAAATTATGTGGGATAATGCCTATGGCTTCCACCACCTTACCGATACCGTTTACTCGGTGCCCAATATTCTGGAGGCCTGCCGCACAGCAGGGCATGAGGACCGCCCTGTCACCTTCTGCTCCACCAGCAAAATCACCTTTGCGGGCTCGGGTGTTGCGGCGCTGGCGGCCAGTGAATCGGTGGTAAAACAGTATGTCAAGTATATGTCCTCCATGCTCATTGGGCCCGATAAAGTAAACCAGTTACACCATGTGCGGTATTTGAAAAAAGAGGGCATGGCCCAGCACATGAAAAGGCATGCCGCCATTCTGCGCCCCAAGTTTGAAAAAGTGGTGGAGATTTTTGAAACCGAACTTGCCGCCAGTGGCGTGGCCCGCTGGACGAACCCCAAAGGCGGCTATTTCATCAGCCTGTATGTGATGGAAGGCACGGCTACCCGTGTGGTGGATTTGTGCAAACAGGCCGGGGTGGTTACCACGGCCGCGGGTGCGGCCTATCCCTATGGAATTGACCCGAAGGATGAGCATATCCGGGTGGCGCCCTCTTTCCCGCCTATGGAAGAACTGGAAACAGCCGCCAAATTGCTAAGTGTTGCGGCCCGCCTGGCCGCCGCCGAAAAACTGCTACAAAATTAGGTGATACTGCCCCTTGGGGCTTTGGGGCGCTGGTTGGGCCCTGTAAATGCAGGCAGCCTGTAGGGCAAAAACGGGCCGAACAGGCTTAGCCACAGGTTCATTTTTGGAGGAAGCCATGAAAAGAAAAGGGAAGATATGGTTCTTTATCGTTACCATCTTCATCCTACTGTTTGCCGTAACCACGGTGTTTGGGTACAGCAACCGCTATGGTGACACGGTGACGCCCATCGTTAAAGGGGTAGACGAAATTCGTTTTGGTATTGATATCCGCGGTGGGGTGGACGTATCCTTTGTGCCGGCCGACGGAACCGAGGCGAACGAGACCCAGATGTCGGCGGCGCAGGCTGTTATTGAGCAGCGGCTTGTGGGGCTGGGTATTACAGACTACGAGATTTACAAGGATGTAAACAAAAGCCGTATCATCCTTCGTTTTCCCTGGAAGGTAGGGGAGACGGAGTTTAACCCCGAGGCCGCCATACAAGAACTTGCCGCAACGGCCCTGCTCACCTTCCGCGAGGGGAATGAGACCGACCAAACAACAGGTGAGCCCACCGGTACAACAGCAGAAAATGTCATTTTACAGGGCACCGATGTAGTGCAGGCCAAAGCGCAATACGGGCGCTTAAGCCAGTATGGAGACCCGGAAAACTACGTGTCGTTAACCCTTTCAAAAGATGGCTCGGCCAAGTTTGCCGAGGCCACCGGCCGCCTGGCAGAGTCCAATGGTTCCATCTCCATTTGGATGGATAACCAAATGATCAGCGCGCCTTCGGTAAACGAAAAAATAAGCAGTACCGAGGCGGTGATTACCGGTAATTTTGACGCCAAAAGCGCCCAGGCGCTGGCCGATAAAATCAACGCGGGCTCGCTGCCGTTTGCCCTGAAGGCCGATAGCTTTTCCACCATTAGCCCCACTTTGGGCAGCCAGTCTCTGCGCGCCATGACATTGGCCGGTATTGTGGCGTTTCTGCTGATTGCCTGTTTCATGATTATCACCTACCGCCTGCCGGGAGCAACGGCCACCTTGGCCCTATTGGGGCAGATGGCGGGGGCCCTGGCCTGTATCTCCGGCTATTTTTCGGTTTTTAACAGCTTTACCCTTACCCTGCCGGGTATTGCGGGTATCATCCTCTCCATAGGCATAGGGGTGGACGCAAACGTCATTACGGCGGAACGCATAAAAGAGGAAATTAGAAGTGGTAAAAAGCTGGATGCGGCCATACGCTCGGGCTTCAAGCGTGGGCTTGCGCCGGTTATTGACGGCAACGTGACGGTGTTGATTGTGGCGGCCATCCTCATGGGCGCCTTCGGCCCCTCAGATAACTTCTTTGCCATGATATTGCGGCCCATCTTCTTTGCCTTTGGGCCGGCCACAACGGGCACCATCTACTCGTTTGGCTATACACTCTTCATAGGCGTTATCTTAAACCTTGTGTTCGGCGTGGTTCTCTCCCGTGTGCTGCTCTACTCCCTCTCTAAATTCAAAGCCCTGCGCAAACCCACTTGGTACGGCGGGCTGAAAGAGGGGAAAGAAGCACCCGCCCCTCTGAACCTGAATATCATTGGCAGCCGCAAAAAGTTCTTCACCTTCTCGGGGGTGCTGATGGGCATCATTCTAATTTGTACCGTGGTATTTGGGGTGAAGCTCGACGTTCAATTCAGCGGCGGCGCCATCATCACCTATTCTTTCCAGGGCGAGTTTGAGATGGATACGGCCCAAAAGCTGGTGGATGAAAGCCTTGGCAGCGGCGCCACACTGCAAACGGGCGATGACCCAACCTCCGGCGGCTATACCCTAACCATCACCATGCCGGGCAACAAAACGGTGGATGCGGCCGCGCTGGAAAAACTTTCCGCCGGGCTGCAAGAACAACTGCCAGACAATACCTTTGAACAGTTAGAAGTAAACAATGTGGATGCAGGCATAGGTAATGCCTTCCTGCTGAAATGTGTGGTGGCCGTGCTGGCCGCGGCCTTGCTCATCCTGGTGTACATCGGCATTCGCTTCCGTAATATAGGCGGCTGGATGGGCGGCTTTACGGCCATTGTGGGCCTTCTGCACGATCTGGTCATCATCTACGGCATCTTTGTGGTTTTGCGCATTCCCTTAAACGGCAACTTTATTGCGGCGCTGCTTACCATTTTGGGCTACTCCATCAACGACACCGTCGTCATCTATGACCGTGTGCGGGAAAATAGGGGCCTTTATGGGAAAAAGATGTCCTTTTCACAGCTTATGAACCTCAGCATCAACCAAAGCCTGACCCGCTCTTTAAATACAACCATCACTACGGTGGCGGCGCTGGGCTGTGTGTGCATCTTTGCGCTGGTATATAACCTAAACAGTATCTTTACCTTTGCCTTCCCCATGATGATTGGTATGGTTTCGGGCGCGTACTCCACCATCTGTATCTCTGGCCCGCTGTGGATTAGCCTAAATAACCGCCGGGATAAAAAGGGTGGAAAAGCCCAAAAAGAGGGCAAAAAAGAAGAAGCTGAAAAAAAGACCAAAAAGGAAACTGCGATAGAGGCGGGCGTTTTGGAGCCGGAAACCCCTTGAATGGATTGCTTGTGAGAGAGACCATGAATTAAGAAAGCCGCCTGTACAGCATGTTCACGCTGTACAGGCGGCTTTTGGTTAGAGTTATTCGTCGTATCCAGGGGCAAAAAGGTTTTGGGTGGCATCGTTTATCTCGTCCTCGGGAATGGAAAGAAATACCTCCACCAGTTCTTTATCCAGCTGTGTGCCAGCCACCCGTCCAAGCTCCGCCGTAGCTTCGGCAAAACTTTTTTTGGGGCGGTAAACACGGTCAGAATAAAGGGCGCTAAAGGTGTCAACAATGGCAATCATGCGGCTTTCTAGCGGAATATCTTGCGGCGCTATGCCGTAGTATCCCTTTTGGTCCATCCGCTCGTGGTGGGCCAGGATAATTCCGCCCAACTGTGAAAAACTGGTCTCCTGTAAAATCTGCTGGCCCATGCGTGGATGTTCGCGAATGACTGCCATTTCTTCCTCGGTGAGGTGAGAGGGCTTATTCAAAATCTGGTCGGAAATTCCTATTTTCCCAATATCGTGCAAAATGGCGGCGTCTTTTAGTGTTATGGGGCTGATGCGCGCCTGTAAATGCACTGGTAGGTATTTGTAAAACAACATAGCTAAATTGGCAACATGTACTGAGTGCCCGCTTGTATACGGGTCCTTTGCCTCCATGGCGTTCACCAAACTCAGTACAATTTCATTGGTTTTGGTGGAAATAGTACGCGACATCTGTGCCTGTACCGTGATGACGATATACACAAAAATGGCCCCAAAAAAGAAAATGGCGGCAATCAATAAATCAGACTGCTGAAATTGGCTGGTATTGAGGTATAAAACCCCCATAATGATATACCCGGCCAAGAAGAAAAACATTAAACCCATGCACAGCAAATACGTCCAGCGGGAAAACACCTTGCCGGAATAGATTAAACTTTTTACACGCACAAGGGCGCGGTAATACTGCACTATGCTTACCAGCATGATACAAGCGCCAAGAAAGATGGCAAAAATAGCTATGATTTGCACACAGGCCTCCCCAAGGGCGTGGGCCAAGGGCCCCGCCTGGTATAAAAAAATGACATTTTTCAGGTTTTCTCATTTATTATAGCACAATTTCGTGAAAAGACAGCGTGTAAAAAGTGTGGCAAATGAAAAAATATTATAGGCCTTGCTACAGGCTGGATGATACGGTGCCAAAACGGCATCCTGTGTAAAAATGGGTGATGTTTTCTTTTTCTACACTGTTTTTTAAATACACGTAGTGTAGGGGATGTGCTACGCGGAAGTTTTGCACCTCCAGTTGTACCAGCCGCTTTTGCGCCACTTCTTTGGCCGCTACGGCCTCATACATAAAAGAAAGGGCCGAAGATTCTTCCAAAAGCTGTTTGATGAGTAAAAAGCTGCCCACCTCCCATAGCTTTGCAAAGGAATCTACAGTGTCGTTTTGCTGCGCAAGGAAGCTTTCCAGTATGGCGCGTGTGCCAGAGCCCGGTTCCCGCAAAATAAGGGGATAGGGGTGAAGCGCAGCCAGAGTGACACGCCGCCCTGCCAAGGGGTGATTTGCGGCGGCTATGGGCACAAACCGGGCATTTTCAAATACCTCCGCCTCAAAAAGGCTGCGGTCAAAAATGCCTTCTATAAAAGCCGCGTCCAGTTCACACTGCAACAGTAAATTAAGCAGCGCGCCCGTATTTGCCACCTTAACCTGCAAGGTGCTGTTTTGCCTGCCGGCATGTCCCGCAAGCAGGCTGGGCAGGTAGTAATCGGCAATGGAGAGGGTGCTGCCCAAGCGCAGTGGCTTATGGTTGCTTTGCAGTTGGCGTATCAGCTGCGCCTCGTTGGATTGCTGCATGCGAGCATAGTGCAAAAAGCGTTTGCCATTTTGCGTAAGCCGAATGGCCCGTCCCTCCATGGTGAAAAACTGGCAACCATAATTTTCCTCCAGCTTTTGTATGTGCTGGCTCACTGCGGGCTGGGTGAGGTGTAAAGCCCCCGCTGCGGCTGTATAACTGCCCAGTTCCACCACTTTTAAAAAGGTGTTTAGCTTTGGGTCAAGCATGGCCGGCGCCTCCTACTGATTGAATCTACAGCTTATAGTATAACAATTATTTATGAATAATAAAATATTATAATTTGTAATTATTCAATGGCTGCGGTATAGTAAGGGTAGTAAAGGTGTGAGGGGGAGACAGCTTGAAAGCTGCAATTCGTATTCTGCCAGGCTTTGGCCTGGCCTTGGTTTTGGCGGTGGTAGCCCGGTTTTTAGAGGGTTTGATGCCTATCCCTTTAATCGGCGGTTCGGTTATCGCCTTATTTTTGGGAATGCTGGTACATCAGTTTTGGGCCCCAAACGATATTACCCGGCCGGGCATTGGTTTTACTTCCAAAAAGATATTAAAATTTGCCATTATTCTTTTGGGGGGCTCGCTTAGCATTGGCACCATTTTGCAGGTTGGGCGCCTCTCGCTGGTGGTTATGGTATTTACCCTGTTAACCTGTTTTGGGGTGGGGCATTTTGTGGGCCGCGCCCTGGGGCTGGATTGGAAGCTTTCCAACATGATTTCCGCCGGTACGGGTATTTGCGGTGGCTCGGCCATTGCGGCCATGGCCCCGGTGATTGATGCCGAGGATAAAGACATTGCCTATGCCATGAGCGCCACCTTTTTGTTCGATATGGCCATGATTGTGCTTTTCCCCATTATGGGCCGTGCCCTGGGGCTTAGCGACATGGCCTATGGACTTTGGGCGGGCACCGCTGTAAACGATACCTCCAGCGTGGTGGCGGCAGGCTACGCCTTTTCCGAGGCGGCGGGCGATTTTGCCACCATGGTAAAACTTACCCGCACCCTTTCCATTATTCCCACGGTGCTGGTTTTTGCCTGGATCAACATCCGCCAAAAACGTAAGGCCGCCCTGGTTAGCGGCAAAAGTGGAGATAGCATTAAGGCCAATGTGAAGTTTTCCAAAATATTCCCTTGGTTTATTGTGTTTTTTGTGTTGCTGGCCATCATAAACAGCGTGGGCTTTATCCCTGTGGCTGTATCGGGCGGCATGAAAGAACTGAGCAAATTTTTGATGGTGGCGGCGCTTGCCGCCATAGGCTTAAACACCAATTTTGGCGAACTAAAAAAATCCGGTATCCGCCCCATGGTTCATGGGCTGATTATTTCGGCCTTGGTGGTGGTGGTTGCCATAGGCGTGGAATATTTTATGGGGATTGTGTAGCGGCTTTATACAAAACAGGAAAAACACGGCGGCCCTTTTGCTTTTTACAGGGTTGCCGTGTTTTTTACTTTGTAAAAAATGGCGTGAAAATAAAGCCATAAAATTTGGGTTGGCTATAGCAAAAAATACTGCTTTACTCCAGTTCGTCTGGTGGCAGGGCGGGCAAATTCTCGTTGGTTTTATGCCACTTTTCAAAGGTTTCGGGTTTTACCAAAATTTGCAGGCAGATCCATATTTTTTGCCTCATACTCAGTTTAGCGGCAAAGGCCTGTTCCAAGGTCATTTGGTGGCGGCGCTCGTGGTAAAAATCCAAAATGGCCTGCTGGCGAAAAAGCAGTTGGTCACTTCGGCGCATCCGCGCGGTGGCCCACTTGGCCGTCATGTCCCGCAGCAGTACCCGGCTATTCTCCCAAAGGTTTGCAGCGGTTTCAAAACGGCAGGCTGTTGCCGTTAGCCATCCGCCGCTTTGGGCGGCCAGGGGGGGCAGGTACTCAAAACCGGGGTATTCCCCGGTAAAATGCCCCTCCTCATAGGCAAAACGCGCCAGCGGGGCAACCGCCGCCAAACGGGCAAAAAACATCCCCCCGCGCAGGGCAAAACCAGGGCCGTCCTCTCCCAGGGGGAGGTGAAAACCCGCAGCTTCCAGGTTTGGCTTCAGTTCACTTGCAACCCTTGGCCAATTAAGGCCCAGGGAGAGGTTCTCCTGGTGCAGTGGGGTAGGGGGCACCAAAAGCCCAAGGGCCGGATGCTGGTTTAACAAAGCCAAGCAGCCCTCTGGGGCAAGGCACTCTATGGCCGTTTCCAGGCTGGTCTCGTCGGCAAATTCATCCAGCAAAAGGGGAAGGCCATTGCTGAGGTAGAGCAAATAGGTAAACGGGGCCAATTCCTCCCATAGGGGGCCGAACAGATGCCAAAACCCATGGATGCCGGTTTTACAGCAGGTGGCCCACTTGGGTAGCTGTGGCCCAAATTCCTCTTCCAGTTCGGCCGTGGCAAAAAGGCAAAACAGGGCAGTGTGTGCAGGTAGGTTTTGCGCAGCCCTTAGCAAAATTTCAGCCATAGGGTGCTGGGCAAACCAAAGCACAGCGGCAGTGTTTTGGCTTCCTGAGTCTGCAGTATTGCCCTGCGGCAAGGGGAAATAAAGGGTGAGGATATCTCGCAGCTGGGCAGGCGCAGCCGTGCGCAACAGGTTTTGTGTGATGTAACGAAGGGGATACCGCGGGTTTTGCATAAGCCAATTGTACAACTGGCGGGGTGCAGCGCCCTGTGGCACCGTGCTGTAGCTATGGCGGCCGCACAAAAAACTTTTGCGCTTGATAAAAGGGCAGCCACGCTGTAACAGTTCGGTGGGCATCCCCATCAGGGGGTAGTCATTGTAGGCTTCCAGGTCCTCGGTGCACAAATAAGCCTGCCAGTGGTAGCCCAGTTTTTCAAAATGGCTGGTAAATACCACCTCATGTTTGCCTACGGCGTCCCAATAGCCCTCTATGGGGGGTAGCTTCCGCCAATATTCCGTAAACTCGGCCTGCAAAAACAGGCTTTTGCGCACGGCAAAAAAGAAGCTTTGCAGGTGCGGTGCAATGCAGGCGCTGTTATCCCAACTGGCGGTGTGCGCACCTTTATGGCGGGTAAGTCCCCAAAAATCCAGGTCGCGGGCGTCCATTTCGGCAAACATGGGTTCCAGCGGGCAAACCGGGCCAAAAATAGTTTGGTTATAAAACAGAATTTCCTCGTAATTCTCCGGGTTTTCCAGCCCTAAAAATGCCTCTTTGTAAGCACTTACATCAAAGCCCTGGTTTGGGCGGTAAATGATTTCATCACAATAGGGACGTATTTTTTCTTCGGCCTCCGGGCTTATTTCCCCGTTTATTACGGCCCACTGTTCGGCGCAGCGGCGGCGCATCTGGCTTAGCAGATAAACAACATAATCGTCTACCACGCCGCCTGGGTCGTGATAGGCAAAAATCATCAGGCGTTTGGCGCCGGGCTGTAAAAGCATGGCTTGCTCCTTAAATGTATCAATAAATGAACCCGCAGAGTAGAAACTGTTATGCAGCGCCTGATTTATCCCATATTTATGCGCTACTGTTTGTTAATTTGCTGTAAAAAACAGGGCAAAATACCCGTTTAAAAATATCACCAAAATAATCAGGGGCAAAATATAGGTAAAATACCCCTTGGCAAACTTGGGAAAGCGCAGGCCTTTGCCGCTGTCGGCTTCGTGTATAAAATTTTGCCAGCCCCAGCCGTAGCGCAAGGTACAAAACAGCAAAAATACCAGGCTGCCCAAGGGTAACAGGTTGCTGCTGAGGATAAAATCTTCTAGATCCAGCACGTTTGTACCGGCGCCCAATGGCTGGAAACCCTGCCAAAGGTTAAAACCGAGCACACAGGGCAAAGATAGGACAAAGATGAGACCCAAATTGATGAGTACCGATTTTTTGCGGCTGCACCCCGTTAGGTCGGTAAGAAAGGTGATGATATTTTCAAATACCGCTATCACGGTGGAAAGGGCGGCAAACAGCATAAACAAAAAGAACAAACTGCCCCAAAGCCGCCCGCCGCTCATGGAGTTAAAGATGCCGGGCAGGGTAAGGAAGATGAGGTTGGGCCCGCTATCTGGCTGGACGCCAAAACTGAAACAGGCGGGGAAGATGATGAGCCCCGCCATCAGCGCCACAGCGGTATCCAGCCCGCCGATATACAGTGCTTCACCTGTGAGGGAACGTTCTTTCCCAACGCGGCTTCCAAAGATGGAAAGGGCCCCAATGCCAATAGAGAGCGTAAAAAATGCCTGCCCCAGAGCCGCAAAAATACACTCCTGCAGGCCGATGTCCAGAATGAGGCCAAAATTGGGCAACAGGTAGTAGCGTAGCCCCTCGGCCGCGCCGGGCAGTGTGGCCGAACGTACCGCCAAAATAACCAGCAACCCCAGCAGCAGTAACATCATCCATTTTGTTACGCGCTCTACGCCTTTTTGCAGCCCAAAACTGCACACCAAAAATGAAAAAACCACAATGGCGGCCATGCACAGGCTCATAATACCCGGGCGGCCCAATAGGGAGGTGAACACACCCGTCACCTCGTCTGTGCTAAGGCCGTGGAAGGTGCCTTTTGTCATCTCAACAAAATAATAGAGCATCCAGCCGCTGATAACGGTATAAAACATCATCAGCAAATAGTTGCCTGCCATGGCAAAATACTTGTACCAATGCCACTTGCTGCCTTTGGGCTCCAGCGCTTCAAACGAGCTTGCCACGCTGCGCTGGCTGGCCCGCCCTACGGCAAACTCCATCACCACAATGGGCATACCCAGCACCAGCAAAAAAAATAGATAGATGAGCACAAAAGCGGCCCCGCCGTACTGGCCGGTTATGTAGGGGAAGCGCCAGATATTGCCAAGGCCGATGGAGCAGCCCGCACTGGTGAGGATGAACCCCAGGCGTGAAGAAAAATGTTCCCTTTTCATCGTGTATAATCCCCCCTTTAACCCAATACACCAGTGTACATAATACTCAAAATAGCCTTCCGTTATTCACGGAAGGCCACTTTTTACCCTTACTGCTGTTTGTTGTAGCTGCGCCTATAGGCGATATAAGCCAAGGAAACCGCTAAAATACCAACGATATCCAAAACCAGGCCCGGGGTGCCACCCACCAAAACGCCAATGGCAACCAGTGCGGCCCCAATGGCCAAAATACCACGGAACATAATTCTTGACATAAGGCCTACCCCCAGCAGTGTTTTCTATAAGGCAGTATAGCACAAAAGGCCTTCCTGTTCAAAGGGAAAACAGGCCAAGTAAAAACATTACTCGTGGCGAATGGCCTCCAGCGAGGATATTTTAACCGCCCGGCCGGCCGGGGCTATGCCCGAAACCAGCCCAACCACGGTAGCAAAACACAGTGCCAAAAGTACCAGCCAGGGCTGTATGATGGAGATTTTCATATCGGGGGAACTCATCATATCGCCCATGCCGAACAGAGCGGCCACATTGATGCTGGACGAAATGCCCAGCCAGGCCAATATCTGCGGCAGATAGTTCAGCGTGGCGCTTAGCATAAAACTGATGGCAACCCCAATAATGCCCCCCAAAAGACCAATAGCGCCCGATTCGATTAAAAACAGGGTGCGAATGTTGGAGAGCCGGCAGCCCAGCACCTTCATAACACCAATTTCACGCGTACGCTCATAAATGGCCATGGTCATGGTGTTTGCAATGTTCAGGGCGGCCACAAAAAGGGAAACAGCGGCCAAACTACCCAGCATCACCTGGGTTTGGGCCACCTGGCCCTGCATCTGTTCGCGCATTTGGCTCATGGAAAAAATTTGATAGCCGGTATCCATTATGGCTTTTTCTACATCAGCCATGTTGTTTACGTCATCCACCTTTACGTAAACCATATCGTAACCCGGCACTTCCACAGTGGCTTCTCCACTGCCGCCCTCCATACCTCCCATTATAGCGAACCCTCCACCGCCCTGGGAAGAATTCTTGTTCCCACTGAGGCGTTTGTAGTCTTTTTCCAGCTTTTTCACGCTTTCCATGGGTAATATCACACCATTATTCACCATATAATCCTGGTTGTACAGCATGCCAACCACCACAATTTCATATTCCTTGTACTTGGCTTCGCCTGTGGTTTCATCAGTACCGTAATTCATACGGTAGGTAAGGGGGGTGTTCATGATGTCGAAGAAAAATTCCTCTGGGTTTAACAGTTTTCCATTTTCATCATATTTGGGCAGGTTTGTGGGGGCGGCATTGGCGCCCCCTTCTTCATAACTTGGGTAATTGGGCTGTTTTTGGCGCTTTGGGTTAGTTGGGCTTTTACGGGTGTCCACAAAATCAAATATGGTGTTTGCCCCCACCATCACCTCTATACGGTCTGAACTGGTGGAGACATTGGGGCTTAGGTAACGCCCAGCTATGAGGTCATACCCCATGGCCTCAATCGAGGCGGCATCCATACCAATCAGCCAGGTGTGCTCAGAGGCATATTTGCCTCCGCTGCCCGCCACCATCTTCCCTGAAAGTTGCTGGCTTTGATACATTGGGGTGGCGGCAATAACATTTGGCATATCTTTAAATTGCTGTACCATGGCATCGTCCAGCGGGGGAGTACCCACCTTGGCACCATAACGGTTTGCCGTAATGGTGCGCAAATCTCCCCAGTCTTGCAGCATGTCTTCAGTGGCGCGGCTAACTGCAATGCCCAGCGATACCATAACCACAATGGCGCACACCCCCACCACAACGCCAATGATGGTAAGGATGGTGCGGCCCTTGCGGCGGCGAAGGTTATCGGTGCTAAACCGGAACAGATCAGATATCCGCATCGTCGTCGTCCTCCAGGGCGGCATCTCGGGCATGTTTGCGCTTTTTCATTACAATGCTTACCGCCGCAATGGCAGCCGCCACAACGCCAAGGCCAATCAGCAACCAGCCCCAAACCGGCATTCCGGTACTTTCGGGCATGTCGGGCATCATGGAGGTATCGGGCATGGGCATGGGGGCCTCGCCCACCTCTACGCTGAATGCTTCCCGCAGTTCGTGGCTCTCGCCCCGCGCGTTCTCATAAGTAACCACCACCTCGGCATCGTACTGGCCGGGGGTGTCGCCCATCACGGTAAAATCGGCTGAATTTTGGGTGCCGGGCGTAAAGGTGCCAAGGTAGGTTTTGCCCTCGCTGGTATAGATGCCCTCGCCCACAATATCCACCATCACGTTGGATATTTCACTTTTACCCATATTTACAAGATTGATGGAGGCGTGGCCGGTGCCATCCTCCATACCGGCGTTGATAAAATCGGGCAGGGTAACGTTGCTAATCACCAGACGGTCGGCCTGAGTGATGGGGATGCTCAGGGATACCTCGGTGGTTACTTCGCTGCCCGTTTTGGAGGAGACCCCCTGTAATTTAAGACCCACCTTATAACTGCCGTCTTTGGCGTCGGCCGCCGCTTTCATTTCAAAAACAAGGGGAATGTTTTGGCCGGGGGTGGCCGTGCCATAATAGATGGTGGATACGCCCGAAGCGAGGGTGAACTCTTTATCGGGCAATAGGGTGGCGCTTACATTTTCAATGCTGTCTGTGCCATTGGTAGCCAACATGGTAATTTTTAGTTCAAATTCCTTGCCGGCCACCACACTGCTATCGCCATAAGTGGCCTCCTTTAATGCAAAGCCGGTTCCCTTTACAACGGTGCTGGTGTCGCTGCCAGAGGAACTGGAAGGGGTTTCCACTGCGGTGTTGAGGTCGAGGGTGATTTTGGTGAGCGGAGCGATGTTGCCGTACTGGTCTTCGTAGTAAATGTCGGCCTGGAAGGTGTTGCCTTTGCCCGAATACACGGCTACAAATTCCAAGGTATAGTCAAAACCTGTGGCGGTCTGCTCCAGGTTGCGGGGGTAGGCCACGCTGTTGGGCTCGGCCGGGGTAAAAGAGGAGGTGTTCATCTTGCCACGCGGCCGGGGCACCCCGTAGGGGAAATCCTTCAGGCGGGTGTCGTGCAGGCGCAGCTCCAAACTAAACCTCATGCCCGGTGTAATTTGGGAGATCTCAGTGCCCGCAACATGGGTGCGGTAAGAGGCAACCTCTAGCCCACCGGTGTTGGCGGGTGGCTGGGAACTGCTACTGCTGCCGCTGCCGCTGCTACCCCCGTTGCCAGTGCCTTGTTCACTACTACCGCCATTTGCGCTGCTTATGGCATTGCCCGCATCCGCCGCAGGCTGCGCCTCCCCGGCAATGGCGGTAAGCCCGCCAAAACTCATCAAACTTGTAAGTACCAATAAAAATGCCGCCGCCAAGGCCAGCTTCCGTTTGGTTTTCATCCCTGTGAACCCTCCAAATACTTTAAAAGATAATGTGGAATTATACGATTTTTGTTGGTGAATTAGGCCTCATCTTCAAATAATAGCTTTCTATTTGCCGTTTTGGTCTCATCGTCCAGCAACACATTGCTTACCACATGGCCGTCTTGCAGGGTTACAATGCGGTCTCCAATGCCAGAAAGTTCCCGCTCATGCGTTACCATAACAAAGGTGATGTTATGAGTGCTCGCGCGTTCTATCATGGTTTTTAGTACCTGCTTGGTTGTGTGAGAGTCCAGGTTGCCGGTGGGCTCATCGGCAAAGATAACCGCAGGGCTGGTAACAAAGGCACGGGCGATGCCCACGCGCTGCTGTTGGCCGCCGCTCATCTCGGTGGGTTTATGGTCTGCGCGGGTGGCAAGGCCCATACCGGCCAGTTCCTGTTTGGCGCGGGCCATACGTTTTGCCCGGCTGGCACCCGCAAACATCAGGGGCAGGGCCACATTTTCGGTGGCGGTTAGCTGGGGCAGCAGGTTGTAACTTTGAAAGATAAACCCCAGATGCTGCTGGCGGAAATTTGCCAGTTGGTTTTCATCCATCTGTGAAATTTTTTTGCCCGCAATCACCACAAGGCCTTTGCTGGGTTTTTCAAGGCCGGCCAGCATGTTCAAAAGGGTGGATTTTCCACTGCCGGAAGTGCCAATGATGCAGCAAATTTCCCCTTTTTCAACGCTGAGGTCAATTCCGCCCAGGGCCACAACTTTTTCCTCGCCCACGCGGTATACCTTACGCAGGCCCTCGGTCCTGATAATAGCTGCCATAGCCCGCCTCTCTGCCCCTTGCCTGTGCCGGGGTCTTTGAAAATTCGCATGTGTTGGTTTGCCAATTCAAAGTAAAAAACAATCATTAACAGTATACGTGTGGCAAAACAAAACTGCAAGTTTTGCCGTCAATTGTCATAAAAATTACACAGGCTGGCACGTGTTATCGTCGGTCAATCTCTCTATTTCATCCATCCAGGCGTCGTTTTGTGCGTCACTGGGCATCTGCCAGCCACCGCGGGGCGAAAGCCCCACCGAACCAAGGGCGGGGCCATCGGGCAAGCAGTTGCGCTTAAATTGCTGGGCAAAAAAGCGGGTGTAGAAAATCTTCATCCAGTGCAGTATATCGGCGGGCGTGTAGCGCCCGGCAAAAGCGTTTTGCGCGTAACAGTAAATTTTGCCCGGCCTGAACCCATAGCGCAGCAGGTAGAATAAAAAGAAATCATGTAGTTCATAAGGCCCCACAATTTGTTCGGTCTGCTGGCTTATTTCCCCTTCGTCCAGGGGCAATAACTCGGGGCTTACGGGGGTGTTTAAAACATCCTTTAGCACCTCGGCCAGGGCGGGTTTTAGCGCCGCCTCATGGGCCACAAGGGCGCGTAGCAGGGTTTTGGGCACGGCGGCGTTCACGCCGTACATGCTCATATGGTCGCCGTTATAGGTGGCCCAGCCCAGCGCCAGTTCCGAAAGATCCCCCGTGCCCACCACCAGCCCCCCGCACTGGTTGGCAAGGTCCATCAGCACCAGGGTGCGCATACGGGCCTGGGCATTTTCGTAGGTGACGTCATGGTTCGCCTCCGCCTGCCCAATATCGGCAAAATGGCTGCGCACACTGGCCGTGATATCGATTGTTTTCATCGGTACACCCAGGGCGTTGCACAAGCGCTGCGCATTGTTTTTTGTGCGGCCGCTGGTGCCAAAACCCGGCATGGTTACGGCCAATAATTCGCTTTGTGCCCGGCCCAATAAGCCCAGGGCGCGCTTGGCAACCAGTAGGGCCAGGGTGCTATCCAGCCCGCCCGAAACACCCACAAGAACGGTTTTGGCCCCGGTGTGCTCTAGGCGTTTGCGCAGCCCCTGCGCCTGCAGGCACAGCAGCATTTCACAGCGCTCGTCCCGCTCCTCGGGTTTTGGCACAAACGGCAGGGGAGAGAGGGGGCGCAGTAGATTCTGTGGCGGTATAAGGTCCAAAGCAAAGCTGAGTTCCCGGTATTCCTCGGCATCTGCCGCAGGAAAGGCGCTGTGGCGGCAGCGCTCTTGCTGCAAAAGTTCTAAATCCACGTCGGCCAGTGCCATTTCGTCAGTAAAAGGCGTGGCCTCGCCCAGCAGTTTTCCGTTTTCCGCAAGCAGGCAGTGGCCGGCATATACCCAGTCGGTGGTGGATTCCCCAACCCCCGCCCCGGCGTAGGCATAGCCCGCTATCAGCCGCGCGGTATTGCTGCACACAAGGCTGCGGCGGTAGGCTGCCCGGCCGGCGCCCTCGGCTTGGGCGCCAGGGCATAAAATTAGGCTGGCGCCCGCTGCCACAAGCGCGCCCGAGGGCGGGTTTGGGGCCCAAAGGTCCTCACCAATCTCTACGCCAATGCTTAAAAGCGGCAGGTTGCTGCAGCGGAACAAAAGTTTGTTCCCAAACGGAATTTTGCCCAGCCAAGGCAGTTCGATATATCCGCCTGTCCCTTCGCCGCTTACAAATTGCCGCCCTTCCTCCCGGCCCAAAGCCCCCGAAAGATAGGTTTTTGGCACGATACCAAGTACCTGCCCCCCCTGCACCACTGCGGCGCAGTTGTAGCGTTTGCCCATAAAACGCAGGGGTAAGCCCACCGTCATCAGCAGGGGCAGTTCCGCCGTTTGGCGCACTACTTGTACCAGGGCGGCCTGGGCTTCCTCCAGCAGGGTTTGCTGGCAAAATAAATCGCCCAGGCTGGCGCCGCAAAGCCCCAGTTCGGGGGTAACCAGTACCGCAGTGCCCTCTTCGGCCGCACAGCGGGCCGCGCCAACCAGTTCCTCTGCATTTGCGGCGGGGCAGCCAAGGTGTACGGGCAAACTGGCCGCCGCCACCCGAATCAGTCCGTCTGTCATAGGGGGGTCCTCCTGTTGCTGGTTTTATGGGTTTACGATAACGTCAGTTCGTTTTCACCGCGCCTTCACCGCGTTTTGCCTCTTTTACCAAAATCATACGCAGCACAACCAGTGCCAGCGCCAAGGTAAACGCGTCGGAAAGAGGCAGGGCGTAGATTAAACCGTTAAAAGCAAAAAGGTTGTTTAACAGAAAAAGAAGCGGGATAAAAAACAACCCTTGCCTTGCGATAGAAAGAAACAGCGAAGCTTTTGCCTTGCCCAGGGCCTGTACTGTTGTGTTGGCCAGCATCTGCGGGCCCAACACGATGAGCGACCACATGAGTGCGCGTAGTATTACCGTACCTTTGTCAATCACCTCTACCATATCGTTGGCAAACACACCGATAAGCCCTTTTGCAAATAGGCCGAATATGGCAAAAAATACAAGGCCAATCCCGCAGGTAATCAACATGGCCTTTTTGATAATTTCATTCACCCGGCCATAGTTTTTTGCGCCATAGTTAAAGCCAACAAGCGGCTGGCATCCTGCCGCAAAACCCATAAATATAAAAGTTCCTATAGTCATAATTTTATTGGCAATACCCATGCCGGCCAGCACGGTGTCCCCATATGCCGCGGCCATATTGTTACTAATAATCATGGCAACGCTCATAATAAGTTGGCTAAGTGACGCCGGAGTACCAATGCTCCATATCTGCCCCCAAACCTTGCCGCTAAAACCGATGCTTTTTAGCTTGATTTTGACTATGGATTTACCAGAGGCGTAATAGAAAATATAGTAACAAAGCCCCACTGCATTTCCAATAACGGTGGCAATGGCCGCACCCTTAATACCCATTTTAAAACCAAAGATAAAGACGGGGTCTAATATGACATTGATAACCGTACCCAGCATCATGCCGATGATAGACGGCATAGCGGCGCCCTCGCTGCGCAGCAGTTGCCCAATGGAAAAGTTACACATGATAAAAACACTGCCAATAAATAGAATAAACGCATAATCGGCGGCAAATGGAAACACCTCGTTGCTGGCGCCAAGGGCTTTTATCAGCGGCGAAAGAAAGATAAACCCAAGCACCGTTACAACAATGCCAAGCCCAATTACAATGGCAACCCCGGTGGAAATGGTTTGGTTTGCACGTTCGTAATTCTTTTCGCCAAGGCTTCTGGATATATAGGAGGACGCGCCTGTGCCAATGATACCGGCGATTGCCATCATCATCATAAAGATTGGAGTGGTAAGCCCTGCGGCGGCAAGCTGGTTTTGGTCTCCAAGCAGCCCTATGAAAAAGGTATCCACCAAATTGTACAGCACCTGCACAAGCATACCCATCACAACAGGCAGGGAAAGCTTTAGAATTGCCTGTGTAACCGGGGCTTCGCCCATCAGTTTAATCTGTTTATCGTTCATAAAACACTTCCCATCTCAACTTACAGCATTTTCACAAATAACTTACACACCGCACCGGCAAAAACAGTTTTA
>CAZKBM010000065.1:0-18501 GCA_964550985.1 uncultured Oscillospiraceae bacterium
CCAAAGGTAGCGGCTATCTTCTTACCGTTTCACTGGGGGCGACCGCCTATCGGTGATGCCTCTCTATAGCTATTATAGCATATTGGGCCGGGTTTTCAAGCCTGGCCCTTTATCTTTTTAACATAGGCGTCCATTCGGGCGGCGCTTTCATTCTGCATCTGCTCGGTTACATGGGCGTAGGTGTCCAGCGTAAAGGCCGCTGTATGATGCCCAAGGTTGCCTTGCACCGTTTTGATATCATCCCCATTTATAAGGGCTACAACGGCATAGCTATGCCTCAAATCGTGGAAACGTAGGTCTGGTATACCCATGCTGGCTACAATAGCTTTGAAGTTCATGTATATGGTGTGGTGCAACAGGTGGTGGCCTAACTCGTTCGTGAACACCAGATTCATAGGGTTGTCCCATGCTGGCCCCGCTTTGAGCCGCCACTCCGTTTGGCGGCGTTTTTGTTCCTGTAGTTTCTGCATTACGATGGCGGCGGGCTTGATTTTACGTGGTTTGTCGTTTTTAAGGCTGTCAAGGTAGTAGTGGCTGCGCTTATCGCGACCCCAAATCAATTGCTTTGACACAAAAATGGTGCCAGCATCAAAATCAATGCTATCCCATGCAAGACCCAATATTTCACCTTGGCGAAGCCCGGTAAACAAATCTACAAAGTACACTGCCTCGTATTGGTGGCCCTCTATGGCGGCAAGGAAGGCGGCTACGGCGTCATTGTCAAGCACCTTCATTTCCTTCTTAACAACGCGTGGTAACTCGCACATATTAGAAGGGTTGCTTTGGAAGGGTTGCTTTTGATATATCCAATCTTCATGGCCTGTTCCAGTGCCTTGTGCAGTATTCCGTGAATATTTCGCACTGTTTTTGCAGTCAAAGCGTCCTCACCGGTCATCATGGAGTTATAGAACCCCTGTATCTGGTGGGGATTTAATTTTTGCAGCTTTACGGCACCCAAAGCGGGTTTAATATGGTTCTTTGTATGGGTGGCGTAATTGTCCTTTGTGGAGGGCTTCACGGCTCCAAGGTAATCAGCTTGCCATATGTCCATCCACGCGCTAACAGTCATTTTTGATGGCTCTGTGAATGTGCCGCTTTCTCGCTCCACATGGATAATTTGAAGTTTTTTCAATACTTCAGCTTGGGAGGCCCCATAGACGGATTTTTGCACTTGCCTACCAGTGCCGGGGTCACGCCCAGCAGTATAGCGGGCTTCCCAGCGACCATCGGCGCGCTGCCGTATAGTGCCGGAGCCTGCGGGGCTACGTTTCATCGGGGTTACCTCCCTTTTTGGCGGTTAGGGGTAGGGCGTAGGGGGCGGCTTTATTCATCATCAGCTATATATTTGTCATTTTCGTATAAGTCGGTTATGTACTCATTCGCCTTGTGCTGTCCGGCATTGTTAAGTTGGTCGTACTTATTTATTGTATCCTGTCGCCTGCTTGTATTGGCAACCTCAACAAACTCTTCTCTTGTAAGCTGACTTGTATTGGTTGGGTCGAAACTTTTCAAAACATCTTCCGATGCTTTGATGATTTCATCAGTGTCTATGAGAAGGGCAACCGAGACACCGAGCGCATCAGCTATTTTTTGAAGGGTCTCTATTTTGGGGTTGCGGTCTCCACGCTCATATTGACTAACAAGTGCAAAAGAGCAATTCAACTTGGAAGCAAGTTCTTTTTGTGTTAGTCTGCTCTTCTTTCGGGCCTTTTTTATTAGTTCTCCTGTTTTCATCGGTGCACCTCCCTAGTATATATTACCACAACCTCAGCAAAATAAAAAGCATTTGCTTGAATTTAGTTATTGACGGAAAGTAAATCTTTTGCTATAATCAACTAAAGCATTAGCTTAAATATACTGAGGTGAAGATATGAATGTAAGCAAGAAGCAGTTGGCCATAGCCATGATTGATGCAGGCTGTAATTTTAAGCGGCTGGCAGAAATGAGCGGCGTGTCACGTGCGACCCTATCTTATATCAACTGTGGCAAAAGCTGTACGCCAGAAGTGGCCAGGAAAATCGCCAAGGCTCTTAATAAGCCTTTGGAAGAAATTATTGAGGAGGGGTAGAGCATGATTTATTTAACCGAAAATCTGTACATTCAAGCAGACAAAAACCAATATGTGTTGGGGGAACCCCGCCAGACAGCGAGAAACGGCACTCCGTGCGTTAAAATGGAAAACCCCAGTTTCTACACTACAATAGGAGCGGCGGTACAGGGCGCAGTTAGGCGCGCTATGCGTGAGGGTGTGGTCAACAACACGATAACCACCCTACAGGACTTCATTGCCACCCAGCAGCGAACCATTGAAGAGTTTGAAAAGCTTATTGCACCGTTGGAAGTGTCGCCACACACCGCCAAAAGCCGCCCAACGCGCCGAAAGGGGTAAGCCATGCAAACCATAGAGGACACCATCAAAGCCGCTGTGCGTGACGCTGTGCGCGAGGTGCTGGCAGAGCAACAAGCTGCCCCTGCGATACCCAAGGGGCCGCCCAGCATGAGCGTGAAGGAGGCCGCCGCCATTGTGGGGGTGTCGGTGCCTGTGATGTATGAAATATCCCACAGGGACGACTTCCCTGCCTGCCTTACCGTGGGGCGCAAGCGGGTGATATTAAGGCACAAGCTGTTTGAGTGGATGGAGCGGCAGGCCGGGGGCGGGGTGAACAATTGACGCTGGAGGAGTTTGCCTTGCGCTTCCCTGGTGCCACGCGTGGGGTGCTTATACAGGATGGCGGCGAAGTAACCATGTACACGGCAGATTGCCCGGTGTGCAAGGCCGTGAAGGGCCTCACGCTCTATGAAGAAGGCGGCTGTATTATGCCGGACTGTGTGAAGGGCTGCAGCCCCGCCGACATAGCCAAAGCGGTGCACGTGCCGGCCAATGGCCTGCTGTGGCGCACCATGAGCGAGATAGAGGCCAAGAAGCAAAAATACCTGTTCTATCCCTATGTGCCGTCCGGTTCGTATTCCATCCTTGCGGGTGATTCCGGCTCTACAAAAACATGGTGGGCGCTGTACCTCGCAGCCTTGACCTCTAAGGGCGGCAAGTTCCTCACTGACGACCCGTGGGCAAATGCCCGAACCCCGCGCAAGGTGATATACCAGACCAGGGAAAACGACTACAACACCGTTGTGCGCCCCCGGCTGGATAGCCTGCAAGCCAACTTGGATAACATCATTGTGCTGGATGATATGGGGGGTGAAACGGGGATGTCTCTCACCCTCACCGATATGCGCATAGAAACGGCGCTAAAGATTCATCGCCCGGCCATGGTGATATTTGACCCGCTGCAAAGCTACCTGGGGGCTGATGTGAATATGCAGCTTGCCAATGAAGTACGGCCTGTACAGGATAAAATCATTAAACTGTCGTCTGATTATGATTGTGCCTTCATGATTATCATGCACCTGAACAAAGCTTCTACCATGCCCCCAGTTGACCGTATTCTAGGCTCTACTGATTTCAAGGCGGCGGCCCGCAGCGTGTGCCTCATAGGCAGCGACCCGGACGACCCAAAGCGGCGGGTAATGGTGCATGCCAAGTTCAACGGCGGCGAATATGGGGAAAGTATTGCTTATCGTATCAACTCACAGGACGGTGTGGCCGTGGAGGGGTTTTGCGACTACACCGCCGAGCAGGTAATAGGTGGGCAGTTCACCGACAGGCGGCACCAGAAGCCCAGCATTTCCAAAGATACCGCCATTGAGTTTTTACGGGAAGCCCTCGGCGAACAAGGCTATGCCACACTGGATGACATTAAGCGCGGGGCCAATGAGAGGGGAATTTCTCCACCCACACTACACCGGGGAAAGAATGAACTCTACCTAAAGAGCATCCGGGCCGGGTTTTCGGGTGATATGCGTACTTGGTGGGTATGCCCCGATATTGACCCGGAAGAATTTAAAGCTAAAATGACCGAACCGGAGCAACAAAAAATCTCGTGATAAACATGAAACAAATGGCAGTATTCCCGGATTAGCTAATGTATTTGAGAAAACTGAACAAATAGTATATATTAACGTATATTTATCAGTTTTATCAGTCTGAAAAATATATGAAAAAACTGACACACTGCTTTTCCAGTTATTTCATGTGAAAAAACTGAACGAACCCGCATAAACACTGACTTTGCTCCAATTTTCCCAAATAAAACAAGGGGGCTTGGGGCGGGAAGCCTTGGAAAACTGAAAGAGAGGTAACAAAATGGCCTATTACGACACATGCTCTAATTGCGGGGCAAATTTAGACCCCGGCGAAAAATGCGATTGTGAATTTGAGTTACTCGCAAGCGAAATGCTGGCAATTTACGAAAGGTATATTGGCCGCGGCCATTGCGACATGATTATTGCCGCCTTTAATATTGGCCTAGAGCGAGGCCAAGCAAAGGCTTACGCTGAGATGAAGCGCAAACAAAACGCCGCCCCAGATGCAGGAACATCCAAAGGCGGCACAAAAAACATTATCCAGCCGGATAACACCTACAGTATACAACACGGCGGCCCCAGCTTGCAAGGAGGTATGCAAAATGAGTAGCCAGTCCAAGCCCGCTATACGTTTGGCAGACACCGGGCCACGCCCTAAATTGGTGGATGCAGACAAAATGATGCTTCTTGTTTCGCTATACTGTTATTTAAGCCCTCAGGAACAGGAGTCACTTCTTGGAATGGCACAATCAATGCTGCGCATGCGGCATGAAAAAGGCTAAGGGGGCAACTATGAAATTCTGTATCGACCTCGCCAGTCCCGGAAAACCAAAGCGGCTGTTTGGACAGGCGATTATAAGCGTAAGCCATCTTAAAATAGGCCGAAAAAACACAACGATGGCGCACTAATATCTATCTAAATCTCAACCACGATGGCAGCAAACCCGCAATGGACAAGGCTTCCGAGTTACCCATGCCCCCTGAAAGGAGGATTCTATGACATTTGGCGAACGGCTAAAGGCTGAACGGTTGGCGGCTGGACTTACACAGGAAACGTTGTCCGGGCTGTGTGGAATCAGCCAACGCACATGGAGTGATTATGAAAATGGTATCAGTAAGCCCCAACAGGAGCGCTTAATTTCTATTGCTGATACCTTGGGTGTAAGTGCCGATTATCTGCTGTGCCGCACAGATGAAAAAAATCTTATTGTGGCATGAAGTCTACTTCATAAGAACAAACCTTCATACCCCTATACTTAATGTATGGGGGTATATTTTATTCCCAAATCAGCCCACTACCGGGCGTCAAACGGAGGATTTTACCATGAGCGATAACACCAACACCACCGCCGAGGGCGGGAACACCCAGCAGGGGGAAAAGACCTTTACACAAGATGAAGTGAATCGTATTGTACAAGACCGGCTTGCCAAAGAGAAGGCAAAGCTGGACGCTTCAATTGTGGAGAGGGAACAGGCGCTTCAGCAGCGTGAAATGGCTGTAAAAGCGCAAGAACTGCTTGCAGAGCGTGGCTTGCCTAAGACACTGGCAACCGCTTTGCGCTACTCTAACGAGGATGAACTTGTAGCCGCACTGGATAGCCTTCAGGCGCTACGAGGGTTTGCCGAAGAAAAACCCAAGGCCGAGAAGAAACGGATTTTTGAAAATAGGCTTCCTACGGGTGAACCCCGTGAAGGGGCTGATAATGCGCTTGACCGGGCTTTCGGCCTGACATCTGAAAGGTATGATTTATAATGGCTATCGAACTTGTAACCCAATTTCAACCCAAGGTTGATGAAGTATTTAGCACCGAATCAAAGAAATCCCTGTTGACCAATGATGATTTTGACTTCAACGGAGCCAAGACCATCAAGGTGTACAAGATTGGCACCGCCGCCATGACCGACTATGGCCGAGGTGGCCCCGCTGAAGGCAATTGGAGCCGCTACGGTGAAGTACAGGATTTGGACGCCACCACCGAGGAAATGACCCTTACTAAAGACCGTAGCTTCACCTTCGCTATTGATGCAATGGACACTGACGAAACAGCCCAGCAGCTTCAAGCGGCTTCCGCTTTGGCAAGGCAATTGCGTCAGGTGGTCATCCCTGAAATTGACACATGGGTGTATAGTAAGATGTGCGTCAATGCTGGAAGCAAGCCCGCTGGTAAGGCCCTGACTGCTGCCAACATCTACGGTGAGATTATCAGCGGCACCAACGCCCTTGATACCGCTGAAGCCCCTGACACGGGCCGTGTGCTGATGGTTACCCCTGATACCTATTTGCTGATGAAGCAGAGTAAAGATATTGTCATGGAAACCGATATTGGCGCAGATATGCGGCTTAAAGGCGTGATTGCCAACTTGGATGGTATGACCATCATCAAGGTTCCCGCCAACCGTCTACCGGCAAAGTTCGGCTTCCTGATTGCTCACCCTGTGGCTACCGTGGCCCCGCAAAAGTTGGAAAGCTACCGCGCCCACACCGACCCGCCCGGTATTTCCGGTTCGCTGGTGGAAGGCCGCATTGTGTATGATTCCTTTGTGCTGGACAACAAGAAGGGTGCGCTTTACTACCAGGCCACCACCTAACCTACCGGGGCGCATGGCTGGTGCTGTGCGCCCCTCTTATATGGAGACATTATGAAACAGATAGATAAACTACTTATTAAGGCACGGAGCGCCGCCAACAAGAATGATGAACGGTTGTTCATGGCCTTCATATACCCTGAAAGTGGTGTTTGGGTTGCCCGTGGTCATCTATGGCGTGGCGTGAAGGGAAAGGGATTCAGGGCGGTATTTGAGCAGCGCACCACGATATATGCCGCTGTGGATGCTGTACACGGCATGGCCGACAAGTACCCTCCCACCCAAGACTTCACCATCATCATTGATGATTTGGAAGCGGATGAATAGGCGGTGATGGTATGGCTGGTACGATGCGCAAGCGCAAGAACCTAAAGCTATCCACGCCGTTAGAGGTTCGGCGCTCGCTTTCCCGTGTGATAAACATGGTGCTGAACGGCGACCTTGACCCAAAAGCAGCCAATAGCATTATTATGGGGTGTAGCGCCATTCTTGGCGGTATCAAGACTGTGGACTATGAAAAGAAGCTTCAGGAGTTAGAGCAGCTTTTAAATGAGCGATAATTTTTTGAAATTGAGGTTTCAAAAAAGCCGTAAAGGGTAAAACAAAGGGTAAAGCAAGAAAAAACCACGGAGAAAACGCATATTTATAGCGTTAATCCGTGGTTTTCTTTGGCGGGAGTATGTGGGAATCGAACCCACCTAAGCAGGGTTAACTACTATTACTGGTTTTGAAGACCAGAGGGCACACCAGCACCCATCTACTCCCATCTCGTCAGTTTGCCTTAGCGGCGCTTTGGGCTGCGTCCCCAAAGCGTTTTTTAGTCTATCACAGAAACCGCAAAAAAGCAAACGCCAATATAGCCCCTTCTTGGGCGCTTCATCAAGGTTCCCTGTAAAAGCCTTTTGCAATCTTCCTGCCGCCTTGTTGTGCTGCGTATATATATAAAAATAATTTATTATTTTTATATATAGTTTACGTTTATTGTTTTTGTTTATATAATGCGCCACTATCTTGCCTACTCTTTTGTACACCGCCTTGCCTACTTTCTTGTACACTACCTTGTATACTATCTTGTACACTTTTTGACGGATTGATACTTTCGTTATTACGTGTTATAATAGAGAAAACCAGCGGCATTGCCGCCGCCGCGCTGATGGCCACAAAACATGCCACACCCCCAAATAGGAGAATACCACCATGAAACCAAGCCGCCTCATCGCCCTGTGCCTCGTGTCACTGCTCTTCCTAACTGCCTGTGGCAGTTCTTCCAGCAGCGCTTCCTCTGCCCCCACACAAAGCGGCCCAGCTGCCACAAGCGGCAGTTTGAAGGGCGGCAACACACAAAAAAGCGGGGGCCCTGTGTTACAGCAAGATGGTTTTACCATCACCCTGGCGGGAGTGGAGTACGAGACCGGCTTTAACCTGAGTGTTGCATTGACGGTACAAAACGACACCCAGTATAACGCCAGAGTTTCCACCCGTGGCTTTTGCGTAAGTGGCATTATGCTGGATACATACTTTTCCGCCGAAGTACCTGCGGGCGAAACCGCCACCGATACCGTCAATTTTTATGTCGACAAAATGTTACAATCCGGCATTACCCAGCTAAAAGATATACAGGTGCAGTTTGAGATACAAGACCTAGACAATTATGATACGCTGTTTGTATCCGACATTGTAAGCCTGGATGTACGCACCCCCAGCCTGCCCGAGGCAGACTTTTATACCCCGCCCGCCTTTAGCCCCGAGGAACTTTACAGCCAAAACGGCATCACCATCTCGTACCTTGGCATGGCCGAAGAGGACGGCTGGGCAACCGGCATCTATTTTTTGGTTCAAAACGAATACCAAATGCCCATCTATGTGGCTATTGACGACGCCACGCTAAACGACAGCGTAGATGAGCTTTTTGGCTACGCCTTTTTGTTTTCGGGCAGTTCGGCCTACTTAACGGTTGCTTTACCCCATCGTACTTTGCGGGAAGAGGGGATACAGAGCCTGGACAAGCTAAGTTTTACTTTTGAAATAGCAGACGGGGAAAACAACCATATCCTGACCACCACCGAAGTTTTCACACTGCCTTTGGGCGGCGTTCCCGTACCGGCGGAAACATAAACCAAAAGGGCGCCAACATAGAAAAAACTACATCGGCGCCCTTTTGGGCTGCAAACTAGGTTTTTACAAGGGCGCCGCAACAATTGAGAACCCATTCGGCACGGGCCGGTTTGGCGCGTACCCCTGCCCCTACGCCCAGGCCACCTGCACAGGGCTGCCGCCGCCGGGCAGCACCCGGCCGATTACGGCGGCTTCGGGGCTGCTTTCGCCCAGTTTTTCCAGCAGCGCGGCGGCCCTTTCCTCCGGCAGGCTAAGCAACATGCCGCCGCTCGTCTGGGGGTCAAACAGAATGTCCTGCACGGCCAGGGGTGTGGCGGCTTCAAACATCACCTGCGCCCCAAAGTGCTCGCGGTTCACATGGGTGTTTTTGGGCAAAATCCCCTCCTCGGCCAGGTCCAGCGCATTTGGCAGCAGCGGCAGGCTTTTGGCGTTCAGCCGCACGCTCAGGCCGCTGTTTTCCAGCATTTCGCACAGGTGGCCCGCAAGGCCAAAACCCGTGATGTCGGTACAGGCCGAAAGCCCCACCGCACGCCCCGCTTCACAGGCATATCTATTCAGCTTTGCCATACTTGCCGCCGCCGGGCGGTACTGCTCTTCGCTCAGCAAATCGGCCTTGGCCGCGGTGTTTAACACGCCGGTGCCCAGGGCTTTTGTAAGCACCAGCACATCCCCCGCTTTGGCCCCTTTGTTGGCCCAAATTTCATCGGGGTGGGCAAAGCCCGTAACGCAAAGGCCATATTTTGGCACATCGTCCTCAATGGTGTGGCCCCCGGCAATCACGGCCCCGGCCTCCCGCACCTTATCGTAGCCGCCCGCCAATATCTGCCGCAGCACCGTAAGGGGCAGGCAATCGGGGAAGCACACAATGTTCAGGGCCAAGCTGGGCCTAGCCCCCATGGCATAGATATCCGACAGCGAGTTCGCCGCGGCAATCTGCCCGTAGAGGTAGGGGTCGTCCACCATGGGCGGAAAAAAATCCACCGTTTGTACGGCAACCAAATCCTCGCGCAGTTTGTACACACAGGCGTCGTCGCTTGTGTCAAAACCCAAAAGCAGGTTTTCATCCTGGAATTTGGGCAGGCTGTTTAATATCTCCGATAGGACCCCCGGCCCCATTTTGGCCCCTCAACCGGCGGCCGTTGTCATTTGGGTTAAGCGTTTTGTCTCCGCCACCTTTCCCTGCCCCCTCTCGTGTAAAAATAGTATGACGCGGTTTGCACAACCTGCCCAAAGCAAACTTAGAACCTGTATTCACAACTCCACACGGCCCACCCACCGGCATTTTTTGTGTAGGCCTTCGTTGCGTTTTCTTGCCAACCACCAAGGTTGCCTGCGAAACCGCGCCTTGTCCTACGCAAAAAATGCTCGGCGCTGGTCCATGCTCCGTTGTGAATACAGGTTCTTACAAAACGCAGGCGGATGGTTCGCCAACTCTGCTTCAAAAAGCTTTTGACTTCCCCGCAAACCGTAGTATTATTATACTGGATGAATAAAAATTTCACAAGAAGGGGTTTACAGCCCTTTTCCCCCAAGCAGCGTATATCGTTACACCTGCAGCATTTTCAAAAGGTTTGCCACGCAAATTTTTGAAAAACTGCCATAAACCAGGGGTTTGGCCCCACTCCTGGCAAAACAGCGCCCGCGGGCAAGGAGGAAACGCGCCCATTGGATTTTAAACAGCTTGAGGCTTTTGCCTTTGTGGTGGATAGCGGCAGTTTTTCAAAAGCGGCTGAAAAATTGCACCTCACCCAGCCCACCATCAGCGCACACATACAGTCTTTAGAGGGGGAGCTGGACGCCCAGTTGATTGTGCGCACCCCGCGCAAAGCCTACCCCACCGACACCGGCGCCCTTTTGTACACCTATGTGGCCGATATGCTGGCCCTGCGTGAAAATGCCATTGCCGTTTGCAAAAACCGCAAAAACGATGGCGGCGGCACCCTGCTTATCGCGGCCTCCACCATCCCCTACCAGTATGTGCTGCCCTCGGCCATGGCCGATTTTCGCGCCTTAAAGCCAGAGGTGACCTTTAAACTGACCCGCTGCGACAGCGCGGGCGTTGTGGAGGCCATACTGGGGGGCAAGGCAGAATTGGGCCTTACGGGCACCTGCCTTGCAAACCCAAGCCTTTTGTACCAGGAAATTTGCGCGGACGAGCTGGTGGTGATTACACCCGCCGGCGGCGCCTATGCCCAGCGGCAGGGCGGCAGTTTCACCCTGCAGGAGCTGCTGACCCAGCCTTTTATTGTGCGCGAGGCCGGCAGCGGCACACGCATGGAAACCGAAGAACTGCTGCAAAAGCGCGGCATTGACCCCGCCCGCCTGCGCGTTGTGGCGCAGATGGATAACCCCGACGCCGTTAAAAGCGCCGTGGGGCAGGGGCTGGGCATCTCGGTGGTATCCCGCCTTTCGGCCGAGGATTTTGCGAAGCTGGGACTGCTGAAAATGTTTGGGCTGGAGGGCGAACCCCTGCAGCGCAAGCTGTATTTTGTGCACCACAAACACCGGCCCCTCTCCCCCATTGCCAAAACCTTTCAGCGGTACGTGCTGGGGCGGCAGGCCCAAGGGGCGGGCGCAGAGGCTTAAGCCACCAAGCGCACACAGACCATACCCCCAAGGGAGGCCTTATGAGACACATCGGCTATGACATCGGCACCACCTCCACCTCTGCCGTGGTGCTTTGCGGTGAAAGCGGCCGGGTGCTGGAAGCCCTGACGCTGGATACCCCGCCCCGCCTTGCCCAAACACACCCTTACGAAAAATTGCAGGACCCCGAGGCCATTGCAGAAATGGCCGTTGCCACCCTAAGGGGCCTGATAGAACGGCACGGCCCCATAGCCAGCATAGGCCTTACCGGCCAGATGCATGGTATTGTGTACTATGACGCAGACGGGCGCAGCCTTGGGCCGCTATACTCCTGGCAGGACGCGCGCGGCGAAGAACCCTTTTCAGAGGGCCGCAGCTATACCGAGGAGCTAAAACAGCGGGCAGCCACCCTGCCGGACGCCCAAAACCTCAGCCCGCTGGCCACGGGGTATGGCTCGGTAACGCATTTTTACAACAGCCAAAACAGCCTTTTACCCCAAGGGGCACAGGGCTTTTGCACCATATATGATTACGTTGGTATGCGCCTTGCGGGCCGCAAAACGGCGCTTTTGCACGCCGGCAGCGCCGCCAGCTTTGGGCTGTACCACCTGCAAAAGGCAGCCTTTGTAGCACCGGCCCTGCGCGCCGTGGGCCTGAACCCGGCCCTTTACCCCGAGACCACCGAGGAATTTGCCCTACTGGGCAAATTTTTGGGCATACCCCTAAGCGTTGGCATTGGGGATAACCAGGCCAGCTTTTTGGGCACGGTGCGCCAGATGGAGGACAGCGTGCTGGTGAACGTGGGCACAGGGCAGCAGGTTTCTGCCCTGTGCCACAGCAGCAGCGCCAGCCCCCCGCTGGAGGCACGCCCCTGCCTGAAAGGCCAATTTTTGCTGGTGGGCGCGCCGGTGTGCGGGGGCGAGGCGTACGCCGTGCTGGCCCGCTTTTTTGCCGAGGCCGCCAAGGCCTTTACCGGCGCCGCCCCCGGCGATATCTACACGGCCCTGAACCGGGAGGCCCTGGCCCATTTGCAGGACGCCGAGCCCCTTAGGGTGAACACCCAGCTGCGCGGCACCCGCCAAAACGGCAGCCTGCGCGGCAGCATTGCGGGTATTTCACCGGCCAATTTCACACCGGGCGGGCTGGCCGCCGGGTTTTTGCAGGGCATGGCAAACGAGGTTTGGCAGCTGCTGGGCCAGATGGAACTTGCCACCCCCCGGCGGCAGCTTGTGGCCTCGGGCAACGGGGTGCGCCGCAACCCCGCTTTGCAAAAAGTGCTGCAAAACACCTTTGGCCTTACGCCCAAAATACCCGCCCACCAGGAGGAAGCCGCCTTTGGCGCGGCGCTGTTTGGCATGGTTTCTGCCGGGGTGTGCCGCCTGGAAGAAGCCCAGCGCCGCATCCGCTATATGGGGGAGGCATAAAACCAAAGCCCTTAATTCATAGCCGTAGTGCCCGCAAACAGGGCCTTTACGGCCCCGGCCAGCGCCGCGTGTTCGGGCGCTTTCAGGCCGGGGTCTTTTTGGTACAATTCGCCCGCGGCCTCCCCGGCGGCCTTTAGCACCCGGGTGTCGGCGGCCAAATCGGCCAGGTGCAGGGCGGGCAGGCCGTGCTGGCGGCTACCAAAAAAATCGCCGGGGCCACGGGTTTCCAGGTCATATTTTGCCACGGCAAAACCGTCGCTGGTTTTGCTTAAAAAGCGCAGGCGCTCAAAAGCGGCCTCGCCTGCCTTGCCGGGCAGCAAAAAGCAAAAACTTTCGGCCGCGCCGCGCCCCACCCGCCCGCGCAGCTGGTGCAGCGCCGAAAGGCCGTAGCGCCCAGCGTCCTCTATCACCATCACACTGGCGTTTGGCACGTCCACCCCCACCTCAATCACGGTGGTGGAAACCAGCACATCCAGCTCCCCGGCCTTAAAGGCGCGCATCACCTCGGCCTTTTCGGCGGCTTTCAGCCGGCCATGCATCAGGCCCACCCGGGCGTTTGGCAAAAGGGGTCGGGCCAGTTCTTCGGCATAGGCCGTCACGGCCTGCAAATCGCTCTCCCCCTCGTCAATCAGCGGGCAAACAATGTACACCTGCCGCCCTTTGGCTATCTCCCCCGCCAAAAAGCCAAACATGGCCGGGCGCTTTTCGTCCCGCACCAAGTAGGTTTTTACGGGTTTACGGCCGGGGGGCATCTCGTCCAGCAGGCTGATATCCAAATCTCCAAACATCAAAAGCGCCAGGGTGCGGGGTATGGGCGTGGCGCTCATCACCAAAAGGTGGGGGCTGTTGGCCTTTTGGGCCAGCTGCCCGCGCTGGCGCACCCCAAAACGATGCTGTTCGTCGGTAACGGCAAGGCCCAGGTTATAAAACTCCACCGGGCCGCTCAACACGGCATGGGTGCCCACAATCAAATCGGCGTCGCCCTCAGCTATGGCGGCCAGCGCCCCCGTGCGTGCCCTGCCCTTTACGCCGCCCGTAAGCAGGGCCGTGCGCAGCCCCAGGGGGCCCAGCAGTTTATCCAAAGTTTCGCCGTGTTGGCGGGCCAAAATTTCGGTGGGGGCCATCAGCACGCTTTGGTAGCCGTTTTGGGCCGCCAGGTAGATGGCCGCCGCCGCCACCAGGGTTTTGCCGCTGCCCACATCCCCCTGCAAAAGGCGGTTCATGGGGGCGGTTTTTTGCAAATCTGCGGCAATTTCGGCCATGGCTTTTTGCTGGGCGCCGGTGGGGGCAAAGGGCAGCCCCGCCAAAAAGGGGGCAAGGCTTGCCCCCTGCATGGGCGCGCCGGTTTGCAGCACCTTGCGCCCGCGCAGGCTAAGCAGCCCCAGTTGCAGGCAAAACAGTTCCTCAAACACCAGCCGCCGCCGCCCGGCCGCCACCTCGGCCATATCGGCGGGTCTGTGCACCATCTTTAGCGCCTGGGCCTTGCCGGGCAACTTAAAGCGGGCGCGCAGTTCTTCTGGCAGCACCTCGGGGGCCTCCTCGGCAAAGGGCAGGGCATGGGCCATGCAGGCGGCTATTACGCTGCTGCTAAGCCCCGCCGTAAGGGGGTAAATGGGCGTAAGGGAACTTTCGGCCACGGGGGGCAAAAACTGGGGGCTCACCATCTCCCGGCCCGTAAAGCCGCCCCCCACTTTGCCGTAGAACAGGTACTCCTTACCCACCTCCAGTTTGGCGGGGGCATAGGGGTTGTTAAAAAAGGCCAGGCGCAAAGCGGCGCTGTCGTCGGCACAGTACACATATTGCAGGCTGCGCCCGCCGTTTATCCGCTTTGCGGGGGGTTTTTCCAGCACTTCGGCGCGCACAGCGCAGGGGGCGTCGTAGGGGGCCTCGGCCAAAGGTATCGGGGCCGAATAGTCGATGTAGCCACGGGGGTACAGGGCCAAAAGCTGCCCAATGGTACACACCTCCAGCTTGGCAAAGGCGGCGGCGCGGCGGGGCCCCACACCTTTCAGGTATTGTATGTCGTCGTTCCAGTGCACCCGGCCACCTCCTTTTTCCCCGCCCTGTTTTACCTGCTTCGGCAATGCTTACAGCATTTGAACAAATGTTGTAAATGGTTCTTGGCTGCTTCTCCAATTGAGAAACTGGTATAAAAACACCGCGCTTTCATCATACGCCCCGCCGCCCCTTTTTTGCAAGGGGGGGCAAAATCTTGCCTGGGTGGGGGGCGGCGTGGTACAATAGAGAACGTTATGATTTTTGCCATTCACCACCCAATAGCGCCTCAGGAGGGAAACCATGCCAGCTACCAGCCACTATGATTCGTTCGGTGTTCACTGCTTTGACGACCGCGTAATGCAAGAGCGCCTGCCAGGTGAAATTTACGAAAGCCTGCGCCGGATACGCGACGAGGGGATGCAGTGGGACCCGCTGGTGGCCGATGTGGTGGCCGATGCCATGAAGGACTGGGCCCTTGAGATGGGGGCCAGCCATTACATTCACTGGTTCACCCCCATGACGGGGGCCTCGGCGGGCAAACACGAAAGTTTTTTGGATAAACTGCGCGGGGGCGAGCCCATCGTCCGTTTTTCGGGCACCCTGTTGAGCAAGGGCGAGAGCGACGCCTCCAGCTTCCCCACCGGGGGGCTACGCAGCACCTTTGAGGCACGGGGCTACACCACCTGGGACCCCACCTCCCCCGCCTTTGTGCTGGGCACCACCCTGTATATTCCCACGGCTTTTTGCGGCTGGTGCGGCGAAGCGCTGGACGAAAAAACGCCCTTGCTGCGCAGTATGCAGGCCATAAACAAACAGGCCCTGCGGGTGCTGCGCGCACTGGGCGATACCGAAACCTTAAAGGTGAGTGCCACCGCCGGGGCCGAGCAAGAATATTTTTTGATAGAAAAAGAACTGCTGGATAAGCGCCTGGATTTAAAGGTGTGTGGCACCACCCTAGCCGGTGCGCGCCCCCCTAAGGGCCAGGAGATGGAGGACCACTACTATGGCTCGGTAAGCGAGCGGGTGCGCAGCTTTATGCGGGAGCTGGACGAGGAACTTTGGCGCATAGGGGTGCCCGCCAAAACCGAGCACAACGAGGCGGCCCCCGGCCAGTATGAGCTGGCGAACATCTTTTCCTCGGCCAACATTGCCTGCGACCATAACCAAATTACCATGGAGCTGATGCGCAAGGTTGCGCTGCGGCATGGTTTTGTTTGCCTGTTGCACGAAAAACCCTTTGCCGGGGTAAACGGCAGCGGCAAACACAACAACTGGAGCCTGATGACCAGCGGGGGCCGCAACCTGTTAAACCCCGGCGCAAACCCCGTGGAAAACCGGGAATTTTTGGTGGTGCTCTCGGCCGTGCTGGCAGCGGTGGACACCTACGCCGACCTTGTGCGCCTCTCGGCCGCCTGCGCGGGGAACGACTACCGCCTGGGTGGCAGCGAGGCTCCCCCCGCCATCATCTCTATTTTTTTGGGCGACCCCCTAACCCAGCTTTTAAAAAGCCTGGCCCAGGGCCACGCCTACGAGATGGGCAGCAGGGGCCCCCTGCTTACCGGCGTAAAAGCCCTGCCCCTGCTGGAACTGGACGACAACGACCGCAACCGCACCTCGCCCTTTGCCTACACCGGCAATAAGTTCGAGTTCCGCATGGTGGGCTCCTCACAAAGCGTGGGCTTTGCCAACACGGTTATCAACGCCGCCGTGGCCGATGTACTGAGCGGTTTTGCCACCCTGCTTGAGGAGGCGGGCAGCAGCCCCCAGCAGCTGGACGCCGCCGTGGCCCAGATTGTACACGAGACCTGGGAAAAACACGGCCGCATTGTGTTTAACGGCAACAACTATGCGCCCGAATGGCGCGAAGAGGCCAAAAAACGCGGTATGCCGGATATTGCCACCACGGTGGAGGCCACCGGGGCCCTGCTGCGGGAAGAAAACATTGCCATGCTGGAGCGCAACAAGGTGCTAAGCCGCAACGAGTGCGCCAGCCGCCATGAGGTTTTGCTGGACAGCTACATAAAAACCACCCGCATTGCCGCGGCCACCCTTTTGGAGATGGCCCAGCGCAGCTTTTTACCCGCGGCCTGCACCTGGCTTGCCGAAATTGCCGGGGCCAAAACCGGCGCAAAGGCCGCCGGGGCCCAAAGCGCCTACCTTGGCGAAATGGCCGAAAAACTGGCCCGCACGGTGGACGCTTGCGGCGCGGCCGCCGCTGCCCTGGCCCTGGCGCTGGAAGAGAGCGACACGCCCGATGCCATTGAACAGGCGGGCCAAAAAGCCCTGGCCCTTGCCCAAAACCAGATGGCCGCCCTGCGCAACTGCTGTGATGAACTGGAGATTTTGATGCCCGAAAACCGCTGGCCCGTGCCGGGGTATTCGGCCTTATTATATGATGTATAATTTTGAGGATGTTTGGTTTTGGGATAAAGGCGTTTTATCCTTAAATTGGGTTTTTTAAATTCAAAAGGCGGGTGTTAGCCCCCGTTTTTTGCGCTGGAACGCGCGCAGCGCTGCGAAAAATACAGCAGCAGCAAACTGATGGGCAGAAGCAAAAGCGGAATGCCCCAGATGCTCCACCCGTTTGCCAAAAGCCCAATCAGGGGCGGCATAACCGTGGAGCCGGTATAGGCCGAGGCCATTTGGAAGCCGATGATTTTTTGGGAGTTTGCCTGCCCAAAGCGGCGGGGCGTCTCGTGAATCATGCAGGGGTAGATGGGGGCTATGCCAAGGCCGATGACGCCGACCGCCAAAAAGGAGCAAAACACTGGCAGGGGCAGCACAAACAGCACCGCGCCCACAAGGGCTATGCTGCCCCCCAGGCGAATTTGCCCCGTGGGAGAAAACCGGGAGGCCGCCACCCCGCTGACAAACCGCCCTGCGGTGATGCTGAAATAAAAAAGGGATTGCCCCGCGGCGGCCACCTCGGCCGAAAGGCCCCGCGCCTCGGTTAAAAAGCTGGCGCACCAAAGGCCCACCCCCACCTCAATGGAGCATAAAAAAAAGAAGGTGAGCAGGGCGGGCACCGCACCCGGCAGGGCCAGCACGCCAAAGCGCCCTGCGGCCCTTGGTATTTCCCGCGCCTCTTGTGCGTCGGGTTTGTTCTGCTGTGGGGTTTTGCCCTGGCTTTTCCACAGCGGCAGGGTGGCAAACAGCAGGGCGGTTACCACAAACTGCACTATGGCAATGCTTCGGTAGCCCCCCCGCCAGCCAAAGCCCCCCGCCAAGCTGGCCGAGAGGATGAGCGGGCCGATGAAGGCCCCCACCCCCCAAAAGCAGTGCAGCCAGCTCATGTGGCGGGCGCTGTAGCGCAGGGCCACATAGTTGTTCAGGGCGGCGTCCACAGCGCCCGCCCCAAGGCCCAGCGGTATGGCAAACACCAGCAGCCAGGCATAGGCCCCGCTGAGGGAAAAACCCAGCAGGGCAACGGCGGTTGCCATAACGCTTACGGCGGTAACCTTACCGTGCCCAAAGCGGCGGGTCATGCGGTCACTAAGCAGGCTGGATACTATGGTGCCCACCGTAACCACCAGGGAGACCAGCCCCGCCGCGTCCAGCGCCACGCCAAGGTCCAGGCGCATCACCGGCCAGGCCGCCCCCAGCAGGGAATCGGGCAGGCCCAGGCTGATGAACGCTATATAGATGACCACCAAGAAAAAAGTTGCCATTGTATCCTCGTTTTAGTTTACAGCCTTTTCCCAAAAGCAGCGCCATCCGGCTGCCCAAGTCGCCACCAAAAAACCGCTATATAACGGTTTTTATGGCAAATGCTTGCCGCACAGGCTTTTGAAAAGCTGTAGTATTTTTTATTGTGGCAATACCGCACAAAGAAGCGTGGGTGAAGCGCCGAGCAGATTTGCTTGGCAGA
>CAZKBM010000066.1:0-17970 GCA_964550985.1 uncultured Oscillospiraceae bacterium
CCACCACCACCAACACCACCGCCAATTCTCCGCGCACCGGTGTGTATGCATAGGCGCTAAATACGGTATTTAGAGGAACATTTTTACTCGATTTTAAAAACAGAGCCACGCCCCGGCTGTAGTTGTGGCGTGGCTCTGTTTATTTGGAGGGAATTTTATTGAAGCACAACAGCTATAAAAAATGGCTGCTTTCGGCATTTTCGTTTGTTCTGGCCGCCTGTAGTTTGGCGGCCTGCGGCAAAGAGGCGGCCTCCTCGCAAAGCACGGCTTCTATCAGCGCGCCGCCGCCTGCGTCTTCAAGCTCTGCCCCCGCGCCCAAAGCGCGCCGCCAAATTGATTTTAAGCCACTACAGGCGCAGAATGAGGATGTGATTGCCTGGATTGAAGTGCCCGGCACGGTCATTGATTATCCCATTGTGTATTCATCGGATAACAGCTTCTACCTGGACCATGATGAGAAAAAAGAGTATTCAAAATACGGCGCAATTTTTGTTGATATGAGTAACCCCGTCGATTTTTCTTACCCTGTTATGGTAGCCTATGGGCACTATACGCCGGACGAAACGCACTTTACCCAGCTGCACAAGTATGAGGACCCCGACTATTTTGCCGAGAATAGAGAGTTGTATGTTTACCTGCCAAATGCACAGAGAAGCTACGAAATTGTGGCCGCCCTGCTGATTGGCCAAGAAAACATACTCTATGAAAAAGACTACACGGATAAAGAGACCATGCAAAGCTTCCTTACATGGATAGAGGATACAGAGGACCCCAAGGCAAATATCAACCTGGAGGGCGCGGGCCCGGAGGATGAGTATCTGGTACTTTCCACCTGCACACAGTCTGAATATTGGAGCGACCAGAGGTATGTGGTGATAGCCAAACTGACCGAAACCCTGTATACCTAACTGCCAAATTTACCTGCGCCTAACCAAATGCGGTTGCGCCGGAAGGTCACCCACAAAAAGCTGCCGGAGACGGCAGCTTTTTGTGGGTTTTATGCCTGGCCTGCAAGAGCTTTTTTGATGGGGTTTAAGGCCAGAGACCGCGAATTTTTTGCGCCTCCACCACACGGCGAATGGCGATGAGATAGGCCCCGATACGCAGGGAGGTGCCTTTCTCGGCGGCGATATTCCAGACGTCCTCAAAAGCGCGGTTGATCAGTGGTTCCATCCGGGCGTTTACCTCCTCCTCCGACCAGTACATCGACTGGATGTTCTGCACCCATTCAAAGTAGGAGACCACCACGCCGCCTGCATTGGCCAGAATGTCGGGCACAATGGTGACGCCGCGGCTTTCCAGCACCTTGTCGCTCTCGTTGGTGGTGGGGCCGTTGGCGCCCTCCACAATTATTTTGGCCTTGATGCTATCAACGGTTTTGTCGTTAATCTGGTTTTCCAGCGCAGCAGGCACCAGTATGGTGCAGTCCACAGCCAGCAGTTCCTCATTGCTCAGTGCGGTGTAGTTTGCCGCGTGATAGTCGGCCAGCAGTTTTCCTGCAGCGGCATGTGCCAGCAAAGCTGGGATATCCAAGCCCTCGGCGCAGTACAAACCGCCCGATACATCGCTGACAGCCACAATTTTGCAGCCTTTTTCGTGTAGCAGTTTGGCGGTAACACTGCCCACATTTCCAAAGCCCTGCACGGCCACGGTGGTGTTTTCAGGGGCTATGCCTTTCTTTTGCAGAATGTTCAGTGTGCACAGCATAACGCCCCGGCCGGTGGCCTCGCCCCGGCCGGGCGCACCACCCACAGAGATGGGCTTGCCGGTTACAATACCGTGCACACAGTGCCCTTTTAGCATACTATAGGTGTCCATCATCCAGCTCATCACCTCGGCGTTGGTGCCAACGTCTGGGGCGGGGATATCTGTGTCGGGGCCAATCAATGGCGCGATGGCCGATGTGAAACGACGGGTCATACGTCGCAATTCATTGCGGCTGAGTTTGCCGGGGTCCACCTGGATGCCGCCCTTGGCGCCGCCGTAGGGAATGTTGACCACGGCGCTCTTGAAGGTCATCCATGTGGCCAGCGCCTTAACCTCATCGATGTCAACATTTGGGTGGAACCGAATACCGCCCTTGGCGGGGCCGCGCAGGGTGGAGTGCTGTACCCGGTAGCCTGTGAACACCTTTACCGAGCCATCGTCCATCTCCACGGGCACGGCCACGGTCAGTTCTCTCTCCGGGTGCTTGATAGTCTCATATTCGCTGGCCTCATAGCCCAAAATACCGGCGGCTTTGTCTATGGTGGCAAGTACGTTTTCAAAGGGGTTATACTCTCTCATTTTATTGCTCCAATGAATGCTTTAAATTATTTGTTAAGGGTCCTTGCAAGCGGATAGAGGCCGAGCCTCTCTAGGGGTATCAGGATTGCACAAAACGCTCCAGCCGTTTCATTGCCTCGCCCAGCTTCTGCATGGAGTAGGCGTAAGAAATGCGTACATGATTTTTTCCACTTTCCCCAAAGGCCTCACCGGGAACCAGGGCCAGTTCCTCTTGTTGCAGCAGCCTTTCCACAAAAACAGTTCCGTTTGCGGCAAAGGCAGAGACGTCTGGGAAGATATAAAAGGCCCCCTGCGGCTCGAATACGTCAAAACCCAGTGCTTGCAGGCCCTGGTACAAAAATTTTCGGCGATGGTCATAGGCATCCCGCATCTCTTCCACGTCTCCTTCACCGTGGCGCAGTGCCTCAATAGCCGCGTACTGGGCAGGGGTTGAAGCACACATCAGCGCATATTGATGCAAGCGGATGACATATTGCATCAGTTCACTGGGCCCGCAGCAGTAGCCAATTCTCCAGCCGGTCATGGCGAAGGCCTTGCTAAAACCACTTACCAGCAATGTGCGCTGCCACATGCCGGGCAGCGAGGCGATGGAGGTATGCGTAAGGCCATAACTTAATTCGGCGTATATCTCATCGCTGATAACCAGCACATTGCTGTCCTGCAAAACATTGGCGAGGGCCAACAGGTCGTCCTTGTCCATCACAGCGCCCGTGGGGTTGCTGGGGTAGGATAAAATGAGCATCTTACTGCGCGGGCCCAGGGCCTTTTGCAAAGCTTCGGCTTGCAATTTAAAGCGGTGTTCCTTGCTGGTTTTTAGGCAGACGGGCACTGCGCCCAGCAGGCTGACCAGAGGCGCGTAGCAGACAAAACAGGGCTCGGGAATCAGCACCTCGTCCCCAGGGGAGAGAAAAGCCCGCAGGCATAGGTCGATGGCCTCGCTGCCGCCCACGGTAACGGCAATTTGCTCTTCTGGCGTGTAACGCAGGGAAAAGCGGCGCTCCAGGTAGCGGGCAATCTCGCGGCGCAATTCCAGTAGGCCCGCGTTGGCGGTGTATTGGGTTTTTCCCGCAAGAAGGGAATCGATGCCAGCTTGCATGATGTGCCGCGGGGTGACAAAATCCGGCTCGCCCACGCCCAGGGAGATGGCATTTGGCAGGGTTTCGGCTATGCCGAAATATTTGCGGATGCCCGAGGGTTTCATCTCCCGCATGGCGAGCGAGGGGGCGTTTTGATATGAAAACATGGCGGCGTCCTCCTGAAAAAGCGGCTGCAAAAGGCCGGGTGGGGCCAAAGTTCTGGCTTTTGTTTGGCGCTATTTTGCAATTTCCCGCATGTATGTGCCAACAGCGTCGCCCAGTGTTACGGCTGCGCCACAGGCCAGCAGGCTGCGCTCGATGGCGGCCAGGGTTTGCACCATGGTGTTTTGGTCGATGTTGCCCATGTGGCCTACGCGGAAGGCCTTGCCCGCATAAGCGCCAAGGGCCCCGGCAACCACAACGCCTTCGGCAAACATCGTACTGCGGAATTTGGCGTCATCCACCCCCTCGGGGTAGATGCAGTTGCTCAAGGTAGAGGCCTGGCAGCCGGGTTTGGCCAGTATTTGCAGGCCGATGGTCTCAAGCGCCTTGCGGGTGGCGGCGGCATTTTTGGCATGGCGCTGGGCGCGGGCTTCCAGGCCCTCTTCCGCCATGATGGCGGTGGCCTCTTTCATCGCCCACACAAGGTTTATGGCCGGTGTGGCAAAATACTTGGCGGGGTCGTCCATAATCGGAATCCATTTTTCAAAGTCCACATAATACTCTGGGATGGTGCCCAGCTCTTTGCGGCGGGCCAGCGCCTTTTGGCCTGCCCACAGCACCAGCATACCGGGGCATACGCCGAAGGCTTTTTGTGAGCCGGTCAGCAGTACGTCAATGCCCATGCCGTCCACATCGGCAAATTCCCCGCCGGTGGCGGCCACACCGTCCACAATGTACATGACGCCAGGGTGTTTTGCCACCACCTTGCCAATTTCCGCAATGGGGGCCACCACAGCGGTGGAGGTATCCACATGGCTTACGGTCACCGCGGCATAGCTTTTTTCGGCGAGCTTTTTGTCGATGTCCTCAGGGCTCACGGCAGTGCCCCATTCGGCGCTTAAAACGTCCGCATACAGGCCCTTGCGCTCGCAAATATCGATAAAGCGGTCGCCAAAGAAGCCGTTGGATACAATGAGTACAGCGTCGCCGCGTTTGGTGGTGTTGGCGATAGCCATCTCCATGGCCAAAGTGCCGGTGCCAGCCAGGGGGAAGGTTTTGCCAGAGCAGTTCAGCAGCCTGCCCAGGTCCTCAATCAGTTCTTTGTAGTCTTTGACAAAGCGGGGGTCTCCAAAAGCCTGGATGTCCCTTGCCATCTGTTCCTTAATAGAGGGTACTACCGGGGTGGGGCCCGGAATCATAACCAGTACATTTTTTTCCATGTTCTTCCATTCTCCTTTTGTAAAAAGTTACAGCTTCTTCTGTACGCCGGCCTTTTCCAAAATAGCGGTAAGGGCCTCTTTGTCACTTTGCGAGGAGTTGGCCAGAGGATTTCTGACATGCCCGCCGGTGTAACCGGCGTAGTCGGTGGCAAACTTGAGGCCGGGGATGCCATATGCGCCCGTAACGGCGGCATTGACAGGGAAAAACCGCTGGTATAGGTCTCTGGCCTCGTCCATCCTGCCCGCCTCAAAAAGTTCCTGCACTTCGGCAATCTCGTTGGGGGTACAGTTGGCCATGGCGGACACAATGGCCGTTACACCCAGCGCCAAGGCGGGGAACCAGGCGCCAAAAGTGCCCGTCATCACCTGGAAGCTGGGGTCGGCTACGCGTAAAAAGGTGGCAAGCTGGGGCACGTCACCATTGGAATCCTTCATGCCCACGATGTTGGGGTGACGGCTCAGTTCGGCCACGGCGTCGGCCCCAATGTTCACATGGGTGAACTTACTTACATTGTAAATCAGCACGGGGATGTCACTGTGGTCGGCCACCTCGGTGAAGTAGCGAACCATGGCTTTGGAGTTCATAGCGCCGCCGTAGTAAAAAGGGGTAAGCACCAGGGCGGAATGAGCGCCCAGCGCGGCGCAGCGGTTGGTGAAGGCGATGGTTTCACGGGCGGATTCCAGCCCCGTACCGGCCATGACATGGCGGCCAGGGGCGGCGTTTTCCACGCTCAGCTTCACCAACTGCAGTTTTTCTTCCTCGCTGAGGTAGACCGTCTCGCTGTTGGAGCCAATGACCAGATAACCGGCCATTTTGTCCTGGTTCCACTTTTGAATGTTGGAGGCAAAGCCTTCATAGTCCACATCGCCATTTTCTTTGAAGGGGGTGATCATTGGGGGCAAAACGCCTTTGAGTTTTTCCATGGGTACAATTCTCTTTTCTGTGTTTTTTATTTTGTGAGATCTGCTACGGCATCCCTAAGGCGCCTACAACCCTCAACAATATTTTCATAACTGTTGGCAAAGGACATTCGGATATAGCCCTCACCCGAATCGCCGAACACGTCACCCGGCACCAGGGCAATTTTGGCCGTTTGCAGCAGGTATTCGGCCAATTCCTGGGAGGTTTTGCCAAGTGCTTTGGCGTTGATGAAGATGTAAAAAGCGCCTTTGGGGCATTGGCAGCTCAGGCCGGGAATTTCGTTGATGGCCTTTACCGCATAGTCGCGGCGACGCCGATATTCTTTGACCATGGTTTCAATTTCATCGCCCTCGTCGCGCAGGGCCACAACGCTGGCCGCCTGCACAAAAGAGGGTGCGCAGGTGGTTACATGCTGGTGAATTTTATTGATGGCCACAATCAATTCGGCCGGGGCGGCCACATAACCGATGCGCCAACCCGTCATGGACTGGGCCTTGGAAAAACCGTTCAAGGTGAGGGTGCGCTCCTTCATGCCGGGCAAAGAGGCGATGCTCACATGCTGAACGTCATCGTAGACAAGGCGTTCGTAAATCTCGTCGGCAATCACAAGAATGTCCTTGCGGATGGCAATTTCGGCAAGGCCTTTCAGCACCTCTTCTGTCAGTACGCCGCCCGTGGGGTTATTCGGCGTGATGATGACAATGGCCTTGGTTTTGTCGCTGATCTTCGCCTCCACCTCGGCAAGGTCAATTTGATAGCCGTTTTCCTCGCGCAGCAAGTATTCCACAGGCTTTGCCGAAAGCAGGTTTGCCACGTTTTTGTAGTTGAGCCAGGCAGGGTCTGGCAGCAGAATTTCGTCGCCTTCATCGAGGATGGTGGAGAGGATGTCGTAGATGCCCTCGGACAGCCCAACGGTCACCAGTATCTCTTTGGCCTCGTAGGGGATGTTGTTTTCACGTTGCAGCTTTTCGGCGATGGCGCGGCGCAGCTCATCGGTGCCAAAATTGCTGGTGTAGAAGACATTGCCCGCCTCCAGGCTTTTTATGGCGGCCTGCTTGATGTATTCCGGGGTGTCGAAATCGGGACGGCCGATTTCAAAATGAATCACCTTTTCCCCGGCGCGCTCCATGGCAAGGGCGGTCTCGTTCACCTTGCGAATGCCCGAGGGGATCAATTTTTCTGTGCGTTTGGCAATAAAATTTTTCACGGGAGGAGTTCCTTTCAAAAAGGGGCTAACCCTTCAGGATTTTTTCGGCGGCGTAGAGATAGGCAGACACATCGTTCTCTGTAACATAGCCCATGGTGCCAACACGGAAGGTGGTGGGGCCAAGGTCGTCCTGCCCACCGCTGATGATGATATCGTGTTCTTCGGCAAGCGTTTTTACAAAGGCGGGGCTGTTTTGTAAAGCAAAGGTATTTACCGTGATGGAAGCGTGCTGGCGGCTGCTGGGGAAAAGCGGTACGCCCAGTTTTTCCATGCCGTCAATCACACGGTCAGAAAGGCGGATATGGCGGCGATACACCTCGTCCATGCCCTCTTCCAGCAGCATACAGCTTGCTTCGTAAAGCGCAAAGATGGAAAACACCGCGGGCGTCCAGGGGTGTTGATGGCTGCTGCGGTGTATTTCGCGCGCGGCTTTGAGGTCAAAATAGTAGCTGGGCGTACTGGTCTTTTCACACTGGGCCCAGGCCTTGTCGCTCAGGGCGATGACGGCCAGGCCCGGGGGGCCCATCAGCGCCTTTTGTGAGCTGGCGAACACCACGTCAACGCCCCATTCGTCCATTTTCAGTTCCATTGCGCCCAGGGCGCTTACGCTGTCCACAATCAGCAGGGCGTCGGTTTTGGTAATCTCTTTGCCAATGGCCTCGATATCGCAGCGTACGCCGCTGCCGCTCTCATTGTGTACAATAAATACGCCCTTGGTGGCGGGGGTCATGGCGGCCTTCACCTGTTCGGGGGTAACCGTTTCACCGGCGGGAACTTTGACGGGGATTACACGCAGCTGGTAGCGCGCGCAAATGTCGGCCATGCGGGCGGAGAAGATGCCCAGTACGGCAACCACCACCTCGTCGCCGGGGTTAAAGCAATTCTGTACGGCGGCCTCCATGGCCCCCGTTCCAGAACTGGTCAGGGTTAGAACGTCGTTTTTGGTTTGCACAATGCTTTGCAGGTTTTCCCCTAGCTTGCGGGAAATCTCGGCAAATTCACCGCCCCGGTGGGAGATGACCTGCCGATTCATGGCATTTATCACCCGGTCGGGCATGCCGGTGGGGCCTACCATCAGCAAAACCTGTTTTTTCATCTGTCTATTCCTCGTTTCCTATCATCAGTAAGCCATCTTTTAGGATGACTTCGCCATCCAGTGTGACGGTGGGTTTGCAAAAAACACAGTCGATGTGTTTGGTAGCCTGATTCTGACCGCCCTGGTCGAAGTTGTGGCCAAAACCGAAGTGGGCGGTGCCAAAAGCGCCCTCGTCCTCCAGCATCGAGCCACAGAGTTTGGCGTGGTCGTTCAGGCCGATGCCAAACTCGGCCAAAACCAAATTTTCGGGCTGGTTTTCCCCGTCCAGTATCTCGCGAAAGGCCTCTGCCTGCTCGCCTTTTGAAAAGGAGGAAATCCTGCCGTCGCGAATTTCCAGCTGCAGGGGCTGGCCTTCCGCGATGAGGCCAATCTGAGGCAGCGGGATGCTGCCGTCCACTACAACCCTGCCCTGGGTCTCCCCTTCAATGGGGGAGATGTTTACCTCGATATTGGGTGGGGAACCCCAGGTGCCGGCCGCCCTGCACACGCCCGAGACCTCGTTGCCCACACGGCCTTCGGCGCGCAGGCGGATATCGGTGCCACCTGTGCCCTGTACATGGATTTCCCCGGCTTCGCCCAGTTTTTTTTGCAGGCGAAGCACAGTCTTGTAAATCTCTAAAAAATCGGCATCCAGCGCCGCGCCGGGCAGCAGCATTTCACCGTGATAGTCCGGCATACTGATGAAACGGCATCCCGCCTCATTCGCGGCCTCGCGCGCCTTGGAGTGTGAAAGCGAGTACCTTGTAGGGGCAAAAATCACGTCGGCCCTTGGCATCATCTCGGCTATCAGCGCGGTGGGGTTTTCTCCGTGTGTGCTGCGCGGCTCCATCAGGCAAAGGGTAACGTCCGCGCCCAGCTCCTTAGCAGCCTGCATCATGGCGCGGGCAATCTCCGGGTTTTCACCAGAGGTATCCCCGATGACCAGTACCTTTTCGCCCTTCTGTACACCGGCGTTGATGCCGGCCAGCCGCCGTGCGCCGTGCATAAGTTCTTCCCGCTGCATCTAGTAGGCCCCCTTTTGCACCTGCACAATTTCTCTCTTTTCAGCCGAGGCATAAATGGCGTCGGTCAGTTCCTGTACGCGGAAGCCGTCCAGCAGGTTTGGGGTAGTGCTTCTGCCCTCGGCCACAGCGTGCACAAAATCGTAGATGCTGGCCATGTGGTAGCGCGGCACGGCAATGTTTACGCGCGGGGGTGGAAAGACGGCGTCGCCCCCAAATTTCTGGCTGGTCTCTATCATCTGCCAGCCACCAAAGCCGCCAATGGGCTCCTTGGGCAGTTCATTGTTGTAGTAGTGGATGTAGTTTGGGTTGGCGTGGTCAAATTTGATGGCGCCCTTCTCACCGTAGAGCTCGAAGGTGAGGTCGACAGAGGCCCCGGTGGCCACCTGAGAGAGCAGCAGGGTGCCGGGCACGCCGCCGCAGTCGAGCTGGATGTTCAGGATATCTTCAATGTCCACCTTGGCCATCTCACTGCTACCGGCCACGGGGCGCTGTTTGAAGTGGGTGTTTTGCAGGGCAAAAACGCTATCGGTCTCGCCCACAAGGTGGCGAATCAAATCCAGCGAGTGGGTGCCAAGGGCGTACAAAACGCCGCCGCCAGACATGGCCTTGGTGGATTGCCAGCTGATGGGGCGCGCAGGGTCGATAAATTCAGAGCCATAGTAGCGCATGTTAAACTGGACAAGTTTGCCTATGGCGCCCTCGTCTAGCAGTTGCCTGGCGCGCATTACAGCCGGGATAAAGCGGTAGATAAAGCTGATGCGGTTGGTTTGGTTGTAGCCGGTTTCTTTTATGGCATCCATCACCTGCTTTGCGCTGGATAGTTCAGCAGAGAGGGGTTTTTCGCAGTAGATGGGTTTTCCCGCATGGATGGCGGCGCAGAGCATCTCCACATGCAGGTGGTTGGGCGCGCAGATATCGATGACATCCACCTCGGGGTCGGCCACCAGGTCCTGCCAATTGGGGTATGTTTTGCACACGGGCATTGGCAGGGCGGCAAGCTCCGGTTCAGTGGCCGAAACAGCATACACCGAGACCTCGGGAATGTTCTTATAGTAGTACTTCAAATTGTCGTAACTCATGGAGTGCATCCGCCCCATGTAGCCAAAGCCAATCAGGCCGATTTTGATTTTTTTCATTGTTCGCCCGCCCTGCAGTGGGCGGTTCCCCCTTTAAATTAAGTAAAGTAAGGGATGGCTGTGGAGTTTCACCCGAACAGCCATCCCTTAGGCGCTTTCTATAGGTCGGAAAAGGTAAAGAGATGGGGTTTTAAAAAGCCGGTAATAGCCGTGGCTGCCAGGCGGCTTGTGGCGCCGGTTGGGTCCAGCGTCGGGGCCACCTCCACAAGGTCGATGCCGCCCACGCGCGGGTCTTTTGAAACAACACCCACCAGTTCCAGGAACTCATCGGCCGTGATGCCCCCAAATACATAGGAGCCGGTTCCCTGTGCGTAGGCAAAATCAATGGCGTCAATATCCAAGGTTACATAAAGGGCGTCTACCCCCTCGCCGGCAATCTCAAGGGCTTTTTTCGTCACCGTGGCGGCGCCCTGTTTGCGGATGTCCTGTGCGGTGAAGATGGTGGCCCCGTTTTCGGTGATATAGCGGTAGGGCTCGGTTCCGGTACTGCCGCTGATGCCAAGGAACACCATGTTCTTCATCGAAACACCTGCAAGCTCGCTGACGCGCCGCGCCGGGGAGCCATGATAGCATTTGCCCCAGGTGTCATTGTCGTCGCAGGCATCCAGGTGGGCATCCACGTGGAGATAGCCAATTTTAGGCTGGCGGCCCAGCCGTTTGGCAAGGCCTTTTTCAAAGCCCAGCACCGCAGGGTAGGCCACAAAGTGGTCGCCCCCCAGCATAACAGGCGTGGCGCCCTTTTCGGTAATGGTCTCGATGGCGGCGGCGATGCTCTGGGTGGTTTTTGCCACATCGGTGGGGAATACCCGCACATCTCCGGCGTCAAAAACAAGGTTTTTCATGGGCCCATGCATCCGCCGCTTGCTGTCTACATCAACGACATCCTGCCCGTCAATGGCCGTGTAGTGGTAGATGAAATGCACCGAGTGTTTGCGAATCTCGTTTGGCGCATAGCGCGCGCCCGGCCTTGTGCCTGAGCTGGTGTCGAAGGGGGCGCCCACCACAACAAAGGTGTTTTCCCTGGCCTCTTCAATATCAATGTAGGGTGCGCGCAGATAGGTCATGATGCCGCCGTGCGAGAGATAGTCTGTGCGATCTTTCATCTAGTTCACTCCCCATTACTGTTTAGCCGAACAGGCCGGCGATGGCGCTGAAAGCGGCGGGAATTCCGGTGATGGTCATAAGCAGAACCACCAGGGCCACCAGGCCCATGCCTACGTTTTGGAACTTGGTGCTGGAAGATTCGCCCAAAACGGATTTTTTATTGGCCAGCAGTGTGATGAAAATAACGGATACAGGCAGGATAAAGGTGTTTAACACCTGTGCCGAGATGATGATGCCGACGGGTACTTTGCCAAAGAAAAAGTTTACCAGGATGGGAAACAGGCCGATGACACCGATGCAGATTTTGGAGGCGATGCCCTCCACCTTGGGGCTGAAATTGAAGGACTCTTGGAACATGGGGGGGATGCAGGAAGTCATGTAAATGGCGGAGGAGAAACCGGCGGCCCACAGACCCAGGGCAAAGAGGACACCTGCAAAACGGCCAAGTGTGGGAACAAGCTGTGCGGCCATGTCGGCGGCGCTGCTAACGGTGATGCCCTGCGGATGCAGCACGGTGGCCGAGCAGATGATGACGGCGCAGGTGATGACGCCGGTGAGCACCATGTTAAAGCGCAGGTCCCCTTTGGCGTGTTTCAGGTCGGCGATGCCATTGCTCCATTTTTTCTTGGTTAGGCTGGAAAGGGCAAAGGGGATGTCTGGGCACATGGTGGTGCCCACAAGCCCCAGCGCCAAGAGGGTGGCGCCATCGGGAATTTTGGGAATCAGGCCGGAGGCGATGCCGCCAAGGCTGGGCTTTGAAGCGAACATGGTGATTAGGAAAGCGCCCAGCATGATGATGACAAGGCCCATGTTCACACGCTCAAGAATTTTGTAGCGGCCCACAAAGGCGATAACGAGCGAGGCCACACAGAGGATGAGCAGAGCGGTGGAGATGGAGATGCTGGGGATGAGCAGGTTTATGGCCATGGAAGCGCCAACGTAGTTGCCGGTTTGGTAGGCCAAAGCCCCCACGAAGATGGCGATGAAGGTGAACCTGGAGGCGCCAAGGCCCACCTGGGTGCGCACGCCTTCCAGCATGGTGGTATTGGTTTTTAAGGTCCAGCGGATACAGGGCTCTTCTAAAATGTAAGCAAGTATGGGTGTTAAAACGGTACACCACAATAGGGCGTACCCGTAGCTTGCGCCGGTTGAAGACGCGGTTGTAACCGTGCCGGGGCCTACAATGCTGGCGGCGATGATGATGCCGGGGCCAATCATACGCAGCAGCCGTAGAAAACCAAGTTGTTTTCGTACCCCTGTTTCGTTTGCAGTTTGCATGATGTTTTCCTCCACTTTTCCAACGGGAGAAAGTCCAGGGATCAGAGGGTTTGCCAAGTAAAGAAGCAAAACCATCTGCATCGACGCGCAAGATGTTCCGCTGCACTCTCTCTGGTTGATTCAGCACGGACAGCTTCACTTATTTGACTGTTGAAATGCAAAAAAATGACAAATGTGTGGGGGCTATAAACGGTAATGCTTAAGGCTGCAGAAGTGTCGACACTATCTGTTTGCCCTCATAAGATATCACAAGATTAATAATATTGTCAATAGTTTTTAATTAAAATAACAACAAAATATTTTAAATAACGACAGTAAAAATAGGCACTATTTTCATAGAAAATTGCTTTATAGAAAAATAATGCGTTAATAAATAAAAAATATAAATTGCGTATATTTTGCAAATAAATAATTAGTATCGATGATAGACAATTTGGTTTTGATTGAGTATACTGGTGTAAATTATGCAGAACAATAAAAAAGAAATCCGTGTTTTCACACGGATTTCCCGAACGCAGCCCGGCGGCCTTTTTTGGTAAATTCTACAGGCTAAATTCCTTGACGCCTGTTCCACTGATGAACTGCTTGAGGATGCTTTCGTTGATGAACTGGGTGCGCTGCAGATAGTTGCCCAGGTGGCGCTGCACACATTGATAGACCTCATCGGGGCTGCCGCGCTCCAGCATACTCAAAATTTCCAGGTGTTCCAGTGTTGCGGTGATGACCGACTGCCTCTTGAGGTCTTCCTGGGCGGTTTCCTCGTTGCAGTAACGGATGCGTAGCGAGTGCTCCTTGAGTGTGGTGAGGATATCCGATAGGACAAGAGAACCTGCATGGATGTGCAAAATTTCGTGCAAGGTTAAATCGGAAGAAACGTATTCATGCATGTTTTCTGGGTGTAATATCACGCCGTTCAGCCGCTGCCGAAGGTCCTCAATCTCCCCTTTGGGCACCTTGCCCACCGAGAGCTTGGCCGCGTAGGGCTCCAGCATCTGGCGCAGTTCGTTTACAATGTCGTAGTCTTGCAGGGAGATACTGGAGACGATGGCTTTGCGGCGCGGGTTCAAAATAACAAAACCATCCTGCTGCAGCATGTTCAGCGCTTCGCGAATGGGTGCGCTGCTGATATTCATGGTGTTGGCCAGTTCCAAAATATTCAGGCTCTCGCCTGCTTTAAAATGCCCCAGAATAATTTCCAATTTCAATGCTTCATATACGGCGTCCTTCAATGAAACATTGTCCTTAAGATGTTTAAGGGCCTCCAAAACGACTCACCTCTTTAAAAGTATCGATTATTTCCTCCATGATACAGTATTTCTGTTGATTTGTGAAGGTAGTTCCTCTAATTATTTACGAAAAAACGTGGGAGGTTGTTATTATGATCATCGGTGGACTGCAGAGTATGGATTTTTCGCTTCTTGGTAAGCCGGCAAAACGGCAAAATTTCCCCCTTCTCTTTGACAAAAAGGGGGAATATAAGAGAGTGCTGTGGACAAATAACGGCCGCACGGCCACGGTATATGCACTGGAAAACGGTGTGCAGTGCGGCCCAAACGAGCACGTACTGGTTCCCGATTATCTTTGCGTGTCGGTGCTGAACGCTTTTGAAGAAGCGGGGACGCCCTTCAAATGTTATCGAGTTGACAGAAATTTGCAGGTGGATGTGGAGGACTTGAGAAAAAAAATAGACGATAAAACCCGCGGGATTTATCTCATTCACTACTTTGGGCAGCCGCACAGCGCGCAGACGGCGCAGGCCGTGCAGGAGCTGGCCCATGCGTATGGTATTCCCATCTTAGAGGATATCACCCAGACCTTGTTCAGCTACAGCGAGGGCAGAATGGGTTATGGGGATTATGTTTTGTGCAGTACGCGCAAGTGGTTCCCGGTGACGGACGGGGGCCTTTTGGCTGTGCGCCAGGGGGCCGCTTTGCGCACGGTGAAGCTGCTAGCCGGATATAACAAGGATGCGTACAACCAGTTGCTGCTCACCTGTATTCGCCAGCAGGCCGATGCCCGGCAGCAGCCGGATATGGATCAGCTTCTTGAGATGGAGCGCATGGCCAATCGAACCCGCTATGAAAACCTGCGTCCTTGCCAAATTACCGAGGCCTCGAAAAGTATCATGCTGAACTTCGATGTGGAGGAACTGTGCAAAAAGCGCAGGGAAAATTATCAAACCCTTTACGAGCGCCTGTACAGGCTGCCAGATGTGCAAATTTTTGGGGGTGAAATATTACAGGAGGCGAATTTTGTGCCCTTTGGCATGTTGGTGCTGGTGGAGGAGCAGGAAAGGTTCTTTGATTTTCTTGCCCGAGAAAAGAAAATCGTAGGGGAAATTCAGTGGGTGCTGCCCGTAGAAAAGTACAATCCCGGCGAGGCGGCGCGCCGGCTTTCAAAGCATAACCTGATGCTTCACTGTGACCAGCGCTACGGAAAAGCCGAGATGGAACGGACGGCCGAGGCCGTGGAGGCCTTTTTTTCCATATAAACCTTTTTCCCTTTTTCTTCAGCCCTGCATTTTACAGTATGAGAACAAACTGTAGCGCATAAATACGGGAAAAATCAAGCGCTGCATAACAGCTTCTACTCTGTATAAGAGTTTCTTACAAAAGCCTACTGCACAGCTTTTTGAGAAACTCTAATAGCAAAAGTTTGTTGCGCAACCTTTTAAGAAACTGTAATAGTAGCGCTGGAGGAAGCAGCAGCAAAGACCCCTGTGCCTCTCAAGTGCGAGAGATTGTGAGTTCGCTACAACAAATTTGGTTTTGCACTTTACACAATGGACAAAAATGGAAATATCTGCTTTAATTATGACATGCTTATAGTAGATTTTTATTTGGCCACATACCGCAATATGGAGGCAAATCAATACCATGATGTAGGCGGAGGTTTGGGTGCATAGGACAGATGGTACGGTTTTTGGAGATGCAGGTGTGAACACGCTACCTCCATATGATTCCCACACAATGATTCCCACACAGACCTTTCTCAACGTCCACCTGCCCACGATAGGGTGGTGACAGGTGTTGAGCATAACGCAAATAATGAGTTGGTCGCTGTAGGCACATCGTCTTGGGGGCAAGCTTGTTATGTTAAATATTCTGAACTAGATCATTATTGGTCTGTAACATATCAGGTGATAGAATATGAATAAACACAGCTCAATTGGAATTATCATCTTAACTATGACTGTTATTTTAGGAGGTTGCAGTACGAGTTTTCCCCAAAAATCAATTTTGTCTCAAAATGGAGGGAACCCAGAGGTTTCCTTACGGATTCCAACAGAAGATGAACGAGATAAATTTAATAACCCTCCTCCTTATGATGAGTTTCTTGGAAGTATAGGTGGTATGTTTTATCCCAACTCATTTAGTAGAGAAGCCGCACAAGAGCTTGGTTTGGCAGACGAAAGCGGCTATTATGATAGTTATTTTTATACACAAGATTTATATAGATATATAGCTGAATCATTGTTGTTTGATAAGCTCAATTTGGCCCACTATGATAGTGTGATTGCAGAGACTGGACTTGCACCAAGAGATCAGGAGCACAGAATTTATTATCAGCGCATGAGCACCATGCCTACAGAATATATTTACCTTAGAAATAATATCTATATTGAGCGTTTAAGCAAAAGCGAAATACAGCTATTTTTAGATGCCATCGATGGTGATAAGGCAGTAATAAACGATGAACTTATCGCAATTGTGGAAAAAACTATGTCGTTGGTATTAAAGAAAAGTGTTGACCTGGAGAACAGCCATAATGTGAGGTATGGTCCGCCTGTTCCAGGATTGGAAGGCAAGCAGGTAACGAACAATACTCTTCTTTTTGAGTTAGCTTATCAGATCGAATATGATGAGAGCGGAAAGCGCGTTCAAGAAAGTAAGACCAATTCAGATGAACAGTTACTTAACGAAACAATTCCCACACTGCAATCGGAATTGTCTGTATATGAGGAGATGCCAGTGAAATTTTTTCTAGGTAATGTCGTGGATCCTATGTCGTGATTTCCTCTTGGGGACAAGCATACTACGTGAAGTATTCGGAACTAGATAATTATTGGTCTGTAGGATATCAGGTGATAGAATATGTATAAGCGCAAAACGATAGGAATTCTTACCCTAAGTTTGATTTTTATCTTAGGGGCTTGCAGCATGAATTTTTCTCAAAAATCAATTTTATCTCAACATGGAGGATACCCAGAGCTTAACTTAAGGCTGCCCACAGAGGAAGAGCGAGAGGAATTCAACAATCCCTCCTACTCTGAGTGGGGCCCTAGCGGCTTTTTTTACCCCAATTCTTTTGATAAACAGGCAGCACAGGCACTTGGGCTTGCAGACAAAAATGGCTATTATGACAATTACTTTTTAGTGCAGGATTTGTACAGGCATGTGGCAGAAGCTCTGCTTTATGACGATCTCAATTTAGAAAAGTATGATGAAATGGTAAAACAAGCGAAAATTTTACCCAGGGATGAGGCAGATAAAATATATTATCAACGCATGAATACCATGCCTACGGAGTATATCTACCTTAGGAATAATATCTATGTTGAGCGGTTAAGCAAAGAGGAAATACAAATATTTTTAAATGCTATTGAGGGCGATAAGGCAACTATAACTGATGAAATTGTTACAATTGTTAAAGGTACAATTCCAGTGATATTACGCTGTATTGAGGGGTTTGAAGATGACTATAAAGTGAATTATGGGGCAAATGTACCCGGACCTTATAGCAAAATAGTTGCAAATAATGCTCTACTTCTTGAAGTATCTTTCAGATTTGAAAACGATGAAAATGGTAAGCCGCTATTTGATAGAGAAGAAATCATAAATGAATTATTAAGACGTGAAATCATCCCAGCTATGCAAGAAGAACAGCCAGAATATGAAGAGATGCCAGTTGTGATATTTTTAGGTGAATGGGTAGACACCTAGTCAGTATTTGCTAACTATATGGAGGGCATAAATAGAATGCGGTATGGAGAAACACCTTAACTCAATAGATAGCTATTGACAGTGCCATTAAGATAGTGTCTTCAGCAAGAATTCAAGGCACCTGTAAGGATGTAGACTGTTCTCTTTGGTGGTCTCAATGACGGAATACATCACGGAACTTGCGCGTGCACCAGCCGGGGTATTGGAAAACGGCCAGCATCTGCGGTTATGCTTACCAGAACATGACCGCAAAAACTGGCTTTTCGCAAAAACACCACGCAGCACCAAGGCCGGTGTTATCATTTACAGCATCGTCGAGATCGCTAAAGAAAATGGTCTTGACCCTTACGACTATCCGGCCTATATCTTCAAAAGCGTTCCCAACTTAGATATGTACAATGCGGCGTAGGGCGTGGCGTTGTTCAGGTGGGTTTTCGCTCCATGGCAGCAAGCTTTCCAGGCTGTCGGTGAGCAACACTCACGAGACCATCCCGAGTTTTGTGTAAACCTCCAAATGATGTAAAATGGAAGCATCA
>CAZKBM010000067.1:0-17749 GCA_964550985.1 uncultured Oscillospiraceae bacterium
CAACACCGGCGGCCAGGCCAGCAAGGCCAGCCAAATTGGCCAGGTGGCGCAGTTTGCCGCCGCGGGTAAGGCCATTGGCAAAAAGAGCCTAGCCGAAATGGCCATTGCCTACGGTTATGTGTACGTGGCGCAAATTGCCATGGGAGCCGACCAAAACCAGACCATTAAAGCCATCTCCGAGGCCGAAAGCTATCCAGGCCCCTCCCTCATCATTGGTTACAGCCCCTGCGAGATGCACGGCATCAAGGGCGGCATGGTGAACTGCCAGGCCGAGATGAAAAAGGCCGTTGTGGCGGGCTACTGGCACAACTTCCGCTTCGACCCGCGCAAAAAGGCCGAGGGCAAAAATCCCTTTAGCCTGGACAGCAAGGAGCCCACGGGCGATTACCTGGAGTTTATTAGCGGTGAAACCCGTTACACCCGCTTGAAACTCAGCTTCCCTGAGCGCGCCGAAGACCTGTTCATGAAGGCTGTGGACGAGAGCAAGGCGCGGTACAACTACCTGAAGAAGATGGTGGATTTGTACGAGCCCCAAGCCTAAACAACAATAACAGCAAAAAAGATGCCCCCATTGTGGGGCATCTTTTTTGGAATAAGGGAAGAATTAAAATGGAATATTAGCCTTTATTTGGACTTTTGTTTTCCCCTTGAATCACCGCGGGTAAACCCGTGCGAAGCTGTTTAATATTTTGCCGCCAATAAAGGTATTGCCCCAGCCAAAGAAAAACATATAAAACCAGAAAAAACCCAGCATAAAAAAGAATTCCTAAAATATTTGGGCTCATCCAGCCGCTAACAAAACTGATGGGGAAAAACACAAAACACATGCCCACAAAATGTAAAAGGGTACGCTTTAAAATGCTCCAGTGCTCTACACACCAGATAAAAGCCAAAGCATAGCACGCCGCCCCTAAAATGCCGCTTAATATAAACTGCCATAATACGGCGGGCAACAGGCCACCCGCCAGTGCCTGTAACGAGGGCACCGCGGGGGAATAATAGCCAAGCTGAAGGTAAGAAATGATGATACTGAGTGCCTGGTTGATGCAGACCCCAATGGGAAAGCCCAGCAAAAGGGCCTGAATAATTTTCCTTTTCATAGGTATTTCTCCTTATTTAAAGAGTATTTATTGTTTATTTTAAAATCTGCTTTATAGTAGCGGTAATTTGCTTTATAACCCCAGCTTGCTGCGTATGGCCGGTACCTGCCGGCGGGAGACAAAACACTGCTGCCCATTTTTTAAACGCATTAAAATGGTGCCCGCAAGGCTTAAGTCCATATCGGCAATTTGGCCAATATTTACCAGTTCCGCCTGTGAAATGCGCACAAATTGGGCTTCGTCCAGACGGGCCTCCACCTCATACAAACGCAGCTTTACCTGGTAGATGCCCTGCTGGGTCTGTGCGTATACGTGCTGATTTTCGGTGTAAACACGCTGGATATCCTGGGATTTTAACAGTTCCGCCCTTCCCTCGCGAAAGCCTGCCAGGGTTTCGGCAGGGGTGTTTTCCAGCTTTTGCAAGAGTTCCCGCAGTTCGCGGTTCATCTCGCCTGCCCATATTTGTACCAGTATTTCTTTGTATTTTTTTTCTATTTTTACTTCCAGTTGCAATGGCTTCACACCTTTCTGTTTTTGGCCCTTGCGCGCGCCGGGGCCAGCGGATGCCTTTATTATAGGCCGTGTGGCGGGGGCCTGTCCACAGCGGGGGGATATGCGGTATTTTTTTGCCCCTAAGCGGTGTGGCGGCCCTTTGGCCCTTGCATTGCGGGGTAGATGGAGCTAAAATAAATAGATAGAGCACGCAACATAAAGCGGGAGGGAACAACAGATGGAAATAACCATAAAAAAAGCGGATAAATTAAAAGAAAAACCTAAGGACGAGGGGGCCCTTGGTTTTGGCCGTGTTTTTACCGACCATATGTTTACCATGAAGTATGAGCAGGGCAAGGGCTGGCATGACGCCGCTATTGTGCCCTATGGCCCCTTTGACCTAGACCCGGCCAGCCAGGTGTTTCACTATGCGCAGGAATGCTTTGAGGGGATGAAAGCCTACCGCCGCCCCGACGGGGAGGTGCAACTCTTCCGGCCCGAAAAAAATGCACAGCGGATGATTTCCACCCATCAGCGGCTGTGCATACCCGAAATACCCGAGGCCGATTTTGTGAAGGCTGTGAAAACCCTGGTGGCCCTGGAGGCCGACTGGGTGCCTCACAGCGAAAACGCCAGCCTGTATATCCGCCCCTGCACCATAGCTACCGAGGCGGTATTGGGGGTAAAACCCAGCGATAGCTATCTTTTCTTTATCATCTGCTCCCCCTCGGGCCCCTATTATGCCGAAGGGCTGGACCCCGTTAAGATTTTTGTGGAGGACAGCCTCACCCGCTCGGCCCCGGGGGGCACGGGTTACATAAAATGCGGCGGCAACTACGCCGCAAGCCTGGCCGGCCAGATGAAAGCCCACGACCTGGGTTACAGCCAGGTGCTTTGGCTGGACGGCGTGGAGCGCCGCTATGTGGAAGAAGTGGGCAGCATGAACGTGTTTTTTGTGATTGACGATGTGATTTGGACGGCCCCCACCGACGACACCGTATTGCCCGGCATAACCCGCATGAGCTGTATAGAACTGCTGAAAGACTGGGGCTACACCGTTAAAGAGGACAAACTGGCCATAGAAACCCTGGTGCAGGCGGCCAAAAGCGGAAGCCTAAAAGAGGTGTTTGGCACAGGTACTGCAGCCGTGGTAAGCCCGGTGAAGGAGATGCGCTATAAAGACGAGGATGTAAAGATAGGAGACGGGAGGATTGGCCCGGTAACCGGCCGCCTGTACGACACCCTTACGGGGATTCAGTATGGCCGCACGGCCGATATCAAGGGCTGGATTGTACCGGTAAAATAGTGAAAATAAGGAATATTAAGACCTAAAAGGTGATTAGGAAAATTTGGAAATAAAATGAGGCAGCGCAGTATATGCGCTGCCCCTTCTCGATTTTCCTACGTTTGTGTAGCTGCTGGGCGCGGCCTATTGCCGCCGCCAGGTGGAGGGGGTGAACAGCAAAAGAAGAGGGAAAAACTCCAGCCTGCCCAAAAGCATGACAAAGGCCAAAACGAGTTTGGAAATGGGGGAAAACAGGCCGTAGTTGGCCGAAGGCCCCACAAGCCCCAGCCCCGGCCCCACGTTGTTTAAGCAGGAGGCCGCGGCCGTAAGGGAGGTTTCGAGGGTGGAACCCTCGAACGAGAGGAAAGCGAAGGTGGCAACCAGGGTGATGACATAGACCGAAAAGTAGAGGAACACCCCGTTTATAATGGTGGGGTTTACCTTTTGCCCGTTCACCGCCACCACCCGCACACTGCGCGGGTGGGTAAGGCTGTGAAAGCCATTGCGGATGGTTTTTAACAATATAAGCAGCCTTGCGGTTTTTACCCCCCCGGCGGTGGAACCCGCCATGCTGCCCAGCATCATCACCACCACCAAAAGGGCGCGGCAGGCCTCGGGCCAAAGGTCAAAATCGGAGATGGCAAAGCCCGTGGTGGTAATAATGCTGCTTACCGTAAAGCTGCCATTTTGAATGCTGGCCCCTAAGGGGTAGTAGCCCGTAAAAAAGAGGGTTAATACAATGATAATGGTAAAGAAAAAATAGATGCCGAAATATAGGCGCAATTCTTCGTCTTTAAAAAAGCTTTTAAATTGTTTTTTAATGAATAAATAATAGAGAGAAAAATTCACCCCAAAAAGCAGCATAAATACAGTGGTTATGGCCTGTAAGTAGGTAGAATACCCTGCAAGGCTGTTGTTTTTTATGCTAAAGCCACCCGTGCCCGCCGTGCCAAACATGGTGCAAAGCGCATCAAAAAGCGGCATACCGCCCAGCAGCAACAAAAATAAATTGATGAGGGAGAGGCCGATATAAATGGTGTAGATTACCTGAACGGAATCGCGCGTTTTGGGCAGCACTTTACCAATTTGGGGGCCCGCACTTTCGGCCCGCAGCAGGTGCATGGAAAAGCCCGTGCCGGTTTTGGTGCGCACAACCATCAGGATAAACACCAACACCCCAATGCCGCCCAGCCAGTGGGTGAAACTGCGCCAAAAAAGGATGGCGTGGCTTAAAGCCTCTACATTGGCAAGGACAGAGGCGCCCGTTGTGGTAAAACCCGAGGCGCTTTCGAACCAGGCGTCGGCAAAGGAGGGGATCTCCCCGCTGAATAAAAAAGGCAGGCTGCCCAAAAGGCTTACCAGTACCCAGCCAAGGCCGGCCACAACGTAGCCTTCGCGGGTGTAAATGGGGGTTTCGTTCCGCCGGCAAAGCAAAAAAAGCCCCAGGCCCAAAAGCGCGCAGATGCCCGCCGTTAGCAAAAGCGAGAGGGTGGGGCGCAGCTCTCCGTACAAGGTGCCCACCAGCACACAGGGCAGCAAAAAGGCCCCCAGGGCCCAAATGAGGTAGGAGAGGTATTTTCCAACCATGCGGTAGTTCATAAAAATTTCCTTTACGGGGGCAGCGCCCGCACACAAATAACCCCGCTAGTAGGCGGCGGGGCCAGATTTACAAATTAAGCGCTGGCGATAATATCGTTTAAATCCTGTATCAGGTGTTCGGCCGATACAATGATAAGGGAGTCGTCGCATTCTATGGTGGTATCGCCCGTGGGGGTTAGAATGTGCCTGCCCCGGGTGATGGAGGCGATGAGCAGCCCCTCCTTTAAGGTGAGGGACCGCAGGGGCAGGCCAAGGCCCTTAAAACTCTCATCCGCGCGGAACTCCATGGCCTCCACCTTGCCGCCCAAAATGGCATGCATAGTCTGCATCTTTCCGCCGGAGGAATTTTCCATGGCGCGCACATAGCGAATGATGTCTTCGCCACTGGTGATGGTGGGGCTTACCACCGATTCTAACCCCATTTTACAAAACATGCCCGTGTACTGCATACGGTTGCTTTTGGTGATGATTTTGGACACCCCAAGCTGTTTCAGGTACATGGCCAAAACCAGGTTTTCCTCATCGATGCCCGTTAGTACCACCACGGCGTCGCTGCGCTGTACGCCCTCGCTCTCCAGCACGTCCAGCGCGGTGCCGTCGGCGTTCACAATATCGGCCTCGGGCAGCAGTTCGGCCAGTTTTTGGCAGCGGGCCTCGTCGCGCTCAATCAGTTTTACGCCTACCCCGCTGCGCAAAAGCCCCCGGCAGAGGTAGATGGCAAGGCGGCTGCCCCCCACAATGGTTACGAGGGTAATTTTGCGGTCTGAAAGGCGCAGGGTTTTTATGAGGTCGGGCAGGTTTTCCCGCGCGGCGGTGATGTGTAAATCGTCCCCCTCTTGAATGACGAAATTGCCGTTGGGGATGAAGATATCAGGGCTGCGCTCCACCGCGCACACCAACATGCGGTGGTTGGAAAGACGGTAAATTTCAGAGAGCTGGGTGCCCGCCAGGGGGCTGCCGGGATACACCTTAAAGCCCACAATTTCCACCCGGCCCTTGGCGAACTGGTCCCGCTCCAAAAAGCTGGGGAACTGCAAAATTTGGAAAATCTCCCTGGCGCAGGCCTCCTCGGGGTTTATGGCGAAAGAGAGGCCAAGGTCGTGCCGCAAGAGGGAGATATCCTCGGCGTATTCGGGGTTGCGTACCCTGGCTATGGTGTGCGGGCAGCCCATTTTGCGGGCCATCAGGCAGCTAAGCAGGTTAATTTCGTCCGAGCCGGTGGTGGCAATCAGCAGGCGGGAGGTTTCAATACCAGCCTGGCTCAATTTGGAACGGGTGGCCCCATGGCCCAGTATGGCCAAAGCGTCGCAGCTCTCCTGCATCCGCTCCAGCGCATAAAGCTGGGTATCAATGACGGTGATGTCGTGGTTTTCTTCCGTAAGGGCTTTTGTGAGGTACAGGCCCACCTTACCCGCACCCACAATGACGATTTTCATGCAAAAGACTCCTTATTACACAGGAAATGCTGGCAACTGTAGGAATGGATGCCACAATAAAAAGCGTTGTTTTGGCCGCTGGCAAACAAAACTGGCAGGAGCGCCTGATAGGCATTATAGGATGAGGCAGGGATAAAGTCAACCAGGTGCGCATAGGCGCCCTATTATTTTATAGAATGGCAGGAGGTTTTTAGATGCAACTGGAGGTACTGCCGGGTAAATTTTGCGTTTTAAAATTAAAATGTTTAAGTTTGCCCCAAACCGGCCCCTACTTTTTGGGGCTTACAGAAGAGGAGATTTCTTTGGTGTGCCTGGAAACAGAGATACCCCTGACCCCTATACTGGCCGAGGAACACGGCTGGCGGGCCCTGCGGGTGGTGGGGACGCTGGATTTTGCCCTGACGGGCATACTGGCAAAGCTTGCCTCTGCGCTGGCAGAGGAGGGCATTCCTATTTTTGCCCAAAGCACCTTTGATACGGATTATCTGCTGCTGAAAGAACCCCTCCTACCCCGCGCGCTCAGGCGCCTAGGGCAAGAGGGGTACGAGGTGCTGGAAGGCTAGGCTTACTCCAGCCCATGTAATTTTAACTGCAACAGGGTGTTGGAGCAAAGCAGTTTTTCGCCCAGTTTTTCTTTAAACCGGGCGGAATTTTTTTTGCCTGCGGCGCGCAGGGCCTCCAGCTCATCGCCAAGGGCCCCCTGTCTTTCCAAAAGGGAAAGGTAAAAATCTTCAAACCGGCCCAGACGCTCGGCGGCCTCGGCCTGCTGATTTTGCCCCAGGGAATAGCCGCCCCCGGGCTGTTTTTGGGTTAGGCGCTGCATACATAAGCCCCCTTTTTATGCCGCGGAACCAGCCTTTACCGGCTTTGGTAAAAACGGCCCGAAGCGTTCCGCTACACTGTTTGTAGCCGCGCTACAGCATGGAGATATAGGCCTCGCGGCTGGGCCCCACCGAAACCAGGGTGATGGGGGTGCCCAGCGCCTTTTCCACACAGTCGATATAGTTGCGGGCGGCGGTGGGCAGATGCTCCTTTTTGCGCACGCCGGAGATATCCTGGTTCCACCCTTTTACCGTTTTAAAAACGGGTTTTGCGCGTTCCAAATCGGCCCCATAGGGGAATTCATCGGTGGGGCTGCCATCGATGGTATAGGCGGTGCAGATGGGAATCTCCTTGCGATAACTCAGTACGTCCAGCATGGTAAGCACCACCTCGGTGGCGCCCTGCATCCGGCAGCCATAGCGGCTGGCAACCACGTCAAAAGCCCCCACCCTGCGCGGCCGCCCCGTGGCGGCCCCAAACTCGTTGCCCTCGGTACGCAGGCGGTCGGCCTCTTCGCCGGTCATCTCGGCCACAAAGGGGCCCTCGCCCACGCAGGTGGAGTAGGCCTTGGTAACGCCAATGCTTTTATCCAGCCCCCGGCCGGGTACCCCGGCCCCAATGGGGGCGTAGGCCGCCAGCGTATTGGAGGAGGAGGTGTAGGGGATGATGCCAAAGTCAATATCGCGCAGGGCCCCAAGCTGCGCCTCGAACAAAATGTCCTTACCGGCGCTAACGGCATCCTCCAAAAATAGCCCGGTATCACAGATGTAGGGGGCAAATTCGGCGGCATAGCACTGCAGCCAGCCGTACATCTCCTCAAAATCCACCGGGGGGGCGCCATATATCTCTTCCAGTACGGCATTTTTTTGCTCTATGGTGTCGGCCAGGCGCTCTTTAACGGCGGCCAGGTGTAAAAGGTCGCCCATGCGTAGGGTTTTTTTCAGGTATTTATCGCTGTAGCAGGGGGCAATGCCCCGCCTGGTGGAACCGAAGGCGTGCTTGCCAAGCCGGTCTTCCTCCAGGTTATCCAGCTGTTTATGGTAGGGCAGGCAGATGGTGGCCCGCTGGCTGATTTTCAGGTTGCCGGGTGTAAGCGCCACATCGCGCGAGCGCAGTTTTGCCATCTCCTGCGAGAGGTGGTCCAAATCCACAACCATGCCCACGCCCATCACATTTACAACGTCTTCCCGCAAAATACCACTGGGAAGAAGGTTTAGGATAAATTTGCCGCGTTCGTTCACCACCGTATGGCCGGCGTTGTTTCCCCCTTGGTAGCGAACCACCACGTCATAATTTTCACTGATGAGGTCTACCATACGGCCTTTCCCCTCATCTCCCCAATTGATACCACTGATGGCTGTGAGCATTTTTACACCTCATTACCGGCGGCAGGCGTTTATAAATATTATACCTATTTATATACTGGGCCGCACCGTGTTGTTGAACCAAGGTGTATTGTAGCACATTCATTTTTGGGGAACAAGCCCCAAAGTTTTTATTGTAATAATAATGCAATATTACAGTTATTTATTTTTAGGAAGGGCCGCAGGCTTTGGGTACTTGACAAAGCAGGGTAAAGTGGGTACTATTGTATTAAACGCTTAGTACAATAATACATTGATGTGAATGGAATGGCCGCTTTTTAGCTTAACTGGCTATAGTAAAGTGGCCGTGGAAAGGGAGTGAATGGCTTGAACTGGCAGATAGACAGTGACAGGCCGGTATATGCCCAGTTGCTTGAGCAGATGCAAGGGGCCATAGCCAGCGGTGTGTTTGCACCGGGGGAAAAACTGCCCGGTGTGCGGGAACTGGCCGCCCAGGCCGGGGTAAACCCCAACACCATGCAGCGGGCCCTGGCCCAACTGGAGGCCACCGGCCTTTTGCGCACCCAGCGTACCAGCGGCCGCTTTGTAACCCAGGATACCGCCTGCATCAGCGCCGTGCGGGAGGAGGCTGCCGGGTTGCTTACCCGCCGCTGGGCGTGCGATATGCGCGCTTTGGGCTGCAGCAAGGGCGAGGCCGAGCGGTATTTCAACGTGATATGGGAGGAAATAGAAGATGGAAACGATACTGGAGTTTAAAAACGTTACCAAAGCGTACAACGGCCCGCGCCCGGCTTTGGCGGGGGCAAGTTTCTCCATAAGTTCGGGGGCCATAGCGGGGCTTTTGGGGCCCAATGGCAGCGGCAAAACCACCCTGATTAAACTGGCCTGCGGGCTATTGCGCCCAAATTCCGGCCAGGTGCTGATTCTGGGCGAGGAGCCCGGCGTCTCGACAAAAGAAAAGCTGAGTTACCTGCCCGAAAAAGAATCTTTGCCGGGCTGGATGCGCCCTGAGGATCTGCTGGATTTTTTTTCAGACTTTTACAGGGATTTTGACAAGGCCAAGGCGGCGGCCATGCTGCGCGATTTAAACCTGAACCCCCGCCAGCGCATGAACACCATGAGCAAGGGCACCCGTGAAAAGGTGCAGCTGCTTTTGGCCATGAGCCGCAATGCCAGGCTGTACCTGCTGGATGAGCCCATTGGCGGGGTGGACCCCGCGGCGCGGGATTATATTTTGACCACCATCATCCAAAATTATAGCGAGGACGCCGCCGTGCTCATCTCCACCCACCTGATTGCAGACGTGGAAAAAGTGCTGGACGAGGTGGTGTTCATAAGCGGTGGGCAGGTTGCCCTGCAACAAAGTGTGGATTCCATCCGTGAGGAGAGGGGAACCAGCGTGGATGTGCTGTTTAGGGAGGTGTTTAAATGTTAGGCAAGGTATTTAAGTACGAGATGCGGGCCTCGGCCCGGTTTATGCTGCCCGCTTTGGGCGCTACTTTGGGGCTGACCCTGCTGCTGTATGGCGTGCGGCTGGTGAGCGGCCTGATGATGGAACAGCCCCAGGGCTCTGGGATGTACACCGCTGGGGTAATAGCCCAAACCTTTGCACTGATTATGGGCACCCTGCTGTTTAGCGTGGCCGCCTTTGTGTTTATTGGGGTACTGGCCGTGCGGTTTTACCAGGCCTTTAGCGGGGCCGAGGCCTACACCACCTTTATGCTGCCGGTAAAAGTTTCCACCCTGCTGTGGGGGCGGGTGCTGTGCGGGGGGGTGTACAGCCTGTGCGCCGCCGCATGTATGATGTTCGCCTTTCCCCTGTTATTCCCCAAAGGGGCACTGGACGAGATTCACTACTCCACTGTGTTCATTCAAGGGGTACAGGTGAGCGGCAGCACCCAAACCTTTGCGCTGGGCAGTCTGCCCGGGTGGATTTTTGCGCTTGTGGTAGTGGGCCTGTTTTTGATGATGGCTTTAAGCGTATTTACCGGGCTTTTGCAGCTTTATGCCGCCGTGGCCCTTGGCGGGCAGTTTGGCTCCTCGCGCATTCCCCTTACCGTGGCCGCCTATTTTATTTTAAACGCCGTGGAAAGTGTTATCTCCCTGGTGATTATGGGGGCGGGGGCGCTGCTGTATATATCGAGCCAAGGTGGAATGGACGCGCTGGTGCAAAGGCTTACCCAAAGCGTGGTGAACGAGGCGCAGATAGGCGCTATGGCTTTGGAATTTGGGCTTGCCGCGGCGGCAGTGGGGCTGTTTATCAGCATACTGTTTGGGGTGCTGCACTTTTTACTGTGCCGCTGGTTGTATACCAAAAAATTGAATTTGACCTAGAGAACGCGAACCTGGTAGGTAAAAAATCTTCTGCCATATAAAAACAGACGTATACCCATTTGGGCAGCGTCTGTTTTTATTTAGCAGGGGCCATTTTGCTTTAAAACTCCACACCCTTGCGGGCGGCCAGGCCCTCGCTCTCATAGGGGTGGGCTATCATGCGCATCTCTGTAAAATAATCGGCATAGGGGCGCAGGGCCGTGCAGTCTCCCCTGCCTGTAAGCACCAGTTCCAGCGCGGGGGGCTTTTGCCGTATAAATGCCAGCAGCTCTTCTAGCGGCAACAGGCCGCTGGAGGCCGCCGAAATGGCCTCGTCCATCACCAGCAGGTCTACCCCGCCCGCCGCCTCTACGGCATGGGCAAACACCTCGCGGGTGGCGGCCGCACAGGCGGCTTTTTCGGCCTCATCCATATTCCAAATAAATTTTTGGCAGACGGCCACTTCCACCTGCACGCCCAGTTTTTCCAGCGAGGCAATTTCGCCCGAGCGGCCCGTTTTTAAAAACTGAAAAAAGGCCACCCGCAGGCCGCTGCCCACCGCACGGGTGCAAAGGCCGATGCCGGCGGTAGATTTTCCCTTTCCATCCCCGGTATAAATATGTATCCGTCCCTTTTTTTCCATCATCTCTCCCCCTCTTTGGGCAGGGTGTAGCGCCGTATCACCTCGTCACCGTGGCCGTGTAGATAGCCGGTGGGCAGTACGGCGGCCACCTCCACCTTTTCGTCACGCATCAGCATGGCGGCACTTGCCTGTACGGTAAAACCACAGCCATTGTCGCTCATCCACTGGTGGGGCGGCTTTTGGGGCAGCCCCCGCTGGGCCAGCATGGACATAATAACCCCGCCGTGGGTGATGCAGGCGGCCTCGGGTATCCCCTTTTGGGCCAGATATTGCATCATGGCCATCAGGGCCCCTGCCGTACGCCTGGCAAAGGTTTCCCCGCTCTCGCCACCCTCGGGCACATAGCCGCTTTTGGGGTCCAGCCAGGCGGCAAAATGGGGGTTATCCTGTAGTTGCCCTATGGTCATCCCCTCAAATTCACCAAATTTGTTCTCGCGCAGTTCCTCAATCAGCACTTTCTCCTTCACCGCAGGGTATAAAAGCTCGGCCGTTTGGGTGGCCCGCAGCATGGGCGAGGAAAAAACCAGCGGCACATTTGGGTAGGGGTAACGCGCGGCCAATTCCTCAATGCCCCGCACCCCCTCCTCACACAGGGGGATATCCAGCCCGCCGCCCACAAAAGTGCCCTCCTGGTTGCCCTTGGTAAGCCCGTGGCGGATGAGATGTAGCTTGTAGGTTTTCATTTTTTTCCTTTCCGGCCCATTTTTTTTATTTGCCAAAACCACAACATTTTGCGCCTGGCTGGGTGCTGGGGTGGTACATGTTGGGTTCACCCTGGGTTTTGCCAACTAATTGGCACGTGCCAAGGACATTTTTTTGCTCTGTGTGTATTTACAAAGCGTTTTCGGCTTGCTATAATTTACATTAAGTAATTCCGCTTTGGGGAATATACCATCCGAGGGCTTTGGCCGCCGGGTATTACAGGGGTTTCCCGGCCAGATGGCGGCTTGCCGCCTTGGCCGTGGGAAAAAGGGGAGTAACATTTCAATGGCTTCTGAATTTAGCCGTATCATCACCCTGCTGCGCAAGGAAAAGGGTGTGACCCAAAAAAAAGCCGCCGAGGAGCTTTTGGTGTCTCAAGCGCTTTTGAGCCACTACGAAAAAGGGATACGCGAATGCGGCCTGGAGTTTGTGGTGAAGGTGGCCGATTATTATGGTGTATCCTGCGATTATTTGCTGGGCCGCAGTGCAGACCGCAGTGGCCTTACCCTAAAGGTGGAGGATATTCCCGCGCCCGATGCGACCGCCTCGCGCGATGGGCGCTTTACCGGCAGTTTGCTGCCCACCCTGAACCGCAAATTGGTGAGCAACAGCCTGAATATCCTGTACGATAAACTGAGCGCCTGCCCGGATAAAGCCCTGGTGAGCGAGATTTCGGGCTATTTGATGATGGGCGTATACCATATGTTCCGGCTGATGTATTCCTCGGTACACAAAAATGCGGCCAGCCTTTTTAGCATACCCGATTCCCTTTGGCGGGGGTATTGCGGCGGGGCCATGAACGTGGCCGAGGCAAATGTGAACGCCATTTTGAAAGGGGAAAACCCCCAGGGCGGGCCGGGGCTAAAAGACCTTTCGGCCTTTGTGATGACGACCGAGAGCCTCTCGCAGGATTATCCGCTGTACGCCAGCAGCCTTTTGAACCTGATTAAAACCAGCGAGGAGCGTATCTCGCAGGGGGTGGGCCCCCGCAAAGAAAACTAGAGGCAAACGCGGCAAGGCCCTGCCGCCGCGCAGGGGTGTATAGCAATTTTGGCCCGCCGCAAAGCGGGCCTTTGCCCATTCTACAGGGGGTGGCATTACAAAATGGGGCCTGCTATAGCTGTACAAAGCCCACTTTTTTGTACACCTTGCGTAAGGTTTTGTGGGCGAGGCTCCGGGCTTTTTCCGCCCCTTCGGCCAGGGTTTTTTCCAGTTGGGCCTTATCGCCCAAAAGGCGGCGGTATTCCTCTTGAATGGGGCGGAACACCGCAATGACGCTTTCGGCCACGGCCACCTTAAAATCTCCGTAGCCGCGCCCCTCAAATTCGGCCACAATTTCGGCGTCGCTTTTGCCGCTCATGATGCCGTAGATGCTCATCAGGTTGGCAACGCCGGGCTTTTCGGCACTGCGGTATACGGCGGCTTCGCTATCGGTAACAGCCTTTTTGAATTTGCGCAAAATCACGTCGGGCTCGTCGGTCATAGAGATAAAGGAATTCACATTCTCCTCACTCTTGCTCATCTTGGCGGTGGGGTCCTGCAGGCTCATCACCTTGGCCCCCTCGCCGGGGATGAGGGGCTCTGGCACGGCAAAGGTATCGCCATAGCTGCCGTTAAAGCGTACGGCAATGTTGCGGGCCAGTTCCACATGCTGCTTTTGGTCGATGCCTACGGGCACGCAGTGGGCGCCGTATAGCAGGATATCGGCAGCCATCAGCACGGGGTAATCAAACAGGCCGGCGTTCACATTTTCGGCGTGCTTTTTGCTTTTATCCTTAAACTGCGTCATGCGCGAAAGTTCCCCGTACATGGTGTTACAGTTCAGCACCCAGGTGAGTTCGGCATGTTGGGGCACGTGGCTTTGCACAAAAACGATGCTTTTTGCGGGGTCCAGCCCCGAGGCCAGCAGCATGGCCGCGGCCTCTAGGGTTTTGCGGCGCAATTCGGCGGGTTCCTGCCGCACGGTGATGGCGTGCATATCCACCACGCTGTAAATGCAGTTGTACTGCTGCTGCAAGGGGCCCCAGTGCCGCACGGCCCCCACATAGTTGCCCAGGGTAAAATTGCCCGAGGGCTGAATGCCGCTGAATACGGTTTTTTTGGTTTCAGGCATGCGTATAAATCCCCTATAATTTCTAAAAATCTGATGGAAAAAAGAGCCCGGCGTTTCGCTTACCAGTAAAAATCAATATTAGTATAGCACGAACCGCCGCAGGGTACAACGGAGCTTATATGAGAACAGACGGCCCCAAACGGGCATTTTTTAAAAAGCGAGATTTGTTGTGGCTGGCCGCCCTGCTGGCCCTGGCCGCGCTGTTGTTTTTTTTGCTGTGGCCCAAAATACGCCCCGCCCGCCCGGTGGCCCAGGTGAGCGTGGGCGTGGGGGAAAACCAGACGAGTTTTACCCTTGATTTGGAAGAGGAGGGTGTGGTGGAGGTGGAGGGGGGCCGCCTGCCCGTGCAGCTACAGGTACAAAATGGCGGAATACAGTTTGTAAACTCGGTTTGCCCCGACCATTTGTGTGAGGGTTTTGGCCTGCTGAAAAATGAGGGCGAGTGGGCCAGTTGCCTGCCCGCCGAGGTTTTTGTAAGGGTGGAGGCAGGATAGGCCGCAGGAGGGTGCGCGGCAAAAACCCCGTATCCCAAAGGGGGGTAAAACAGGCTTCTATTTTGCGCAGAGATTGGTATTGGAATAGGAGGTGAACAGATGCCCAAAGGCGATAAAAGCCCCAGCCCCTGGCCAAGGCCGGTGCAGGCCCTGGTACAAAGCCTGTTTATGGGGTTGTTTGTACTCGTTGCCTTTTTTGTGTTTTTTGGCATCCGGGCCGAACTTGCCATCGCCTCGCTGGGCGCTTCGTCTTTTATTGCCTTCTATTTCCCCAATGCCAACGCCAGCCGCCCGCGCTATCTACTGGGTGGCTATGCCTGCGGGGTGGCAGGGGGCCTGCTTTGTAATTTGGCGCTGTTTTACCTTATGCCCCCGCAAAGCGCGCAGAACATACCGGTAAATATTGTGTTTTGTGCGCTGGCGGTATTTATTACCGGTTTTTTGATGAGTTTGTTAAACTTACAGCACCCCCCTGCCGCAGCCTTTGCTATATCCATGGTGATACACCCCCACCCTTTTTACACCGCCGCGCTAGTGTTTTGCATGGTGATTCTGCTCACCGGGCTGCGGGGGCTGATTCACCGGGGCCTGGGCAGGTACTTTCAGTAGAGGAAAAGTGCAAAAATACCCCAACCTTCCCGTTGGGGTATTTTTGCTGTATTATCAAAACAATTTCTGCGTGCTTAGGCGGCTGCTGCGCTGTTGTTTTCCAGCAGGGCCAAAACGCTGTCTATTTCGGCGTTCATATCTTCCATCAGCTGCCGCATCTCATCCAGCTTTTCCACACTGGCGTCGGGGTCGGTTTCGGCCAGGGTGTCTATTTCACCCGCCAGGGCATAGACCTGATTTTGCGCCTCGGTAAATTTGTTTTGCATATTTGTAACGGCGTCTATCACTTCCTGGGTGGGCTCGGCGGTATCCAGCAGGGTGGAAAGTTGTTCGGTTTTCTCGGCCAGCGCCTTTGTCACATCCACATAGCCGCTTAGCGAAGTGACCATATTTTCTATGGTGGGCAGCCATTTATCCAGCTCGGCCTCATCCTCGCCCATCACACCAATGAGCTGGTCCACCTCCGCTTCTTTCAGTTTGTCCAGTTGGTTATCCACCAGGTCACTGCGCTCGTCCACGTCGCTTTGAAGCTGTGTGAGGGTGGCTTTTGCCTCGGGTGGCAGCAGGCTGTCCACACCCAAATCTTTCCCCAGCGCGTCGGCTTCCTCCACATAGGTAAGCATCTGCTGGTATTTGTCTAAAATACGCTGGTGCTGTTCCCGCGCGGCGTCCAGTTTTTCCTGCGGCACACGCGCGCAGCCCGCAAGGCCCGCCATAAGCAATAGCCCCAGTGCGAAACATGCCAGTTTTTTCATGTCTGTCTCCTCATAACTTTGTTATTTTTGTAATATGTGGCACGAACCACATAATTGTAACAAATAAAATACGTTATGACAAGAGACAAAAGACGAAAAGCAAAATAATATGTGGCAAAAACGCCCTAAATGGGGCGGCCGTGGGCCGAGGAAACCCCCCTGCCAAGCGGAAGTGGCTTCCGTGTGGCAGGGGGGCCCTGAACAAAAACTTTGCCTTTAGAGCAAATGAACATAACATGAGTTATGCTGCTCTTGGCAGAAACAGCGAATGACTGCGTTGTCGTCAATCGCAATACATACAGTATTGCTCAATCCTCCGCCTTGCCCTGCACCGTTTCTGCCTGCGTTCGCTATATCTATGTTTTGTTAATCTGCCCTAGGCCGAAAGGCCTGAATCGAACTGGCTGTTATAAAGCTGTGCGTAAAAGCCGCCCTTGGCAAGCAGTTCCTCGTGGTTGCCCGTCTCCACAATGTCACCGTCGCGCATTACCAAAATGAGGTCGGCGTCGCGGATGGTGGAGAGCCGATGGGCAATAACGAAGCTTGTGCGGCCCTGCATCAGGTTGCGCATCGCCTTTTGTATGGCCATCTCGGTGCGGGTATCCACGCTGGAGGTCGCCTCATCCAGTATCATAATCTTGGGGTCGGCCAAAATGGTGCGGGCGATGGTGAGCAGCTGCTTTTGGCCCTGGCTGATGTTTGAGGCCTCCTCGTTCAGCACCATATTGTAGCCCTCGGGCAGGGTGCGTATAAAGTGGTCGGCCTGGGCGGCTTTTGCGGCGGCAATCACCTCTTCATCGGTGGCCTCCAGCCGCCCATAGCGGATGTTTTCCATAATGGTGGCGTTATACAGCCAGGTATCTTGCAGCACCATGCCAAACATGCCGCGCAAATCGCTGCGTTTAAACTGCTTTACGTCGTAGCCATCCACCAAAATGGCCCCTTCGTTCACGTCGTAAAAACGCATGAGCAGTTTTACCATGGTGGTTTTGCCCGCGCCGGTGGGGCCCACAATGGCAATTTGGGCGCCGGGGTCCACCATGGCCGAAAAATCGTGGATGATGGTTTTTTCGGGCAGGTAGCCAAAGCTGACATGGGCGAACTGCACGCTGGCATCGGCTTGTTCGGGCTGTACGGGGGTTTCAGGGTCGGCAATTTCCTCGCTTTCGCCCAAAAATTCAAACACCCGCTCGGCCGCGGCGGCCGTTTGCTGCAAAATGTTGGAAGAGTTTGCAATTTGGGTGATGGGCTGGGTGAAGTTGCGCACATATTGGATGAAGGCCTGGATATCGCCCACGGTGATTTGACCGTTCAGGGTGAGGAAGCCCCCCAGGATGCAGACCAGCACATAGCCGATGTTCCCCACCATGTTCATCAGGGGCATCATCATGCCGCCCAAAAACTGGCTGCGCCAGGCCGATTGGTAGAGCTTTTCGTTCACGCCCGCAAATTCTTCCTCGCTGGCCTCCTCGCGGCCAAAGGCTTTAATCACCAAGTGCCCGCCGTACATTTCCTCCACCTGGCCGTTGGCCTCGCCCAAATAACGCTGTTGCTTTTTAAAGTAGGGCTGGCTGCGTTTTACCACCGTGCGCACAATAACCAGCGAGATGGGCAGAACAAGCACGGTGATGAGGGTCATCCAGCCGTTGATGGAAAGCATCATGATGAAAACACCCACAATGGTGGCAACGCCGCTTACCAGTTGTGGCAGGCTTTGGTTCATGGTCTGTGTCAGGGTGTCCACGTCGTTGGTGATGCGGCTCATCACATCGCCGTAGCTGTGCTGGTCAAAGTAGGAAAGGGGCAGCTTGTTGATTTTGCGGCTGATATCCTCGCGCATGCGGTAGCCCACCTTGTTGGAGATACCGGTGAGCAAAAAGCCCTGCACATACTGCAAAATGGAGGAGATGACATAGATGCCCCCCGCAAACAGCAGGATGCCGCCCACGGCGCCGAGGTCTATGCTGCCGGTGCCCGCAATCATGGCCATCAGGCCCTCGAAGATTTTATCGGTGGCGTTTGCCAGTATTTTGGGCCCAAAGATGGTGAAAACCGTGGCGC
>CAZKBM010000068.1:0-17626 GCA_964550985.1 uncultured Oscillospiraceae bacterium
AAAGGGGAAAAGTAATGGAACCACCCCTGTTGGGATGATTCCATTATACGTGAAGGTATGGAACCATTGGACATGGTGGGCAAGGCCTGCCCCATTCCGGTCATTGAGGCAAAAAAGGCGCTGATGGAAAAAACGCCCGGCGAAGAGGTTCGGGTGCTGGTGGATAACACCGCGGCCAGCGAAAACCTGCGCCGCCTGGCGGCAAAATTACAGTGCGGCTACCGGTGCGAAGAGCAGCCGGGCGGGCGCTACCTTATTGTGCTTACAGCGGGCGAGGGGCAAAAGGCTGCAGGCGCTGAAGAAGGGGTTGTGGTGGCTATTGGCCGCGAGCGGATGGGTGTGGGCGACGATACCCTGGGCGGTATGCTGATGAAAAGCTTCGTCTACTCCCTAACCGAACTGGATAGCCCCCCGGAGGCAGTGTTACTGTATAACGGCGGGGTGCATCTGGCGGTAGAGGGCGCGGCCACTCTGGGCGATCTACAGGCCTTGGCGGCCAAGGGCACACTGATAGGGGCCTGCGGCGCCTGCCTGGATTTTTACAAGCTGAAAGAAAACCTGGCCGTGGGTGAAGTGACAAATATGTATGCCATTGCCGGGGCCATGGCCGCCGCCGGCCACCTGATCAACCTGTGATGGGCGGAGAGGAACTGGTGTTCACCTTCGCCTCCACCCATGCAGCCATTACGGGCGAGGCCACCTTGGTAAAGGAGGGCCTTGGCGTGCGGGTGATGGCAAAGCCCGATTCCATTGGGGCGGGCTGTGGCATCTGCCTGCGGGTAAGCCCGAAGGACGGTAAAACCGCTGAAAAACTCCTTACGGAAAACGGCGCGGCGCCTGAGGGAATTTTCCTTTCAAAGCGCACGTCCCAGGGGCGGGAGTATACCCCATGCAAAATCTGATTGATTGCTTTGCCATAAAAAAGGGCGAGAGAGCCGCCCTGGTTGGCAGCGGAGGGAAAACTTCGCTGCTATTTTTGCTTGCGGCGCAGTTTCGGGGTGCAAAGGTGCTGGTAAGCACCACCACCAAAATGGGGCAACCCCCGCCGGGCGCCTACGATGTTTTTTGCAGCGGGGAAGATTTGCCAAAGCTGAACCCTGCACCCGGCATTACCTTTGCCGCCCAAACAGGGCAGGGGAGCAAACTGAGCGCTCCGCAGCCAGAGGCGCTGGCGCAGGCCGAGGGCAAATTTGACTATGTTTTTTTAGAGGCCGATGGATCCCGTCAGTTGCCGCTGAAAGGCTGGTCGGAACTTGAGCCAGTGGTGCCAAATTTTACCACCTTGACTTTGGGGATACTGCCCCTTTGGCCTCTGGGCCTGCCCGCCACCGATGCAGTAATACACCGTCTGCCGCTGTTTTGCGTCCTAACCGGCGTAAAACCTGGCGAAGTGCTATCTGCCCCGCACCTGGCGGCGGCCATCTGTCCAGCGGCGGGGAAAGGGTTGTTTGCCGCGAAGGCAGGGCGCGGTGTATTGTTTTTTAACCAGGTGGAAAATCCAGACGCCTTGCAAAGCGCCAAGCAGGTGTCCGCGCTTTTGCCGCCCGCCTGCCGCGCGGGGCTTTCGGCCATTGTGGCGGGCAGCGTACAACAAAACCAGGGCCAGTTGCTGAACTAACAGTTTGCACGGGTTTTGCAGCTAAAAGCGGGGCGGGCTGGGTTCTGAATTTGGCTTCAAATCTCTGGCTTGGCTTCGTGACTTATTCCATGGCGGCTAGCGTCCGGGTATTCCTCCGCGTGGATGACCCTGCATACCTGCTAAGCGCAGCCACGCTGCGAAACACCCGGCCCCTGGCCGCTGGCGGGCTGGGTTCTGAATTTGGCTTCAAAACTCTGGCTTGGCTTTGTGGCTTATTCCATGGCGGCCAGCGTCCGGGTATTCCTCCGCGTGGATGACCCTGCATACCTGCTAAGCGCAGCCACGCTGCGAAACACCCGGCCCCTGGCCGCTGGCGAGCTGGGTTCTGAATTTGGCTTCAAAACTCTGGTTTGGCTTCGTGGCTTATTCCATGGCGGCCAGCGTCCATGTCCCCAAGGTGTGGGGGCTTTTTTGTTGTGGGCCTTTCGGTTTGGGCAGGGCTGTGGTAAAATGCTGTAAGGTGGGGTGGCCTGTTTGGCAAAAGGCGCTGGGCAAACCGCCGCCCCCTATTGGCGAAACATGGCGGGAGGTGCGCTTATGCTGGCGGTGGTGCGAGGTGGCGGAGATATTGCCACAGGTGTGATACAAAAACTTTGGCATAGCGGTTTTAAAGTGGTGGTGCTGGAGGTAGCGGCCCCCACGACCATACGGCGTACCGTGGCGCTCAGTACGGCTGTGCAAATGGGCGAGGCCCGTGTGGAGGATATGACGGCCCTGCGGGCAGAAAGCTTAGCAATGGCGCTGCAAACCCTGGAAGAGGGCAAAATACCCGTGTTGATAGACCCAGAGGCGAAAAGTTTGGAAACCCTGCGCCCTACCTTTTTGGTCGATGCCATTTTGGCAAAGCGCAACCTCGGTACAAACCGGGGTATGGCCCCCGTAACGGTGGGCCTCGGCCCTGGGTTTACCGCCCCCGAGGAGGTGGACGCCGTCATTGAAACCATGCGCGGCCACACGCTTGGCCGCATTATAAAAAAGGGGCAGGCCCTGGCCGATACCGGCGTACCCGGCGAGGTGGGCGGCAAAAGCACCCAGCGTGTGGTGCACGCCCCCTGCGAGGGACTGGTGCGGCACTACCGCCAAATAGGCGACAGAGTACAGCAGGGTGAAACCTTGTTTTACCTGGGGGATACCCCCGTGCCCTCGCCCCTGAGTGGGGTGTTGCGCGGCCTGATAGCCGAGGGTTTACAGATAGAAAAGGGGATGAAAGCGGCGGATGTAGACCCCCGCCCTTCCTCCCAGGTGGATTGTGATACCATATCCGATAAAGCCCGCAGCGTCGGCGGGGCGGTGCTGGAGGCCTGCCTCTGGCTGGGCCGCGAAAAGGGTCTTTTAAAGGGATTTTGCTAAGAACCTGTATTCACAACGGCGCTGGTTCATGCTCCGTTGTGAATACAGGCTCTAAGTATTGCAAATATTTTTTTGGTATTTCCTCTTTTTAGCATATGCCCACAAATGCCTCTATTACAGTTTTTCAAAAATAAACAAAAAATGGCCAAAGCCCGCTGATTGCATTCGGCTTTGGCCATTGTGTTTTGTGCCATATGTTCAGTACGGGGTAGCTGTTACCCAGCACATGCAGAGCAGAGCAGTGCAAAATGATAAAAGAAAAAACCTAAAGCTGTAAATCTTCGTAATATTCCTTTGGGCGGCTACATTTGCCGCCATGGTAAAAGCGAATAATCCCCTTGCCAGCCTGTTTTGCGGCGTACATGGCGCTATCGGCATGGTGTAAAAGTTCTTCGGGGGTGGTGCCATCGGTGGGGTAGCGCGCCACACCTAAGCTGCAACCACAGCGCACCTTGCTTTCGGCCAGGTGCCAGGGGTGGCTAAAGCCTGCCAGTAAATGCCCCAGCAACTGCTGCAAATTTGCCAGGGTGTAGCCGTGGCACACCACCACAAATTCATCGCCTCCGTGCCGGTAACTGCGGCCTTCTGTCATGGGGCTGCCCTGTAGCATATTGCCAATTTTTTCCAGCAATTCATCTCCGGCCCGGTGCCCGTAGGTATCGTTTACCTGCTTAAAACCATCCAGGTCAAAAAACAGCAGATACCCCTGTCCATTCTCCATGCGGCTATCTAAATCGGCCAGCAGCTTGCGCCGGTTGGGCAGCCCGGTCAGGGTGTCATAGTCCGCCATTTGGCGTATGATCAGTTCGTTTCGCTTGTTTTCGGTGATATCCACACTGGAAACCACATGGGCCAGGCGTCCGTCCTCCCAGTGAAAAGCGGCGCTAAATACCCGGAACCACGCCCCGTCAAAGGGACGCTGGTAGTCCCAGCTATACACCTTGCTGGGCTGGCCGGTCTCGTCCACCAGCTTTTCCTGGGGGCAAAAGCTGCAAGGCCCGGTTTTATCTGTGTACAAAGCTTGCCAGCACTTTTGGCCAAGTAGTTTTTCCACACCGCCGTAGGGCTGGGCCATGGTGGCGTTAACATACAATATCTCATGGGTTTCAAAATCGTTTACATAGATATCAATACCCATGTGGTCCATTACACTGCGCATGGCTTTTTCGGTGTTTTCCACCCGCTGCTGGTACAGTTGCAGCTTAATATGGTTGGCAAGGGTACACAAAACAGCATAAGCGCCGCCTAAATCCAGGTTTTCCTGGCGGCTTAGCCCCCGCCTGTCCACAAGGCCCACAAAGGCAACCAAAACACCGGCCTCATCGCATATGGGAATTAAAATCATTGAACCCGCCTGAAATACTTCCCCCATTGCTTCTTCCAGGTCATCTTTTACTTTATCGGCCGAAAACAAAATGGCTTTTTCGCCAGCCAGCCTCTCGGCCAGCTCACCACCAAGTTCATCTCGTAAATCCAGCGTTTGCACCAAATGGTCGTGGCGGTACAGCAGGTAATACTCATGCAAAAAAAAGGTTCCGGTGTGGTCGGCTTTATAAATAAAACCACATCCGAAACCAAAATACTCGCATGTATCCTGTAATATTCCGGGTACGGGCGCGTAAATATCGTCTGAGGTGTTGAGCGTTTCCATAACGCGCACCCAAAACTCAGAAACCTGTACCGAATATTGACTACTGAATGGATAAGCCAATGAAAACCGCCTTCCTGTTTTAAAACATTTCAGCTTATAAAATGGGGCAATGGCCCAAGCCGACATGCCTGCGCCGATGACTTTGCAGGGTAACAACTCTACGGAAAAAATGGTATTCTGCGTTAAAATCATTATACAGGTTTGTGGCGGGAAAGGGAATGCCCTTTGGCAAAATTTACAATATAAAGCTCGTATACAGATGCAATTTACCGGAAAAGATGTGGAAAAAGAACAAGGATGCGAAAATAGAGCAAAAAAAGGGATGGCAAACGTACCATCCCACATGAATCAGTCATAATTTTTCAAAAACTTGATGTGTTTGTGACTGGGCCGCGCTGGTCTTTGGGGGCCATGGTATCCATAAGACCCGAAAGCTTTGCAAGCGAGGGCAAAGGATACAACGGGTGGGCGCTGAAAGTTTCGGCGCCTACACCGGCTGTGGCAAACCCCGCGCTTTTGGCACTGCTAACGCCCAGGCTGGTGCCGGCCACAACCAAGCAGGCCGAGGCGGGCAAGTCCAGCTCCCGTGCGGCAAGCAAAAATGCCTCGGCCGTGGGGGTGGCCAAGGGCCCGCCGTTTATCATAGTGTCGAATACGCCCCCAAGGCCCAAATTTTTTGGCCCCCATAACAGGCCGTGCCCAAACTGGCAGGCAGCCAGCGGAAAGCCCTTTACTTTCAGGCGCTCCAGCACCTCAGCCGCCTCGGACGTTAAATCGGCCGGGGTAAGGGCCGAAAGCGCCCGCTGATAAATGGCGTTTTGCTCCTCAGCCAGGCCGTCTTTTTCCTCATAGGTAAAAGGACGCCCACGATAATTCTGCAATAAAACTTCCAGTTCCTCCATCCCACTTGGGCCCTGCATCTGCCTGTGCAGCGCAGGGTTAAAAGGGATTCCCACACGGTTTGCAATTACAGCCCAAGCCTTGTAATGCTGGGGGCGGGTGTCCACCACTGTGCCCTCCAGCTCAAAAATAATTCCTTTGTAAGCCATTGTTCCTTCCCCCCATTTTCATCAATTGTACACGAAATTGCCGTTTAAAAGCAACATTTTACGCCAAGGTTTTTATTTTGGCACTTTTGTGCAATGCTGTAAGCGGCAGTGGCGATTTTTTGACATGCTATGGCTGGGGCGGCGTGCCGGGCAGAAGCGCCGGTTTGCCATTTCTACTTCTTGACATTTCCCCCTGCATCTTGTAAATTATAATGGTGCCCCAAAAGGGGTGTCAGCCCGTGTGGGCGATTAGCTCAGCTGGGAGAGCGCTGCGTTCGCAACGCAGAGGTCGTGGGTTCGATCCCCATATCGTCCACCAAATAAAGCAAATCCGAAGCTGGTTTTTATAGGCCAGCGTTTCGGGTTTGTTTTTTGTTGTACACAAATGCCCCCTTGGGCAACCTGTACCAGCCCTTAAATTTTTCCGCAATATACCCCCGGTACTTGCTTTGGCGGGCGTTTTCGGGGATAATGACCTTACAAAGCAGCACCCAAGTAGCATCTAAACCCCGGCGGCCCCAGGGTGTACATTCGTTCTTGACAAAGAGGAAAATGCGATGCACGAATTTCTCAGCATTGGGGAGATGGCGGCCATTTTCAACATGGATGTGCAGCTATTGCGCCACTATGATGCCAAAGGCCTTTTGGTGCCTGCCCTGCGTAATGAAGAAAATGGCAGAAGGCAGTATAAGTTTGAGCAGATTTATAAACTTGCCACCATTCGGTATCTGCGCAAGCTGGGCTATTCCCTTAAAAAAATTGACACTTTTTTAAAGGCGCGGGATGTCTCGGGCACCATCTCAACCTTAAAGGAACAATCGGCCCTGTTAAAACAGCAAACCGATGAACTGCTCCGTACCGACCGTATCATCCAAGGCAAGCTGGATTTTGTGCAGCGGGAGAGTGGCAAGGCCAAAACCCAAAAACCGCTTTTTAAAACCTTTCCCCAGCGGGATTATTCCCTCATTGGGCCTGAAACTGCCCTTTTTACATGTGAGCTGTTTTATTTTTACCCCACGGTGGGTTTTTATCACGGCCGGCAAAAACGTTTTGGCGCCTATTTGTACAACGATACCTGCAACCAAACCCTCCCCTTGGCGCTGGGCCGGGCAGAAATTTCCCACATTGCGGCGGGGCGCTATCTATGCGGATACCACAAGGGGCCCTATGCCAGCATTTATGAAAGTATAGAGGCCCTGCGCAAAGCGGGGGAAAATTTAGCACTGGAGGAAACGGTGGTGACCATCAATATCATCGACCAGTTTTTGGAGGCCCACCCCGATAAATATCTAACCGAATTACAGATACGCGTGTTGGATATGTGTTAAAATGAAACCCGTTGGCATTCGATTTGCTTTACTATCTTTGATGCTATAACGAAAAGAGGTATGTATGGCGCTTAGGAATTTTAATGGCTGCAAAGCCATTGTGCGCGGCGATGAAAACCAGTTGCTGGAAGTGGAGATTTTGGAACATGACCGTAGCCAGGGGCTGATTACCCTGCCGGCGGAACCCTTTGTCGGCGCCACGTTTGAAAAGGCCCTGGTGCTCATTCAATACGGCGACGAGGTATATGAATTTCAGGGCACGGTACGCCGGTTTGCAAAACCCGGCCAGGTGGATATTGCCCTTTACCGGGAAAAAACAAAACAGGACAGGGCAGATAAACGCTTTGCCATCCAGTCTAACGCCACCATTGAAAATGTGTATGGCCCCGGCCTGCCCAAACCCTTAGAGCGGCCCCAGCGTGTAACCGTTTTGGATATCAGTTCCAGCGGGGCGCTGATACGCACGGCCCCAGGGCTTTTGCAGCTTAGCACCACCTTTCGTCTGCGCATGATGATGGGGCAGGCGGAGACGGCGTTAAGTTGCTGCGTTGTGCGTATTAAAAACGAGAATGCGAACTATAGCGAGTATGGCTGCCAGTTTTTATCTCAGCAAAGCTAAGGGGTTTTGCAGGCTTTGGCGCTGGCGCGCGCCCCGTTTTTTAGAAAACAAAGTTGTATTGCCCCAGCAATTATTGTATGATAAAACCTATAACAAAAATACGTGTTTCAATAGAGGTGTGGGCAGGCTATGCAGTTACTTAAACAAAAAATTTTGCAAGATGGCGTGGTCAAGTCGGGCAATGTGCTAAAGGTGGATTCGTTCCTCAACCATCAGTTGGATATTGAACTGTTCAATGAAATTGGCAAAGAGTTTGCGAAACGCTTTGCCGATTGCAACATTACCAAAATCCTCACCATTGAAAGTTCGGGCATAGGCATTGCCTCGGTAACGGCGCAGTATTTTAAGGTGCCGGTGGTATTTGCCAAAAAAGCCCAAAGCATTAACCTGGATGGCGACATGTACACCACCAAGGTGGAGTCCTTCACCCATCGGCGGGTATACGATGTAATCCTCTCTAAAAAATTTCTGCTACCCAGTGACCGCGTGCTGCTGATTGATGACTTTTTGGCCAATGGCTGTGCGCTGGTGGGCCTTGTGGATTTGGTGCAGGAGGCAGGCGCCACCATTGAGGGCGCTGGCATTGTGATTGAAAAAGGTTTTCAGCAGGGCGGTAAAGAAATTCGCGAACGGGGCATCCGCCTGGAATCTTTAGCCATTGTGGACAGTATGGATGAAAATGGCATTGTGTTCCGTGAATAATAGCAGGCTACAACCCTGGCCGCCGCTTTGAAGAACCATGGTATACCCGGAGTGAAGCAGGCCCTTCTGGCCCCCTCCGGGTTTTGTTATTTACCAGTAGATGAGAAAGCGTCCATAAGAGTACATATAGTTGGCCATGAGCCAGGAGGAATTGTTTTGAGTAAAGCCATACGGCCCGAACGGCCAGAGGACTACCGGAAAGCCGAGGAGCTGATTCGGGAGGCCTTTTGGAATTTATACCTGCCCGGCGGCAGCGAGCACTACCTGCTGCACACCATGCGCAGCCACCCGGATTATCTGCCCGAATTGAGCCTGGTGCTGGAAAAAGACGGGGAACTGGCAGGCGCTATTTATTTTACCCGCGCCAAGATAGTGCGGGAGGGCGGCTGCGAAATACCGGTGGTAAGCTTTGGGCCGGTGGGTATTGCACCGCGCTTCCAGCATCAGGGGCTGGGGCGTCAGCTCATCTGGCACTCCATAAAAAAAGCCAGGGATGAGGGACACCCCGCCATAGTGATTGGCGGCGACCCAAACCACTACCGCCATTATGGCTTTGCGGGAAGTAAACGCTATGGCATTGCCATGCCCGACGGCAAGTATTATACGGGCATTCAGGCGCTGCCCCTTTACCCAGAGGCCCTGCGCCATGCTGCGGGAAAAATGTTCTTTAGCCCGGCCATGGAGCCAGACCTGAGCGGCCTTGCAGAATTTGATAAAACCTTCCCCCCGGCGGAAAAGCGTGAACAGGAGAGCCAGCGCTGGTTTTTGAAGGCCAGCACAGAGATTGACACGCGGGATTACGGTAAATGTGCAGGCCAATAAAAAGGTAAATTATGGGAATTGAGAAAAATATTGCAAAAAGTGGTGGAATTTTTTTGCATAGTATAGTAAAATAGTCCCGGAGATTTGTGTATTCTATTTTGGGAAAGAATTTTTTACTATAATGATTTAGGAAATGGATGAGATGGGAATGAGACAAGCTTCAAAAGAAACAGGCGTCAAGCGGCGCAGAAGTATCAAATGGCAGATACTGGGCTCCACCGCCCTGGCGGTGCTGGTGCTTGTGCTGGTATCCGCCGCTATCATGGTGTATTCCACTACAAACCTCACCCGCACCATTCTGCTGGATAGCCTGCAGCCCATGGCCCGCGAGGCTGCCAAAACGGTGGAGGGGAACCTGCACCTTTTGGCCGACCGCACCATGGCTATTGCCTTGGATAGCCGCCTTACAAACCCCGAGGCGGACGAGGAGGCCCGGATGCAGGCCCTTATTCAGGCGCGCGGGCAGTATGAATTTATTACCCTGGGGCTGTATAATGCCGAGGGGAAACTGCTGCTGGCCGATGGCAAAGCGGTGGACAGCATTGCCGGAGACCCCATATTTGCCCTGCTGAAAGAGACGGGCAACCTGACGGTGGGCGACCCGGAAAACATTGAGGGCCAGATGGGCATTATGATGGGTATGCCCGTAAAACAGGGCGAAGACACTGCGTTCTACCTTGTGGGTGGTTATAAATACGACGCGTTGGCCGATGTGATTGGCGGCATCAGCGTGGGCAAATCCGGCCAGGCCATCATCATCAACCAAGATGGCGTGGTGGTGGCCCACCCCAGCGCCGATTTTGTTGGCGGCGGCAGCAATGTATATGAGATGGATACAGGCAAAACCGCCACATCCATCTACGACCGCATGATTTCCGGCGAGACGGGCTCTGCCACGGGGGAGGTAAACGGGCAGCAGGCTTTTGTGGCCTTTTCTCCGGTGCGTGGCACACGCTGGTCCTTAGCCATTCAGGTGCCTGTGAAGGACTATATGTACCTTGCCTATCAGGCCATTGCTCAAATTTTTGCTGTGGCCATGGTGATGCTGATTCTGGCCCTGCTTGTGGTGTACCGCCTCTCCCGCAAAATTTCCCTCTCGCTGGGGCATGCCACAAAACGTATCGAGGGCCTGGCCGAAGGGGATTTGCGCTCCGAGGTGCAGGTGTCTGAATCCCGCGATGAGCTGGAGGTGCTTTCCAAATCTTTAAAATCCACCGTCACCAGTGTAAACCGCTACCTAACCGAAATTCAGGACGTGCTGGCCCATCTGGCAAAGGGCGAACTCAACGTGCAAACCAGCGACGATTTCCGGGGGGATTTTGTGGTGGTGCACGACTCCCTCTCCCACATCATCACCTCGTTAAACGGCACTATGCAGGAGATTAACGGCGCCACGGTGCGCCTCTCACACACGGCCGAAACGCTAAGCGGCCAATCGGGCCAGTTGCACCACGCCTCCCTGCGGCAGAGCGATTCTGTGGTGCAGCTGGTGAGCGAAGTGGAAAACATCAAAGGCAATGTGGACGCCGTTTTGGAAAATACCGAGGAGACCAAGCGGCGGATGGTGGCCATCTCCGAAACCATCCAAAGCGGCACGGCCCATATGGATGATATGCTGAAAGCCATGGACGCCATCAGCAAAAACGCGGGCGATATATCCAAGGTGAGCAAGATGATTGAGGATATCGCCATGCAGACGAATATCCTGGCGCTGAACGCCTCGGTGGAAGCGGCACGGGCGGGCAGCGCCGGCAAGGGCTTTGCCGTTGTGGCAGATGAGGTACGTTCCCTAGCCAGCAAATCGGCCGGGGCGGCCCAAAGCACCACCGCCATGATTGACAAATCGGTGCAAATCATCCAGGCGGGTGTAAATTTGGCGGGCGAGACCTCGGCCTCGCTGGAGCAAATTGCAAAGGAATCGGCGGCCATTTCGGCCATTACCGACAGGCTCTGTGAATCGGTAGAGACGCAGAAGCGCTCGTTGGAAGAGGTGACCCAGCAGATGGAGGAAATTTCCAACGTGACGGGCCAAAACCTACAAAGCGCCGAGAGCACGGCCGCCGCCAGCGGGGAGCTTTCCACCGAGGCGGAGCGGCTGAGGGAGATGGTGGGGCGTTTTACCCTGCAAGACGAGGAGGCAGCGCAATGAAAAAACAGTTTTTAGCCTGTCTGGCGGTATTCTGCCTGGCGGCGGCCCTTTTCAGCCTTACGGGCTGCCAAAAAACCGGTGGTCTGCAAGACGGCTATTACACGGCCAAAGCGGCCGAATACTCCCACGGCTGGAAGGAGTTTGTAACCATCACCGTGAAGGATGGGCAGATTGTGGCCACCGAATACAATGCCGAAAACCCCAGTGGTTTTATCAAAAGCTGGGATAACGCCTATATGCAAATCATGAACGGCGTAACCGGCACCTACCCCAATGAGTACACCCGCAATTATGCCGCCCAGCTTGTGAAGAATCAATCGGCCGATGGACTTTCGGCCATTGCGGGGGCCAGCACCTCGGCGGGCAGCTTTGAACTGCTGGCCCAGGCGGTAATTCAGCAGGCCCAATCAGGGGATTCCCAAACGGTGATTGTGCAAATTCCCGGCGAATAAGGCAAAACAGAAGAAGGCGAAGAGATGGAGATACAGAAAACTCCCTTTGGCACAACCCTTGGGGGCGAGGCGGTGAGCGCCTACCGGCTGCAAAATGAAACCGGCCTTGCCGCCACGGTACTGGACTATGGATGTACCCTGCAGGCCCTTTGGGCGCCCCCCGCCACCGGCGGCGGGGTAGATGTGGTGCTGGGCTACGACAGCCTTTTGGAATATGAACAGAACGGCGGGTACTTTGGGGCCGCCATTGGGCGGGTGGCAAACCGCATTGCAGGCGGCCATTTTACCCTTTTGGGCAAAGACTACCGGCTTTTTTGTAACGATGGCCAAAACCACCTGCACGGCGGCCAAAAAGGTTTCGATCAATATGTTTGGGCGGCCGAAGAGACCGAGGCCGGGCTGCGCCTGAGCCGCCTTTCCCCCGCTGGGGAGGAGGGCTACCCCGGCAACCTGAATGTGACCATAAGCTATAGCCTCATAGGCCCTGCCCTGCACATTTTGTACGAGGCGGAAAGCGATGCAGACACCCTGGTTAACCTGACAAACCACAGCTATTTTAACCTGAACGGCGGGGGCAGCGTACTAAACCATACCCTACAGTTAGAGGCCAAAGAGTACTGCGAAAATGGCCCCGGCTGCCTGCCCACCGGGCGGCTTTTGCCCGTGGCGGGCACCCCCTTTGATTTTGGCAGCCCCAAAGCCATTGGGCGGGATATTTTAGAGCCAAATGCGCAGCTGGCAGTGGGGGGCGGTTATGACCACAACTATGTGCTGGCGGGCAGTGGTATGCGCCGCGTGGCCCTTTTACAAAGCCCCCAAAGCGGGCTTTGTATGGAGGTATATACCGACCAGCCTGGTATGCAGCTATACAGCGGCAACTTTGTAAGCCCCCGAAAAGGCAAAAACGGCGGCAGCATTGAAAAACACGGGGCCCTGTGCCTGGAGACCCAAACCTTCCCGGATTCGATTCACCACCCGGCCTTCCCGGGCGCCGTTCTGAAAAAGGGTGAGCGCTACCGCAGCGAAACGATTTTTGTTTTCCAGGGCTAAAGGTGTTAACATATCTATCAAACATAGACATAAGCATAGCAAATAAGTGATAGTTTGATAGGAAAGAGAATAGAGAAATGCTAGAACTTCGCTATCCATTGTTTTTTGTGCATGGTATGGGGTTTCGTGGCTTCCGCCGCCTGGGTTACTGGGGGCGCGTTCCCGCCATGCTGCAAAAGGAAGGGATACCGGCTTTTTTTACGCAGCAGGATGCAAACGGCAGCATAGAGAGCAACGCCAAACAACTGGCAAGCGCTTTGGAACTTGTGCTGAACGAGACGGGCGCGGAGAAAGTGAATATCATTGCGCATTCCAAAGGGGGGCTTGAAGCCCGTTTTTTGGTCTCCTCACTGGGATACGCGGGGCGCATTGCCTCCGTCACCACCCTCTCTACGCCGCACGGCGGCTCAGTAACGGTTGATAAACTTCTACGCTTTCCCCGTCCGCTGGTACGTTTTGGCTGCAAGATGGCGGATTTCTGGTTTCGCCTTTTGGGGGATGCCACCCCCCACACCTATCAGGCTATTCTGTCCTTTCAAACAGCACAAGCTGCTGAATTTAACAATAAAAACCCCGATGCCCCGGCTGTTTATTACCAAAGCTATGCCTTTGTAATGAAGCACTGGTACAGCGATTGCTTCATGCTATTGCCCCACCTTCTGGTTCACCACTGGGAGGGGGCAAACGATGGTTTTTTACCCCCCAGCGCGGTGCAATGGGGGAATTTTCGCGGCGTTTTTTCGGGTTCAGGTTCTCGTGGTATCTCTCATATGGATGAAGTGGATGCGAGGCGGCGGCGTTTTACCGCAAAACAGGGGGAAGGGCTGCAGGACATTTTAGAGTTATATATAGCCATTGTAAAAGACCTGAGCGAAAAGGGTTTTTAAGGTAACTTGCCGCGGCGGCCCCAAAAAACAAACCCACGTTTACACGCAAAGAACAGGAAAAAGAGATCGTTTTTAATTTAACGCACGTAGTTTTTTAGCAAAAAGTGCTTGACATATTCGCAAATGCCACGGTAAAATAAGCTTGTGCATTTCGGATGAAACCACCGGGAGAGACTGTACAGGCAGCGCCGAAGGGGGAAAGCTCTCAGGCAAAAAGACCGGTGGGGGACGATAACTCTGGAAAGCCCGCAAATATGGCGGGCACCGAAGAAGCAATTCCGCCCTTTGGGCGGGAGAATCTTTCAGGTAAGCGAACAGAGGCGCAGGAGTGTTTCCTGGGCCTTTTTTTGTTTTTTGTAAAAGGGCATGGGGTATGGGGCAAGGCCAAATTCCTTTTGGGTTTTCCGCCTTATATCCCCCAGGGGGATGTTCAAAAAACAAAGTTCGGGCCGCAAGTAAACCACGGCAGGGGTAAAAAAGAGCCTGGAAGCCACGGGCGTTTTGCCACCTGCCAAAAGCAAAGGGAGGAAATTCGCATGAATGTAAAAACAGAACTGATGTATACCAAAAACCATGAATGGGTGGAAAAAACCGGTGAGGGAACCGCCAAAATTGGCATTACCGATTACGCTCAGAGCGAACTGGGAGACCTGGTTTTTGTAAACCTGCCCGAAGAAGGGGATGCGCTTACAGCCGGCGAAGGTTTTGCCGATGTGGAGAGCGTAAAGGCTGTTTCGGATATCCACGCCCCGGTAAGCGGGCAGGTAAAAGCCATAAACGAGGCCGTGCTGGATGAGCCCGAACTCATCAACAAAGACGCTTACGCCGCCTGGCTGGTGGAGGTGGAAAACGCCGAGTACCCCAGTGATTTGCTAAGCGCCTGGGAGTATGAGGCCTTTTTGAAAGAGGTGGGCTAGGATGAGCGGCTACATCCCAATGGCAAAAAGTGAACAGCAGGAGATGCTGGCCGAGCTTGGCCTTACCAAGATGGAAGACCTTTTTGCCGAGGTGCCCAAAGAACTGCTGGCAAAGCCCCTGGATATGCCAAAGGGCAAAAGCGAATATGAGGTGCGCCGGGTGATGGAGGATTTTGCCCGCGACAACAAGGTGTTCAAAGCCTGTTTTCGCGGCGCGGGCTCCTACCGGCACTATGTGCCTGCCGTGGTGCGCAATGTCTCCTCCAAAGAGACCTTCCTCACCTGCTACACCCCCTACCAGGCCGAAATTAGCCAGGGCAGCTTGCAAATTATCTACGAGTACCAAAGCGATATCTGCGCCTTGACGGGCCTGGACGTATCCAACGCCTCGGTATACGACGGGGCCACGGCCGCGGCCGAAGCCATTACCATGTGCCGGGAGCGCAAACGCCTGAAAGCCCTGCTGCCTGCCAACTGCCAACCGGATATTTTGGCCGTGGCCGAAACCTACGCCAAAAGCCAGGGCGTACCTTTTGAGGTACTGCCCGAAAAAGACGGCCTTGTTGACCTGGCCGTGCTGGAGGAAAAGCTGCAGGACGAAACCGTGGCCAGTGTGCTGGTGCAGTCTCCCAACTACTATGGCCTGTTTGAAGACGTGCAGGCCATTGTGGCCCTGTGCCACCAAAAGGGCGTCAAGGTCATCATGTCCACAAACCCCATTGCCCTGGCCCTTTACCAAACACCGGGTGAACTTGGGGTGGATATCGCCGTGGGCGAAGGGCAACCCCTGGGCCTTTCTATGGCTTTTGGCGGGCCTTACCTGGGTTTTATGGCCTGCCGCGAGGAACTTTTGCGGCGCATCCCAGGCCGTATTGTAGGCCAAACCACCGATGCCGATGGCCGCCGCTGCTTTGTACTCACCCTGCAAGCGCGCGAACAACACATCCGCCGCGAAAAGGCCAGCAGCAGCATCTGTTCCAACCAGGCGCTGTGCGCCCTTGCCATCAGCGCCTATTTGGCGGCACTGGGGCCAAACGGCCTGCGTGACGTGGCCTGCCAGTGCCATACCAAGGCCCTGTACCTGGCCGATGCGCTGGAAAAAGCCGGCTATAAACGCCGCCATAGCGGGGAGTTTTTCCACGAGTTTATCACCGAGTGCCCCCCCGGTACTGGCCCGCTTTTGCAGCAACTGGAGGCCGACGGTATTTTGGGCGGCCTGGCGGTAGATGGCGGCATTTTGTGGTGCTGCACCGAGATGAATACCAAAAACGAAATTGACCGTATGGTCAATATCTGCCGGGAGGTGGCCGCGATATGAAAACCGAACCCAAACTCATTTTTGAAAAAAGCCGCCCGGGCCGCGGTACAGCCATGCTGCCCCCCTGCGATATTGAAGTGTGCGAGATACCGAGTGCCCTGCGCCGCAAAGCGCCCCTGCCCCTGCCCGAAATTGGCGAGAGCGAACTGGCCCGCCACTATTCCGAACTGGAGCGCCGCACACACGGCGTAAACAACGGCTTCTACCCGCTGGGTTCCTGCACCATGAAGTACAACCCCCGCATAAACGAGGAAATTGCCCAGATGTTCGGCTTTAATAAAATTCACCCCCTGCAGCCCGAGCGCACGGCCCAGGGCTGCCTGGGTGTTCTGCATCTGGCCGAAAAATTGTACTGCGAGATAACGGGCATGGACGCCATCACCTTCCAGCCCTCGGCAGGGGCCCACGGCGAGTTTACAGGCATTGCCATGATTCGCGCCTACCACGAAAAAAATGGCGATGCCGAAACCCGTACCGAGATATTGATCCCCGATGCGGCCCACGGCACAAACCCCGCCTCGGCGGCCATGAACGGGTACAAGGTGGTCACCATCCCCTCCGGGCCGGACGGCTGCACCAACATGGAGGCTTTCCGCGCCGCTGTGGGCCCCAAAACGGCGGGCGTAATGCTGACAAACCCAAACACCCTGGGCATTTTTGAGCAGAACATTGCCGAGATTACCAGCTTGGTACACGAGGCAGGGGGCCTGTGCTACTACGACGGCGCCAACCTCAACGCCGTGATGGGCATTGTAAACCCTGGGGCCATGGGTTTTGACGTCATCCACCTAAACCTGCACAAAACCTTCTCCACCCCGCACGGCGGCGGCGGCCCCGGCAGCGGCGCCGTAGGCTGTAAAGAGATTCTGCGCCCCTTCTTGCCGGTGCCCATTCCCACCCTGACGAAAAATGGCTACACCCTGGAGGATAACCACCCCGACAGCATTGGTAAGGTGCGCAGCTTCTACGGCAACTTTTTGGTGGTGGTGCGCGCGCTGTGCTATGTGCTTACCCTGGGCAGCGACGGCATCAAAGAGGCAGCCGAAGGCGCGGTGCTGAACGCGAACTACCTGCGCAAAAAAATTGCGGATGGCAAGTATCTGGCTTACAAGCAGCCCTGTATGCATGAATTTGTACTCGGCCTTAGCGAGCTGAAAAAAGAGACGGGCATTACGGCGCTGGATATTGCCAAGGGCCTTTTGGACTATGGCATCCACCCGCCCACCATGTACTTCCCGCTCATTGTGGAAGAGGCGCTGATGATTGAGCCCACCGAAACCGAGACCCGCCAAACACTGGACGAGGCGGCGGAGGTGTTTAATTCGCTGTTCAAGCTGGCGGCCGAAGACCCCGAACAGCTGCACAGCGCCCCGCACACCACCCCTGTGTGCCGCCCCGACGAAGTGGCCGCCGCCCGCACACCCGTGCTGCATTTCCCCTTTGGGCAATAAAAATAAAGGGAAGAAAGATGGGGCAAGGCCTTTCATTTTAGCAGCCAAAGCCTATTGTTTTAGCATTTGAACCGTTTTTTTACAGCCCCGCCTTGCCGCCTTTATGGCGCCAGGGCGGGGCCTTTTGCATTTTTTGTACACTTGTGCCATAATAGGCGGGGGCCTTGTTTAGCAGGCTATACAGAGTTTAGGGCAGATTAACAAAACATAGATATAGCGAACGCAGGCAGAAACGGTGCAGG
>CAZKBM010000069.1:0-17446 GCA_964550985.1 uncultured Oscillospiraceae bacterium
TTATCGGTGGCGTTTGCCAGTATTTTGGGCCCAAAGATGGTGAAAACCGTGGCGCCCACTGTGAGCACAATGCAGCCGATAATGGCGGGCAGGTAACCGCCCAGGTATTTGAACAGTTTGGCCATGGTGCCGCGGAAGTCGCGCGCTTTTTCGCCGGGCATCATGCCCGCGGGGCCGTGCCCTGCCGGGCCGCCGCCCATGGGGCCGCCCGGCCTTTTGGGAGTATGGGTTTTACTCATGCCAATTCCTCCTTTGTAAGCTGGCTTTCGGCAATTTCGCGGTAGGCCTCGCAGGTTTGCAGCAGTTCCTTATGGCTGCCTATACCCGCAATTTTGCCCTCATCCAGCACCACAATTTGTTCGGCATGCATGATGCTGGAGATACGCTGCGCCACCACCAATACGGCGCTTTGGCGGGTGTAGGGCCGCAGCGCCGCGCGCAGCTTGGCGTCTGTGGCAAAGTCTAAGGCGGAGAAGCTGTCGTCAAAAATATAGATGGGGGCTTTTTTTACCAGCGCCCGCGCGATGGAGAGCCTTTGCCGCTGCCCGCCCGAAACGTTTGTGCCGCCCTGGCTCACCTGGGTTTCAAAGCCCTCGTCCATGGTGTCGATAAACTCGGTGGCCTGGGCAATTTCGGCGGCTTTGCGCAGGGTTTGCTCCGAGGCCTCGTCGTCTCCAAAATGGAGGTTGGAATTGATGGTGCCGCTGAACAAAAGGCCCTTTTGGGGCACATAGCCGATGTTCTGGCGCAGTTCCTGCTGGCGTAGGCTGCGCACGTCAATGCCGTCCACCGTCACCTTGCCGCCCGTCACGTCGTAAAAACGGGGGATCAGGTTTACCAGGGTGGTTTTGCCAGAGCCCGTGGCCCCAATAAAGGCCGTGGTCTCGCCGGGCTTGGCCGTAAAGCTGATGTGGGAGAGGGCGTCCTCCTCGGCCCCTTCAAAACGGAAGCAGACGTCCTCAAATTTGATTTCGCCCCTGGCGCGGCCCTCAAAGCTCTCAGGGTTTTTGGGGTTTACAATACTGTCCTTCGTGTCCAGCACCTCGCCAATACGCTCGGCCGAGACCTGGGCCCTTGGCACCATGATGAAGATCATGGCGATGAAGAGGAAGCTCATGACAATTTGCATGGCATACTGCATAAAGGCCATCATATCGCCCACCTGCAACTGGCTCTCGGCAATTTGGCCCGCGCCAATCCACACCACCAGCAGCGAAAGGCCGTTCATCACCAGCATCATAATGGGCATCATGGTAACCATGGCCCGGTTTACAAACAGGCTGTTGCGGGTAAGCTGGCCGTTTGCCTCCTGGAAGCGCTTTTCCTGAAAAGGCTGGTTGCTGAAGGCCCGTATCACCATAAGCCCGGTAAGGTTTTCGCGCGATACCTGGTTCAGGCGATCTACCAGTTTTTGCATCACCTTAAATTTGGGCATGGCCACGGCGAACAGCACCCCGATGACCCCCAAAATAACCAGCACGCCCACGGCGATAATCCAGCTCATGGAGGCGGATTTGGACAGGGCCATCACAACGCCCCCAATGCCCATGATGGGGGCGAACACCATCATGCGCAGGCCCATGGTGAAGAACATCTGCACCTGGGTGATATCGTTTGTGGTGCGTGTGATGAGGCTGGAGGTGGAAAATTTGTCCATCTCGGCATTGGAAAAGCCCGAAACTTTGGCGAACATAGAGCGGCGCAAATCCCGCGCCATGCCCGCGCCAAATTTGGAAAAGCAGTAGCCCGCCGCCACGGCGCAGGCCGCCTGGGCCAAGCTGAGCAGCAGCATAATCAGGCCGGTTTTAAAAATATAGGCCGTTTGCATCTTGCCGGTGTCGGCCCCCAGGCTCTCGTAGATGGCGCGGTTTAACACCCCGGCCACGCCCTCCGTCATGGTACTGGGGGTGGCCTGCGCCTGCTGTATGGCCTCGTCAAAGGCCTGCTGCGGCAGGGCCGTTAACATGGGGGCCATGGCCGTGAGCATCTCTGGGTCAAACTGGGCGCTGGTCATATCGCTTGTGCTCATGGCCGCGCCCGAGGCCTCGGCCATTTTTTGCAGGGTTTGGGTGAAGGCGTAACCGGCCCTGGCAAAGGCGGCGTCAACGGCGCCTTTGCTATCGGCGCTGGCGGTGTACACCAGCACGTTGTTGTCCTCGGCGCCGGGGAAGGTGCGGGCAATGTTGGCCCGGGCCGAGGGGTCCAGGGCGCTATACAGCGTGTAAGCGCTGCCCGCGGCTTCAAAGTCGCTATCATCCATAAACAAGGTGAGGGTGGAAAATAAATCCGGCTGAATCACCCTTGGGGCCAGTTCCTCAATGCCCCGTTTTTGTATGCCGTAGTTTACAATATCACTCATTCGGCTGGGCAGGTTCAAGTCTAAAACCGCCTGCCCCAAAAGCAGCAGTACGCCGCATAGAATAAACGCGGCATATTTGGTCATAAATCGTGCCAAACGTATCAAGATGGAGTACCTCCTTGCATATTTTTGCCCTCTTCTTCCAGCGCCAAGCGCAGCTTGTGCATCAAAAAGAAAAGTGTATCGACATCTTCATTACCCAGGCGGGCCAGGGTGCTTTCAATGCGCCTTAAAAAATCCCGCAGGGAATTTTCGGCCGCCTTTTGGCCCTTGCCGGTTAACTGTACGGTTACCACCCGGCGGTCGTGCTTGGCGGCAACCCGGCGCAGGTAGCCCTGCTTTTCCAGCTCGCTTACCTTTTGGCTGACACCTGGCACACTTAGGTGCATCTCCTGCGCCAAAGCGCTTATGGTGACCGGCCCTGTTTTGCAGCCCGTAAGGTGGGCAACGGCCCCCAGGGTGCCAATTTCGCTGCGGCGCAGGCCCACAGGCTGCAGCTGCGCCCAGGCCATCCGCATCTGGTCCATCTCCTGGAACATCTGCCGCGCTTTGGCGTATTCCCCCGTCTGTAAAAAATCCCAGTTCATCATCGCATTGTGTCCCCTCCCGGCCAATATAACCTAAAAGCAATAAACTTAAGGCAATAAATAATTAAGTTACTTATATAAGCGAACTAAACAATATTTTGCCAGAGTGGGGCCAAGATGTCAAGGCGGAACCTGAGTGTTTACAAACTTTTCACATTTTTTTCACGTATGGAAATAACGAAAAAAAGAGCCTCCCGTAAGCATACGGGAGCCCTTTAACTGAGATAGACAAAGCAATGGCGGTAGAAAACTTCCAATGATTCAGGGGCAGTTGGCCAGTACAAATAGCATATCGCCCGGGTTCACCGCTCCATGTACTATCTGGTTGGTAACAAGGCTGTCTGCCGGACAGATATCTCTATGCACAACCTCACCTTCCCAGTTGATTGTGTAGCCAAGCTCCTGCCCCTTTTTCACAATATCACCGGGTTTTGTGTGGAGGTAGTGTAAGCCTCCAGCCTGTGCAAAAAGCACATTCCCACCCCGGTAAACCGTTGGCTGCGAAACGGTGGCTTCCCCCTCAAGCATGTTTAGGCCTTGCATTGCATTACGCAGTGCTTTTACAGAGAAGTCTACAAGACCTCTGTCCAGTTTGCCTTCACCGCCGATTTCAAAAAACACGGAGGGGATTCCAATGTGAGCAAGTTCGGCTACGGCGCTGCCGCGCCCTGGGTAGTTTGGCATCTGAGGGATGCTACCTTGTGATACCTCCCAAAGTTTATCGCTCAAAAGCAATTTGGCAAACCAACGTGTGCGCTCGTCCACGGCAGTTCCAATGGGCAAAATTTCAATGTTGAAGTCAAGATCTTCGCCCAGTTCGCCGCCGTGCATATCAATGTGCCAATCTGCAATGCGAAAAAATGTATTAAAAATACGTTTTGCAGACATTTTTGTAGGAGATAAACCCTGGTGCAGTGAGGTGTTCCCCGCGTCTTCTGTAAACTGCCCGGTGGGGTACTGGCCATTCATGTTCAGTCCATCCAAAGGGCTGATGTTCATTTTTTTAAACTGTAGCCCCATCACATTTTGTATATGCACCAAAATTAGGTTGCCAGCCAGGTTTTTGGGGTCAATTTCATTGGCAAGGCGGATTGTGGCGGCCTGGCCAATCAGTTCATTGGGATGGCAGCCGGCTGAAATGGTGAGGGTGGGGCCATCTTTGGCCCCGCATAGAACCGTTACCGGCACTAGTATTTTGTTCACAGTCATTTCGGCGGCCTCAAATTGCCAATGTAATTTTTCGCCTTTTGCTATCTCTCTGTCATCAATTCGCATGGCTTACCTCATGTTTCTTTTTTTACTTCTTTTTTGATGGCCTAGGCGCCAAAAATGGTGCCAACCAATATGCCTGCAATATTGCCGATAACATTTCCAAAGGTTCCCACTAAAATCGCCGGCACTACCAGAACACTCCAGCCCTTGGCAATGGCCATAGGCGCGGCGGTAGTGGCCCCCCCAATGTTTGCATTGGAGGCAATAACAGCCTCTTCTATGCCGAATTTAAGCAGTTTGGCCCCACCCAGTGTGAAGGCGATGTTGATGAGCACAATGAGGATACAGCAGGCAAAAAAGATAGGCGCGTCGTTGACCAACAGGCGCAAAGAGACAGGTGCGCTCATAACGGCGAAAAACATATAAATAAAGTAGGTGCCAATTTCTTGCGTGCCGCCAACCTTTTTCATAGGGCCGGGCAGCAAGGTGGCCAAAGCTACTGTAAAAACAGTAATAAGTAAGTATTTGCTGCCCAAGAGAGCGTTTGCAAAATTTAGGAAAAAGTTGCCGGTGGGGATAATTTGGCCTAAAATGGCTGCCAGCGGTGTGGCAACCCCCACAACTACTGCCGCAATGCCAATGGCAAAGGCAAGATCTTTTAATGACATCTCTTTCTTGCTCCAATAAGCGGCAGAGTTTGTGCCACCTTTGCTTGTGGCCGCACCGGCAGTTTTGTTTTTTTCCTGTTCGTCAATTATGGGGTGTTTCCAACGCTTTAAAAAAAACTTCATTGAAGGGATAATCATAAGCGCAAAGAAAAAGAACATCATGGTCAGCGCATCGGCTACGTTGGCTGTGGCTACCGTGGTTCCACTGGCGCCGTAGTTCTCGGCCATGGCCACAAAATTGATGCCACCACCTACATAACTGCCGGTAATCATAGCCAAAAACACGGGAGCGTCTGGTAAAAGACGGCCAACGGTAATACCCGCAACCAGCGCCCCTGCAATAGTGCCAACTGTGCCTATTAAAAAAAGCGCCAACAGACGGCCGCTTTCTTTGAGAATGGTGCGCAGATTGGCGTTAAAAAGTAGCAATGGAATGGCCATAGGTACAAGGTATCCACCCACAAAACCGTAGACGGGGGCGTCTTCGGGGATAACACGCAAGTTGGCCAAAATTAAGGTGGTTAACAGAACAATAATGCAGCCCGACATTTTTGAAGCCCAGACATATTTTTGCTCAAGCCAGATGGCAAAGGCCACAATAGCGCATAAAATGGCAAATAAACCAACCGCATTTTCCGCACTGATTAACGATGTCATTGTCTTCCTCCCATGTAGAACTAATGTTTTTGGCCGGCGCGGGGCAATTTCCCTCCTTTATAAAGGTGATATCATCACAGTTTGGGATAACTTTTCAGCGCTAACGCCAAGCGTGAAAGCGCAACGGCCGCCTCGTCATCACTGCCAAGGCAGCCGTGTACGATGCGCAGATGCCCTTCGCCGCCGGGGCCGTAAGCTTTGCCGTCATTTACCGCAACTTTTGCCTGCTGCAGCAGATGTGAAGAGACGAGGCCGGAATCGCCCAGCTTTGTAACATCTACCCAGCAGTAAAAACCGGATTGTGGCATTTGTACCTGTACACCTGGCACAGAACCTAGAATTTCTACAGCTTTTTTCCTCCTCCAATCATATTTCTTCATGTACTCGGCCATAAAACTACAGTCCTCAAAAGCGGCCAAGGCGCCCAGCTGTGCTGCCGTGCCGGTGGCACCCAAAACATTTACAGCGGCGCCATACAGCACATCCATTATTTCATCGCAGGCAAAAATATATCCAACCCTAAGCCCCGAAAGCCCCATACCTTTGGAAATGGAGCAGACTGTGAGTGTGCGCTGCCACATATTGGGTAAAATGGCAGGTGAAAGAAAAGGCTTATCATCAAAAACAGTGTCTTCAAAAGCCTGGTCTACCACCAATATTAGGTCATGCTCTACAATAAGGGCAGCCAGGGCAGCCAGCTTTTCAGGCGAAAATACAGTGGTGGTGGGATTATTGGGGTGGGTTAGCACCACCACCTTGCTTTTGGGGCTAATGGCTTTTTCAAAGGCCGCAATATTTAATTCCCAGCCGTTTTCTCTATCCAGTGGCACCGGCACAACTTTGCCACCTAGCAACAAAGGGTCTAAAAAATTGTTTGGGTAGCTGGGGGCAGGCACAAGCACCTCATCGCCCGGGTTAATAAAAAGTGAAAGCGCATAATACAGCCCGGAGTCAGAGCCAGGGGTGATGATGACATTGCGCTGAGGATGCAAGGCGAGGCCGTCGCGGGCGTTACGGTGCCGTGCAATGGCCTTGCGTAAGGATAAATTTCCTATGGGCATAGTGTAATGTGCCGGGAAGCCCCCCTCCAGCGCATTTACCATAGCCGCCTTTATATGGGAAGGTAAGGACGGACTTGGGTAAAAGGGGTCGGCCCAGCCCATCAGGGTTACCTCCCCCTCCAAAGCGGCAAAACCTTCTCCCACATCGGCCTTTGTTACTGAGCTAAACAAACCTCCTTCCACTTTTCGGTAGCCGTGCGCCAACTTGTCCCGAATGGCCATGGGTTTCCTCCGTGAAAAAATTTTTCAGTATTTGTCTATTATGATAGAGAAGTGGAGGTGTGAAGTCAAGCTAAAAACATTACAATATTTCATTAATATATTTGTTCATTTGTACAGTATAGTAAAAATATATTGAATATTCGTATTATTACAAATTTATAAATAAAATATTTTCATATTTAATTGACGTGAAGCTTTTACTGTGATTTAATTTAAGAAAGGAAAAAATTTTAGTATGTAGTGAGGCGGGAGGCTACCGATGGAAACAGCAGAAATAAAACTGACCGAAGAAGATAGGCTGATTTTAGAGAGTTACAAACAGATTGTAGAAGGCCTATCCGATTACCTGGGCCCTGCTTTTGAAATTGTGTTGCATAGCCTTGGAAATTTAAACGCTTCAGTAATAAAAATTATCAATGGCCATCACACCGGCCGCAAAGAGGGGGCACCTATTACCGATTTGGCGCTTAGTATGCTGGCCCAAATGCGGGAGGATGGTGAACTTTCTCATATTACCTATTTTGCAAAAAACAAGTGCAATCAGCCAATAAAATCCAGCACCATAGCCATTAGGGGAAATAGTGGGAAGACCATTGGTTTACTTTGTATGAATATGTATTTGGATACACCGCTTTCTGCGATACTGGGCTCACTGGTAAGCCAACCACAGACGACCCTTGAAGAAAATTTTGCGTTAGAAAAAGAGGATATTGTGCAAAAAGCAGTGCAAGAGGCGAGAGCGAGAGTGATTTCGGACGCAACGATTTCAAAAGGCAATCGTAATAAAGAAATTGTATGGAATCTGAATGAACAGGGTATTTTCCACCTGAAGGATGCCGTTTCGGAGGTGGCAGAATTGTTGAAAATTTCTAGAAATACAGTGTATATGCACTTGCGTGCGGTAGAGTGTGCAAAATAACCTGTGGCCCAACAGGTTGTTTTTTTATGGTAAAGTAAAGAAAATGGCCCAAAAATGAAAGGGTATGGCAGTAAAAAGCCTGAGTAAAAGCAAAAAAATAAAGCTTTGGGTATACTCGAAATTTCGAGCGTACCCAAAGCTTTTATACATCATTAATAAGGGGGGGTTCTGTTGTACAATGTGATATCGTCAGCTGCGCAACATTTGCCGTATTATCTGTTTTGGATTTTTCACATTGTGGAATAGTTTTACTTCTGTGGCCGCCATTTCATCTGCCTTTTCTATCAAAAATAAACCGCCGTCTTCCAACAAAGCCATCTGCTGGGTATAGCGGCCGTCCAGCCAGTGCTCCATCTCGCAAAGCTGCTCTTTTAAGGCCCGCTGCCCGGCGGCCAGGGTGGCCAGCCGCTCATAGTTCAGCGGGGCGTAACCATCCTGCAAGTTATCCAGCCGCTGGGCCATTGCCTCGGCGGTAAGTAATAACTCGTGGTTACTTAAAACCTGCAGGGCTTTGTGTAGTTCCTGTTTGGGCATGGGGGCGTCACCTTTTTTCTTTTATTGCCACAGGGCTTATGGATTAACTTTAGTATATAGGCCCCGCGTTTAAAAAGCAAGTGCGTAAATTTTACCGCTATAAAAACGGGCTATCCCGGCCCACTTTTGCCACCGGGGCCGGGCTTGAAGGCGGGGGTCTCGTCCGATAAAACGCGGCGCAAAGCGGGGCTTTTTTCGATGGCAAAAACCAAAAGCAGGCCCAGCACGCAGCAGCTTACCAGCTGCCCCGCCCCCACGCTTAGCATATTTACGAGGTAGATGCCCAAGGGCGAAGCGGGCGAAAAGTAGAGGATGGTGAGTTCGGCCCCTACCACCACGGCGTTGAGAAGCACTGGCGGCAGGCTGGCCGCCAAGGGAAGGCCCTTAAAACGCAGGTGGCGTAGCCGCCTGGTGAGCAGGGCCGCCGCCAGGGTGGCCGCGGTGCCCACCACCATATCCACCGGGGCCGAGGCGATGAGGTTTGAAAGGAAGCAGCCCAGCGTTACCCCAATAACCGCCTCGGGGAAGAGGACGGGCAGCAGGGTGAGGGCCTCGGCAAAGCGGATTTGCACCGGGCCAAAGGAGAGCGGGGCCAGCACCAGGCATAGGGTGACGTAAACCGCGGCGATAACCGCCGCGCGAACCAGACGTTTTACCGGCATAGGGATAGAACCTTTCGGCGAAAAATTTTACCCCCCGCCTCGCCAAAGCGTGGGGCGGCGCCCCAGGTTTACACCGGGGCCGGCCCAAAAGGCGGCAAAACCGCCAAAGTGGCCATAGATACTGCTTAAACAATTTTTTAGTAGGCCTTGCCCCACACCACCAGGTGTTTGGCCTCCTTACCGCACACCACGCATTTGGTGGAGATTGCCTCCCCCTCAAACGGGATGCAGCGGCTGGTGAGGCCCGCCTTGTCTTTCATGGCGTCCTCGCAGGCTTCACAGCCGCACCACATGGCCCTAACGTAGCCGTCGTCGGCGTGGGCCAGCACGGCGTCCATATCGGGGGCATCAAAGCTGCGCTTTTGCTGGTTTTGGGCGGCCTTTTGGTAGATGGCCTCCCCAAGGGCCTTTAACATCTCGGGAATGGCGGCCTCAAGGCTGGCCAGCGGGGTAAAGGTTTTTTCGCGGTTGTCGCGCCGTACCAGCACGCACTGCTCTTTTTCGATATCCTTGGGGCCAATCTCCAGCCGCAGGGGCACGCCGCGCATCTCCCACTCGCTAAATTTCCAGCCGGGGGATTGGTCGCTGTCGTCCAGGTGTACCCGCGCAATGGCCGAGAGGCGCTTTTTCAGCTCGTAGGCCTTTTCCAAAACGCCCTCTTTGTGCGAGGCCACGGGAATGATAACCACCTGGTAAGGGGCCACGTCGGGGGGCAAAATCAGTCCCTCGTCGTCCCCGTGGGTCATGATCAGCCCGCCAATCAGCCTGGTGGAGATGCCCCAGCTCGTCTCAAAGGGGTATTGCAACTTGCCGTCGCGCCCGGTAAAAGTGACGTCGAAGGCACGGGAGAAACCGTCGCCAAAGTAGTGGGTAGTACCGGCCTGCAGGCCCTTGCCGTCGTGCATCATCGCCTCAATGGCGTAGGTGCGCTCGGCCCCGGCGAATTTTTCACTCTCGGTTTTGCGGCCCTTGAGCAGAGGCATACGCAGCGAGTGCTCGCAAAAGCGGGCGTAGATATCTAAAATCAGCTTGGCCTCGTCGATGGCCTCCTCGGCCGTCTCGTGGATGGTGTGCCCTTCCTGCCACCAAAATTCACGGGTGCGCAAAAAGGGGCGGGTGCTTTTTTCCCAGCGCACCACACTGCACCATTGGTTATACAAAAAGGGCAGTTGCCGCCAGGTGTGCAGCACCCGGCTAAAATGGTCGCAGAACAAAGTTTCACTGGTGGGGCGTATGCACATGGGCTCTTCCAGTTCCTCGCTGCCGCCGCGGGTAACCCAGGCCACCTCGGGGGCAAAGCCCGCCACATGGTCTTTTTCCTTCTGCAAAAGGCTCTCGGGTATCAGCATGGGCATGGCCACGTTCACGTGGCCGGTCTCTTTAAACATGCCGTCCACTATGCGCTGGATATTCTCCCATATGGCCTGGCCATAGGGGCGCAGTATGGTAAAACCCTTTACGCTGGAATAATCCACAAGTTCCGCCTTTAGGCATATGTCGGTGTACCATCGCGCAAAATCTTCATCAATAGGCGTAATCGCCTCCACCATTTTTTTGTCCATTTTCTTGTATTCTCCTCCACAATGCGGCAAATGCGCCAGCTTGGGCGCCCCTGTGCGCCCTAAGAAAAAGTGCCGCGCAAAAGGCGGCACGCCGGTTTTGGTTATAGGGGCTAATCGCCCTCTTGCGGGCTGTTTTTTTGTATAAAGTTTACCACATCCCCCACGGTGTGGAAGTTTTCCACCTGGTCGTCGGGCACTTCCAGGCCAAACTCATCCTCCAAGGTCATCACAAGGTCCACCACGTCCAGGCTGTCGGCCTCTAAATCCTCCACAATGTTGGCCTCCATGGTAACCTGCTTTTCGTCCAAATCCAGTTGGTCACAAAGAATGCTTTGTATTTTTTCAAATACCATACTGTTTCCACTCCCATGCTTTACAATAAATTACCCGAAAGTGCGCGCCGTAAACGGGCGTACGGCAGGGGGTAACGGGCTTTTTGATGAATTGATAGTAGCGTTTTTTGTGGGGCTTGTCAAGGCCCGAAGCCGCCTTTTTGCACGGCCATTAAGAAAAAAGAGTGCATTCCCCCTTGGAAGAAACGCGCCTAGTGTGCTATACTTACAAAAGATATGTAGGCGGCTGCAAACCTTTGTAAATGTGGCAGGGGAAAGTGCCAAAATGGCTTTGCGCCACACCGCAGAATAGGGGGAGAATGAGCGTGGTAATTGACATAGCATCATCACTAAAACCCGGCGAGCACATGCGCCCGCTGGCCTTGCTGCCCATGATGGGCTGCCAGGATATGGGCAGGATGGTGAACGAGTACCTGATGCGCTGGACCACAAAGCCCGAGAGTGAGATGCTGATGACCTTTCCGGGGGAGCACAAGGAGAGTTTTGTGATTGATGCCGAAACCCCGCGCTTTGGCACGGGCGAGGGCAAGGGAATTATACACGACACGGTGCGCGGTTTTGATTTGTACGTGCTGTGCGATGTGACCAATTATTCGGTCACCTACTCGATGTACGGCACCCATTCGCACATGAGCCCCGACGACCATTTTGCCGATTTAAAACGCCTGATAGCGGCCGCGGGCAACAAGCCCCACCGCATAACGGTGATAATGCCCTACTTGTATGAGGGGCGGCAACACCGCCGCAGCAACCGCGAAAGCCTGGACTGTGCCATGGCCCTACAGGAACTGTTTGGCATGGGGGTGCACAACATTATTACCTTTGACGCCCACGACCCCCGGGTGCAAAACGCCGCCCCGCTTAGCAATTTTGATTCGGTGCAGCCCACCTACCAGATGCTGAAGGCCATTTTGCGGCTGAACCCCGATTTGCGCATTGACCCCGAGCATATGATGATCATCTCGCCCGACGAGGGCGCCGCGCCGCGCAACATCTACTACGCCACCATGATGGGGCTGGATTTGGGGCTGTTTTACAAACGGCGGGATTACACCGTAATTGAAAATGGGCGTAACCCCATTGTAGACCATGAATACCTGGGCTCCAACGTGATGGGCAAGGATATCATTGTGGCCGACGATATTTTGGCCACGGGCGAAAGCCTGATTGACATTGCCCGGGAGCTGAAAAAGCGCAAGGCGGGGCGCATCTTTTTGGCGGCCACCTTTGGGCTTTTCACCTCGGGGCTGGAACAGTTTGACAGCGCCTACGAGCAGGGGCTTTTCAGCCAGCTTTTTGCCACGAACCTTACCTACCTGAACCCCGAGCTGAAAAACCGCCCCTGGTTTACCGAGGTGAACCTTTCCAAATACATTGCAACCCTGATTGCCACCCTGAACCACGAGCAGTCCATCTCCATGCTGCTGAACCCGAACGACCGGATTGAGCGGATTTTGGATATCCACCACCGCCGCCAGTGCGAGGCGAACGGCGGGCAGATGCCGAGTGAGGATGAAGAGGTGTACGCCCCCGGCTCATAACAGGGATTTCTTCCGAAAAAACGTATTATTTATTAGAGACTGCAGAGCCTGCGGCAAAGCAGTGGCCGTTTATACAGACTGTATGCAAACCCATAGTAAGCCCGTGGCCGTGAATACCCCCAATTGGAGGCCTCCCCTATGATTAGCCGAAACTCCAGTATCAAAGATGTGTACCAGCACCCCGTGGGCCGGGATATTTTGGACATTCTTTTGCGAAACGCCAAGCGCAGCCCCAAACTGCTGGATAACCCCCTCGTGGGCTCCATGAAGCTTTCGGGGCTGGATAAGCTGCTGGGCCGCCGCGTGCCCGGCGCCGTGGACATGGTGGTAAAGCTGCTTTCGGCGCATGGCGAAACGGCGCCCCCCTCCCCCTCCGGCGTAACAAAAGCCTGGTGGAAAGAGGCCGTATGCTACCAGGTGTACCCCCGCAGTTTCCAGGATTCCAACGGGGACGGCATTGGGGATTTGGCGGGCATTAAGCAGCGTGTACCCTATTTGAAAGACCTTGGGGTGGACGTGGTTTGGCTCTCGCCCATCTACGACAGCCCCGGCGAAGACATGGGCTACGATGTGCGCGACTACCAAAAAATCAACCGTGAATTTGGCACCCTGCGGGACTTTACGGCCCTGCTGGATGAGGTGCACAAAAACGGCATGAAGCTGATACTGGACCTGGTGATAAACCATACCTCGGATGAGCACGCCTGGTTTAAAAAGGCCAAGGCGGACCCCACTGCCCCCGAGCGGGACTATTACATTTGGGCCAAGGGCAAAAATGGGCAGGAGCCCAACAACTGGACGAGCTTCTTTTCGGGCCCGGCCTGGAACTACTACCCCGAGGGGGACGAGTGGGCGCTGCACCTGTTTAGCAAAAAGCAGATGGATTTGAACTGGGACAACGAGGCGCTGCGGCACGAAGTTTACAAGATGATCAACTGGTGGCTGGAGCGGGGGGTGGACGGCTTCCGCCTGGATGTCATCAACTTTATCTCCAAAGAGAGTTTGGAAAACGGCAACGAACTGGTGGGCAAGGCCTTTGGGGTACGCGGGATAGAGCACTACTTCTACGGCCCCCGCCTGCACGAGTATTTGGCCGAGATGCGAAAAGAGACCTTTGGCAACTACGATGTGATGACCGTGGGGGAAACGCCGGGCCTGGGGCTGGAGATGTGCCGCTTGCTTACCGCCGAAGAGCGGCAGGAATTGGATTTGGCCTTTAACTTTGACCACCTGGACAACGCCGGGGAAAGCCGGATGAGCCCCTATGAGTATGACCTGCGGGAGTTAAAGCCCTACTACCTGCGCTGGCAGCGCGGTTACGGCAACAACTGCTGGCAAAGCCTGTTTTTTGAAAACCATGATAACCCCCGTATGGTGAGCAAGATTAACGCCGACCCCGCCTGGAGCATGGTGATTGGCAAGCTGCTGGCCGCCATGATGTTTACCCTGCGCGGCACCCCCTTTATTTACCAGGGGCAGGAGCTGGGGATGACCAACGCCAGTTTTGACAGCATAGAAGAGCTGCGGGACATAGAGACTTTAAACCGCTTTAAAGAGTTTGCCGAAGGTGGCATGGACGAGGACGAGGCGTTTGACGCGGTGGTTTGGGGCACCAGAGACCATGCCCGCACCCCCATGCAGTGGAACAGCGAGAAGAACGCCGGTTTTACGCCCGATACCCCCTGGCTGAAGGTAAACCCGAATTACCCCGTTATCAACGCCGAAAATCAGGCGGAAAACCCCGATTCGGTGCTAAATTTTTACAAAGCCCTCATCGCTTTGCGCAAAAGCCATGAAGCGCTGGTGTACGGCGAGTTTCACCCCGTTTTTTTGCGGGATGCAAACACCTTTTGCTATTTCCGCACAGGGGCGGGGGAAAAGTTTTATGTGGAGCTGAACCTGACCGCCGACGACCAAAAGCGCCCCGGCCCCCTTACGGCGGGGCACAGGCTGCTGGCGGCAAACTACGGCGGGGTGGCGCGGCACCTGCGCCCCTATGAGGCGAATGTGTACCAATTGGGCCCGGTAAACGAGGAAGAAGAGATGTAGCCACCGGCTATTAACACAGAATCAGCTTGGAGGGTAGACCAGCATGATGAAGATGTTCATTGCGGCAATTCCCCTGTTCAACAGCAATATGGAGGTACAGGCTTACCGGCTGTGCGACCGAAGCGGAGACTCAGTTCTGAACCAGGCTTTGGGGCATACACGCATGAAGGAGGCCTTGACTTCGCCCGGGCTTTCGCTTGTGGCAAAGGTGGGTATAGGCCCCTTTGCGGCCGATAAACCCCTGTTTGCAGAGATCAACCGTTTTCAGCTTTTGATGGGGATGCCCACGAATATCCCCCTGCCGCCCGAGCAGCTGGTTTGCCTGTTACCCGGCGATTTGCCCGTGGATAACGAGATTATTATTCGCTGCGAGAGCCTGGTGCGCCGCGGGCACAAGCTGGCTTTGGCCGGCTGGCCCCCCGACGGGCTGAAAAATGTTTTGTTGCCGCTGATGGACTATGTGGTGGTGGATTACAAGGACCCCAATTTTAAAGACCATTACATCAGTATGCAGCAGATGCTGCCGGGCATCTGCCTGGTGGTTTCGGGCATACCCGATATGGAGACCTACAAACGCTTTGCGCAGAATAAAAAGGCCATGTTCTGCGGCAATTTCTATCGGCGGCCCATCACCGAGGGGGCCAGCGAGATATCGCCGGTGAAGATAAACGCCCTGCAACTGATGAACGAGGTGAACGGGCCGGATTTTGAGCTGGAGGATATTGCCGCTATTGTGGAGCGCGACCCCTTCCTCACCATCTCCCTGTTAAAATTTATCAACCAGGCCCCAGGGCTGAAGCGCAATGTGGATTCCATCCGCCAGGCGGTGGCCATTATGGGCCAGGAGGAGGTGCGCCGCTGGGCCACCGTTGCCATTCAGCTCAGTTTGGCCGAGGACCAGCCCGGAGAGATTACCCGGCTGTCCCTCATCCGCGCCAAATTTGCCGAAAACCTGGCCGGCAGCTTTGAACTTGGCATTTTTCAGCAGGGGCTTTTCATGATGGGGCTGTTCTCCATGCTGGACGTGATTTTGCATAAACCCATGGCCGAGGCCATTAAAGAGGTGGCCGTAAATGAGCGGGTGCGGGTGGCCCTGGTGGAGCACGCGGGCGATTTTTACCCCGTTTTGGAACTGATTTATGCCTACGAACGGGCCGATTGGGACCAGGTTTCCATCCTGAATATACGTGCCGGCGTAAAGGTAGAGGACGTCTGTTCGGCCTTTATAGATGCGCTGATCTGGTATCAGCAGCTGCTCTCCATCATTGAAACCGAGGAGGCGCAGGAGGCGGCCGAAGAGCAGGGCGCAGGCCCCGAGGCGCCCGTGGTGGTGCTGTAAAAACGAAGGCTGCTGTTTGGTTTTTTACTTACATTAGACAAATAATAGATGAATAGCCGCCACCCCTGGCCATGCAACATGGCCAGGGGTGGCGGCTTTGTTTTGCGGGCTATAGTGATAAGGCCGCCTTATATTCGGCAATTTGTACCTTGACGCTGGCGGGCGAAGGCCCCCCAAGGCTGGTGCGCTGGGCCACACAGGCGTCAATATCTATGGCGGCGTAGATATCGGGGCCGAACAAGGCGCTGGCCTGCTGGTAACTTTCCAGGGGCAGGGTTTCCAGGGTGAGGCCCTCCTCTATACAGCGGGCAACAAGCGCCCCGGTAAGCTTGTAGGCATCGCGGAAGGGCAGGCCTTTTTTGGCCAGGTAATCGGCGCAATCGGTGGCGTTGATGAAACCTTTGGCGGCGGCGGCCCGCATTTTATCGGGGTTCACCTTCATGGTGGCCAGCATGGGGGTAAGGGCGGTAAGGCAGGCCACAGTGGTCTCAATGGCGTCAAAGGTGGCGGGTTTATCCTCCTGCATATCCTTGTTGTAGCAAAGGGGCAGGCCCTTTAGCAGGGTTAACAGGGTGGTGAGCTGGCCGTATACCCGGCCGGTTTTCCCGCGGATCAGCTCGGTGATATCGGGGTTTTTCTTTTGGGGCATGATGCTGGAGCCCGTGGCAAAGGCATCGTCCAGTTCCACAAACTTGAACTCGCAGGAGCACCACAGCACCACCTCCTCGCACAGGCGGGAGAGATGACACATCAGCAGGCTGAGCGCGGCCACAAGTTCCACGCAAAAATCCCGGTCGCTCACGGCGTCCATGCTGTTTTGGCAGGGGGAGGAAAAGCCCAGGGCCGCCGAGGTCATGGCACGGTCGATGGGGTAGGTGGTGCCCGCCAGGGCCCCCGCGCCAAGGGGGCACTCCCCCGCGCGCCTGCGGGCATCCTCCAGGCGGCCAATATCTCGCCGCAGCATTTGGGCATAGGCCATCAGGTGGTGTGCAAAGCTTACGGGCTGGGCCACCTGCAGATGGGTATAGCCCGGCATTACGGTGGTAAGGTTATCTTCGGCCAGGTTTACCAGGGTGCCAGCCAGTTCCCGCAGCATCAGGCTTATCTCATCACTGCGGCGGCGCAGGTAGAGCCTTAGGTCGGTTGCCACCTGGTCGTTACGGCTGCGGGCGGTGTGCAGGCGTTTGCCCGCGTCCCCCACACGCTTTGTCAGTTCCCCCTCAATAAACATGTGGATATCCTCGGCGGCGGGGTCAATTTCCAATTCGCCGGTATCCAAATCCTGTAAAATCCCCCCAAGGCCCTGTTTTATGGCCTCGGCATCCTCTTTGGGTATAATGCCCGCCTCACCCAGCATGGCCGCATGAGCCAAAGAGCCCGCAATGTCCTCCCTATACATCAGCCAATCGAAGGAGATGGAGGAATTAAATTCGTCCAGGCGGCTGTCCGCCTCTTTTTGAAACCGTCCGGCCCACATCTTCATATTCTGCCTCTTTCTACCTGTTTTTACAGTGCCGCCGCGCCGTACAGCCCGGCATCGTTACCCAGCACGGCGCGCTCGATAGGGGGTACAAAGCCATAGGAACCGGCAAAGGCCCTGGGCCGCACATATTCGTTTAAAGGGTTTAAGAGGGCCGGGCCCTCGTTTGAGATGCCCCCGCCCAGCAGCACCTTTTCGGGCCGCCAAATGTTGATGAAATTGATGATGCCCTCGCCCAGGC
>CAZKBM010000070.1:0-16850 GCA_964550985.1 uncultured Oscillospiraceae bacterium
TCGCTACCTCCACCTTGGCAAGGTGGCGCTCTACCAGATGAGCTAAAGCCGCACAAACGCCGCAAGCAGTTTTGCAGCGCGTTATTTATTTTACCCAATATTGGGGTTTTTGTCAAGCTTAAAGCCCCGCTTCGGCCAATAATTCGGGTAAATTCACATCGTATACCTTATCACAAAAATGGCATTCCACATGGGCGGTTTTTTCTTCTTCCATCATCTTTAGCAGCTCGCTTTTACCAAGGCCAAGCAGAATATTCCGGGTGCGCTTTTCGCTGCAATGGCAGCGGTATTCTGCTTGTTTTTCCTCCAGTAGCATGGGGGTAAAGCCCAGCAGCACCTCGTTTGCCAGTTCCAGGGGTGTGGCGCCCCCAGCCAGGCTTTGCGACACAGGGCGCATTTTACAAAGGGTTTGCTCTACCTGCTCAATTTCCCATTCTTCGGCGCCAGGCAGCAAGGTGAGCAAAAAACCTCCCCCGGCTTTAATGCTTAAATCTTTGTTCACAAGCACCCCCATGGCGCACACCGAAGGGGTTTGTTCGCTAGCCGCATAATAGGCCGTGATATCCTCGGCAATTTCACCCGAAATAAGCGCCGTCTGCCCAACATAGGGCTCGCTGCTGCCGGTGTCCCTCACAACCGAAAGCAGCCCCTCCGCTCCCACGGCGCCCCCTACATCCAGTTTTCCATCCGCCCGTGGGGGCAACTCTACCAAAGGGTGCTGGGCATAGCCGCGCACGTTTCCCTCGCCATCGCACACAGCCAGTAGGGTGCCTGCCGGGCCGCCGCCGTTCAGACGTAGAGTAAGGCTGTTTTCTCTCTCTTCTAAGCTGCTGCCCATTAAGGCGGCTGCCGTAAGCAGGCGGCCCAATGCAGCCGACATCACCGCACTGGTCTTATGAATTTCTTCCATTTTTTTCAGTATTTCCAGTGAATTGATGGCCGTGACAACCACATGGCTATCCTGGCCCATCACCCGTACTATATTTGCCATTTTTCACCCGCATTATAAAAGTTTTTATTTTGTTTTTTGGGCCAGAATAAAATATCGCTGACTTTGAGGGAAAACAGAGGAAAAACTCTCCCCGTCCAAAATTTCCAAGATACGAAAGCCATTTTGGGGTAAATTTTCCTCCCAAAAACCCAAGGGGTATATATACTCCAAAAACTGTTCTTCGGCCAGTGTCCGGCCCTGCCGGCTCACCTTTAGGTTTATCTGGGTGGCATTGGCCTGCTTTTGGTTCTTCCAAAAACAAGCCAGCCCCTCTTCGGTTTCCACATCAAAGCTATTTTCAGCCAGCACGGCCTCATGTTTATAAGGGGTATTTACATCAAAGAAAAACAGGCCCCCTGGTTCTAAAAATAAGGAGATGCGGCGCAGCGACTCACAAAGGGGAGCCGGGGCCAGGTGGTTTAGTGTGTCGAAGGTGCTAACCGCGGCCCGAATGGTGCCATAGAGGTCCAGTTCTTCCAGTGGCTGGTTTAGCAGCAGAATACCCCCCTGCCCGGTTTCGGCCAGTTTTTCCCGAAAAACCGAAAGCATATCCGCCGAGGCATCCACAGCAATGAGGTCGTAACCGGCTTTTGCCAGCCGCAAGCTCACCTCCCCCGTGCCACAGCCCAAATCGGCCACAAGGCCTTTTGGCACGCCATATTGTTTCAGCCGCCGCACCAGTTCTTTACAAAGGCGTTCATAATCGGCCGCCTGATTCAGGGCGTCGTAGTAGTAGGCAAAATTTTGATATCCCATGTTTTGGGGGCCTCTCCGCCCCTGGTAGGCAGGATGAAAAGCTGGCATGGAGGAGATCGTGTACAGAAAACTACCCTACGGTCTCCAATGTATCAGCCAGATATCGCTGCAGCGCTTCGATACCCAGCCGCTTTTCGGCGCTGGTTAAAATGACCTTCTGGCAATGATAGGGCTGCAAAAGCGCGGTAAATTCCTCTTGTAAGCGTAAATATTGGGAAGCTTTGAGTTTATCGGCCTTGGTAAGGGCGGCCACAAAGGGAATTTGATGGAAGAAGAGATAGTCCAGCATCCCAAGGTCATCTTTGGAGGGGGCATGGCGGCAGTCCAGCAGCTGCACCAGCAGGCATAGCCGACGTTTACCGTCAAAATATCCGCTGATGAGTTCGTCCCAGCGGCGGCGCTCGCTGTGTGAGGTTTTGGCATAGCCATAACCGGGCAGGTCAACCAGGTAAACCTCCCCCGCCTCATAAAAATTGATGGTGGCCGTTTTACCCGGTGTGGCGCTGGTTCTGGCCAAATTTTTGCGGTTACAAAGCCGGTTGATCAACGAGGATTTGCCAACATTGGAACGGCCGGAAAAAACAATTTCCGGCCGTTCTGTTTGGGGCAATTGGGCGCTGGTGCCATAGGCGGCTTTAAACTCGGCTTTGCTAAGCTCTAGCGCGCTCACTGGGGTATCTCCGGGCTAAGCGGCTTTGGTTTTGGCTCGGCCATGGGCATTTTTTTATCGGGCTCTTTCTTTTTGCGTAGGGCGGGTTTTGCAGCGCTGCGGGTTTTGGTTTTGCCGGGCAACATGGAGACAGCAAAGGCCTCCTCCAGGTTTGCCACCGGCACAAACTTAATATTTTCTTTTACTTCTTCGTCAATTTCATATAGGTCGGGCAGATTGTCTTTCGGGATGATGACGGTTTTCATCCCCTCGCGGTAGGCGGCCATGCTTTTTTCTTTAAGCCCGCCAATGGGCAGCACATTGCCATGCAGGGTAATCTCGCCCGTCATAGCCACATCCGAGTGCACCGGGCGGCCCGAAAGCACCGATATGAGCGCCGTGGTGAGGGTGATGCCCGCCGAGGGGCCGTCTTTGGGGATTGCCCCTTCGGGTGCGTGTATATGGATATCGGCATCTTTAAAAACAGAGACATTGTAGCCATATTGCTCGGCACGGGACTTGGCATAGGTGATGGCCAGGCGGGCGCTCTCTTTCATCACATCGCCCAGCGAGCCAGTAAGTTCCAGCTTGCCGGTGCCTTTTTGCACCACCTGTACTTCTATAGGCAGTATCTCCCCACCCACACTTGTCCAGGCCAAACCGTTGGCAATGCCAATATCATTTGCCTTACTGAAATAAGAGGGTTTAATTCTTTTGGGGCCCAGCAGTTTTTCTAAATTTTGCACCCCAACAGTAAGCTTTTCGCTCTCACCCGCGGCTATACTTTTGGCGCATTTGCGCAGCACCTCGGTAATGGAACGCTCCAGGCTGCGCACCCCTGCCTCCTGGGTATAGCCGTCAATCAGGCCGTACAGGGCCGCATCTGTAACCTTTACCTTGCCACGCAACCCGTTTTTCACCAGTTGCTTGGGTAGCAAATGGCGTTTTGCAATGTGAAATTTTTCCACCCGTGTATAGCTGGATAACTCGATTAAATCCATACGGTCCAACAGGGGCCGCGGTATGGTGGAGGTATCGTTTGCGGTTGTGATAAAGAGAACATCGCTTAAATCAAAGGGAATATCCAGGTAATGGTCTTTAAACGCTTTGTTCTGCTCGGGGTCCAAGGCTTCCAGCAGGGCGGCGGCGGGGTCGCCACGGAAATCGCTGGCCAGTTTGTCAATTTCATCCAGCAGCAGCAGGGGGTTGCGGCTTTTGCTGGTGCCCACTGCGCTGATGAGTTTGCCGGGCATGGCCCCGATGTAGGTGCGCCGGTGGCCGCGAATTTCGGCCTCGTCACGTACGCCGCCCAAACTCATGCGGGCATACTTACGGCCCAGTGCATCGGCAATAGAGCGCGCAATAGAGGTTTTGCCAACACCAGGAGGGCCCACCAGGCAGATGATTTGGCTTTTTACGTCAGGCGTAAGCTTGCGCACAGCAAGCAATTCTAAAATACGCTCTTTCACCTTTTTTAAACCATAGTGGTCTTTATCCAGTTGGGTTTGGGCATTTTGAATGTCCAGGTTATCCACCGTCTCCACATTCCAGGGCAGATCCAGGCAGGTGTCGAGGTAGGTTCGGATGACACTGGCCTCCTGGCTGCTTCCCTGCATACGCGATAGCCTCTCGGCCTCTTTCAGCAGTTTCTCCTCGGCCTCTTCGCCCAGTTTCAGCTCGGTGATGCGCTCGCGATATTTTTCGGCCTCGGCGCGGGTGTCGTCGCTGTCGTCCAGTTCCCCGGCAATGGCGCGCATCTGCTCACGCAGATAGTAATCGCGCTGGTTTTTGTCCATCTGCTCCGAAACCTTTTCGTTGATATCCTTTTCGATGGAGAGTATCTCATTTTCCTTTTGCAGAAGGGCCAAAATCTTTTCCAGCCGCTGCAGTAGCGAAGAGGTGCTGAGAACCTCCTGTTTATCGGTGTATTTAAAAAGCAGGTTGGCCGGGATATATTCCGAGAGGAAAAGGGCAGAATCCCCTGTGATGATGTTATAAATCACATCCTTGGGTATGCGGGGGTTCAGGGAATAAAACCGTTCAAACGCCTCTTTAATACTGCGCACCAAAGCTTCGGCACGGGGGGCGTCCTCGTGCCGCACCGGGCGCACCGGGGCCGATTTGGTGCTGGCCATCAGGTATTCGCCCTCGGTATCCAGCGCAAACAGTTTTGCACGGTAACGCCCCTCAACAATTACCTTTACCAAATCTTCAGAAACACGCAAAATCTGTTTCACTTCGGCCACTACGCCGTAACCGTATAAATCACCCATCTGGGGGGAGTCCACATCCATATCCTTTTGGGTAACCAAAAACAGGCTGTTGCCCGAAGTCATGGCCGACTCTATAGCGGCAATGCTTTTGGCGCGCCCTACCTCAAAATGGATGACATTACTGGGGAAAACCACCAGTCCCCGCAGCGCAATGGCGGGTAAACGTACAATATCTGAACCGGATTTCAGTTTCACTTTCACTTTTTCTGCCATATTATCCTCCTGTGGCAATGGTAAAGCCTATTGGCTTTTATTGGCAATGTTCTGCTGAACCGTACACAGTTTTACTTTTTATCGCCATTATATTAGCAAACTGTTTCTATTCATGACGTTAGCAGTCAACCATCCTGTTTGCTAACTCATGTTTCTATTATAAAGCCCGTTTGTGAAAAAAGCAAGAAAAAGGCACACTGTTTACAGTTCGTTCAAAAAAGGATAAAATGGCAAAACGGGCCAAGGGGTTAGCACCCCTGCCCGTTTTGTTGCGAAAGATGGATAGAACCTGCCAATCAGCCGCTAAGGGCGGTGGGGCCAGGGTTATTTTTGTAGCGCTTGCGTACCGCGCCAAAATCCAGCTTAGGTTTCTGCCCTTTTTCCACCACTTTTTCATTGATGGTCACCTTGATAATAGTGGGGTCGCTGGGAATTTCATACATAACGCCCATCAGGGTTTTTTCCATAATGCTGCGCAGGCCGCGTGCCCCGCTTTTCAGTTCAATGGCCTTTTTGGCCACGGCGTGTAGGGCTCCGTCTGTAAAATCCAACTCCACACTATCCATTTTAAACAGTAGCTTATACTGTTTTACCAGGCTGTTTTTGGGCTCCTTCAGCACACGCACCAAGGCGTCCTCATCCAGTGGATCCAGCACGGTAATGACGGGAATACGGCCCACAAGTTCGGGGATGAGGCCAAACTTCACAATATCGTGCGGCTCCACCTTTTCCAGCAAATTTTGCTTTGCGACTTTTGGATCCTCTTTTAACTTGGCGCCAAACCCAAGCGAGGAGGTATCGGTGCGTTTTTCAATCAGTTTTTCCAGCCCGTCAAAAGCGCCGCCGCAGATGAACAAAATGTTCTTGGTATTGATTTGGATAAACTCCTGCTGGGGGTGCTTGCGCCCACCCTGGGGGGGAACATTGCTCACCGTGCCCTCTAAAATTTTTAAAAGGGCCTGCTGTACCCCCTCGCCGCCCACATCGCGGGTGATAGAGGGATTTTCACTTTTGCGGGTGATTTTATCAATCTCATCGATGTAGATGATTCCACGCTCGGCACGTTCTACGTCAAAATCGGCCGCTTGGATGAGCTTCAACAGAATATTTTCCACATCTTCGCCCACGTAACCGGCCTCGGTAAGGGTGGTGGCATCGGCTATGGCAAAGGGCACGCCCAGCATCTGGGCAAGGGTTTGGGCAAGCAAAGTTTTGCCCACACCCGAGGGGCCCAGCAGCAGAACATTGCTTTTTTGCAGTTCTACATCGTCCACATGCGGGGTTAGGATGCGTTTGTAGTGGTTGTAAACCGAAACCGAGAGCACCGTTTTAGCGGCGTCTTGCCCAATGACGTATTGGTCTAAGCCCGCTTTAATCTCCTGCGGGGTTAGCACCTTGATATCATGCCGGTTTGGGGACGGTGGCTGGGGCCCTCCGTGCGGGGGGCGCTGCTGCTTTTGGGGCTCTTCAAATTTTTCGTCGTCGTTGCCCAGCAGCGAATAGCACAGTTCAATACACTCGTTGCAGATGTTTACGCCCGGGCCAATAATCATCCGCTCCACATCGTCCTGGCTTTTGCCACAAAAACTGCAAATCAGGTTTTTTTCCTTACCACCTGTGGTTTTGTTGTTCGATGCCATAATACTCCTTCAATAGCCCCCACATGGCGCGGGGCAAACGAATTAGCGGCTTGCAATCACCTTATCAATGATGCCGTATTTCACCGCCTCCTCGGCCGTCATGAAATAATCGCGCTCAGTGTCGCGCTCAATTACTTCCAGTGGCTGGCCGGTGGCCTCTGAGAGGATTTTGTTTAAGGTGCTGCGCATGCGCACCATCCGCTCAATGGCAATTTTCACATCCGACGTGGTGCCCTGCGCGCCGCCCGAAGGCTGGTGAATCATCACTTCGCTGTTGGGCAGGGCCATACGCTTACCCTTGGCCCCCGCCCCCAGCAGAAAGGCCCCCATAGAGGCCGCCATACCTATGCAGATGGTGGAAACGTCGCATTTGATGTACTGCATGGTGTCATAAATGGCCATGCCCGAGGTGATAACCCCCCCAGGGCTGTTGATGTACAGGCTGATATCCTTTTCGGGATCCTGCCCTTCCAGGTACAAAAGCTGGGCCACAATCAGGCTGGCTGTGGTGTCGTTCACCTCATCGCTCAGCATCACAATCCTGTCGTTCAGTAAGCGGGAATAAATATCGTAACTGCGTTCCCCACGTGCGGTTTGTTCCACAACGTAGGGCACCAAACTGCTGTTAATCAAAATGTCGCCTCCTGTGGCTTCAAAAATTTAGGATTCTTTTTCTTCCTCTTTTTTATCTTCGCCACCATCTTTTTTCTCTACCAGTTTTTCAACCTTTTTTGTGGCCTTTTTTACGGCCTTCTCGGCTTTTTTCAGTTCCTTCTCAGCCTTTTTTTCCACAATTTTGGCCATGCTCTTCACATGCTCCATGGCTTTGCCCACCAAAAGGTCTTTTTTAATCTCTATTTCAGGCATCAGCTTGCGTACCGTCTCAACATCCATCTGGTACTTTTCGCCAATTTTCTTTACTTCTTCCTCGATGTCCTCGGCCTTTACTTCCAGTTTCTTATAGCGGGCCACGGCCTCCAGCGCAAGACGCATCTTCACCAGGTTTTCCGCCTGCGGGCGGAAGCCCTTGCGGAATTCTTCTTCATTGGTGCCCGAGTAACGGAAATAATCCTTGAGGTTTAGCCCCTGCTGCTGCAAACGGAAGGCAAAGTCCTGCACCATCTCATCAATGCGGCGCTCATACATCACCTCGGGAATTTCCCCGTCCAGGGTTTCAATCAATTTCTCGGCCAGGCGGTTTTCCATCTCCTGGTCGGCATGGTCATCCATCTGCTTTTGTAGGTTTTTGCGGATGTCCTCTCTCAGTTCCTCCAAGGTGTCAAACTCGCTCACATCCTTGGCAAACTCATCGTCGAGTTCGGGCAGTTCTTTATACTGCACCTCGTGTAGCTTTACGGCAAACACGGCCGGTTTCCCGGCAAGGTCGGCAGCGTGGTATTCTGCTGGGAAGGTTACGCTTACGTCAAACGCATCTCCAGCTTTATGCCCAATTACCTGCTCTTCAAAGCCCTCAATAAACTGGTGGGAGCCCAGCGTTAATTTAAAGCCCTCGTCCTTGCCGCCCTCAAAGGCCTCGCCGTCCACGGTGCCCGCGTAATCAATCAGGGTGATATCGCCGTCCTGTGCTTCACCCTCACGGGTAACAAGGCGAGAATTTCTCTCACGCATCCGCTCAATTTCGGCCTCCACCTGGTCGGCCTCCACCTCGGCCACAATGCGCTCTACCTCAAGGCCCTCGTACTCTTTTACCTCAAGTTCGGGTTTTAGCGTTATTTTTAGCTTTAATACGGCGCCGTCTTCTACGCTCATCGACTCTACGTCCACTTCGGGGGAATCCACGGGGTCAATACCCGTCTCTTTCAAAGCTTCCTCGTAGGCGGCGGGGAACAGTTCATTCACGGCATCGTAATAAAACACGTCCTGCCCGTACATCTTTTCAATCAGGTTACGGGGGGCATGCCCTTTGCGGAAGCCGGGCACGTTATATTTCTTGGCCTCCTTGCGGTAGACCTTGCTCACAGCTTCTTTAAATTCGGCGGCGTCCAGCTCCATCACCATCTCGTAGTTGGTTGGGCCGGTTTTTTCATGTTTGCCAAGTTTCATCGTCTTCCTCCATCCATGCGAATTAGCATTATTATATCATAACCCCGGCGGCATTACCACCGTTTTTTATCGGGGTATTTCGGTGTTTTCCGCCCCTGGCGCGGCAGTTTTCAATGTCTCTATTAAAAGTGGGGTAAAATTCAGTGCATCGGCGCTGATAAGCTGGTAGCTTAGCCCCCCCGCTTCCCCCTGTACGGCCCAGCGTGTAGCCGCGCTGTGCAGGTGCCCATAATAGCACCGGCGCACGCCAAACGCACGCATTACATCGGCTATCTCCCCAGCCTCTACACCCGAATAAAACGGGGGGTAGTGCAGAAAAACCACCTTCTCAGCGCCTGGGTTCAGCTTTTCGGCCGCCTGCAAAGAGGCCTCCAGCCGCAAAGCTTCCCTCGCCATCATCTTGGCGTCGTGCCCCTGTGGCTTTTCGGCCATCCAGCCGCGGCTGCCGCAAAGGCACAACCCTTCACAGGCATGGGCGTTATTGTGCAAAAAATGCAGGCTGTGCAGTTGGTTTTGGGCCAAAAAGGCCTCCATTTTGGAAAGGGTGCTCCACCACAGGTCATGGTTGCCCTTCAACATCCATTTTTGGCCGGGGAGGCTCTCTAAAAAACGAAAATCTTCGAGGGTGTGTTCCAGCTTCATGGCCCAGCTGATATCACCGGCCAATACAATGGTATCTTCCTCTTTTACCATGGACCGCCAGTTTTTTTCCAGTTTGGGCAGGTAGCCCTCCCAGCCCTTAAAAATATCCATGGGTTTATCACAGCCAAGGGCCAGGTGGGGGTCTCCCAGTGCGAAAAGGGCCATGGGCCTTACCGATTAAAAAGCCGCAAGGGGGCTTCGCACAGTTCGTTTTCCCGCAGGGTTTTGGTAAAGCGCTGGGGTTTGTTTTGCAGGCCCGTTAGCGAAGGCGGGGCGGCGCTGCCCGTGGTCTCCTCCAATAGCCGCATGGCGGCGAAGGGATTTGCGGGGACATCCTTGCCCAGCGCCTGCAACACCTTGCCGCAAAATTTGTAGGGGCTGGCGGTAGAAAGCACCACCGTGGGCCTTTTTTGGGCTTCAGCGTCCTGTGCCAACACACGGAAAGCCACGGCTGTGTGTGGGTCGCACAAATAGTGGTATCTGTCGTATATCTTCCGTATTTCTTCGGCCACAGTGTCTTCCTCGGCATAGCCCGCCGCAAACACCGAGGTGATTTTGGCAAGCACCTCGGCATTCACCTGGTACTCCCCCTTTTGGGCAAGGGCCTTCATCCAACTTGCCACGGCAACATCGCTGCCGCTGGCATGGAAGAGCATCCGCTCGAGGTTAGAGGAGACCAGAATATCCATGGAGGGGGAACTGGTTTTATAGAAGGGGCGGTTTGCATTGTACTGCCCGCTTTTTAAAAATTCGGTGAGGACATTGTTTTGGTTGGAGGCGCAGAGCAGCCGCCCCACGGGCAGGCCCATCTGTTTCGCGTACCAGCCCGCCATGATATCCCCAAAATTTCCCGTTGGCACACAGTAATCCAGGGCGTCCCCCATGCGCAGGGCGCCATTTTGGCAAAGCTGTAAATAACTGCTGATGTAATACACCACCTGGGGCACCAGCCGCCCCCAGTTGATGGAGTTGGCGCTGGAGAGTTTCACACCATGGTTAGCCAGTTTTTCGGCCAGTTCGGCACTGGAAAAGGCATGTTTAACCCCGCGCTGAGCGTCGTCAAAATTGCCCTCTATGGCGTAAACGGCAAGGTTATCCCCTTCCTGGGTGGTCATTTGCAGGCGCTGTATCTCGCTTACGCCCTGGTTTGGGTAGAACACCATAATCGCCGTGCCATCCAGGTTTTTAAATCCTTCCAGTGCGGCTTTTCCGGTATCACCCGAGGTGGCCACCAAAATCAGGGTGGTTCCCGCCTCCCCCAGCATCCGCCGCGCCTCTGCCAGCAGTTTGGGCATAAGCTGCAGGGCATAATCTTTAAAAGCGGCCGTGGGGCCATGCCATAGTTCCAGTGAGAACAAGCCCTCGGCCAGACGCTGGAGCTGCCCCGCCTTGCCCCCGAAGTTTTGCCCGTAGCTTGTGGCAATGGCCTTTTCTAAAAAAATGGGGGAATAATCCGGCAGGAATTTTGTCAGAACCGCCAGCGCCACCTCTTCATAACTCTTGCCCTGTAAGGCCTCTATATCCAGCGATGGAAAGCTTGTGGGCACAAACAGGCCGCCATCTGGTGAAAGCCCAGTCAAGATGGCCTGTGCCGCGCTTACCCGGCATTTTGCGTCTCTGGTGCTCGTGTATTCCATGGGTTCCTCCCTAAAAGTTTGCCAGATATACCTGTTTTACGGCTAAAAGGCGTTTTCTATACGGTTTAGGCTGTGGCTACCGTCTGCCGCAAAATACACCTCCACCACGTCAAAGCGCAGGGGCGGGTCGCTGAGTTTACGGCTGGCCAAAAAGGCCAGGGTAGCCGCGCGTATTTTACGCTGCTTTTCGGCATTTACCCATTCACGCGGGGCGGCAATGGGGCGGCCACTACGTGTTTTTACCTCGGCAAACACCAGTAAACCGTTCTTTTTAACAATCACATCCACCTCACCGCGCCGGGTGCGGTAGTTGGCTGCAACAAGCTGGTAACCGTCCTTTTGGTAGTCGGCCAGGGCCAGGGCTTCCCCCTGTTTGCCAAGGTCGGCGCGGCTCCCATGGTCAGCATGGTTCATACAAAGCCCCGCTTTTTCAAAAAGCTTTTGCGGTATATTGGGGTAAGGCCGTACTGTGTAAGCAGTTCATAGTGCAGCTTTGTGGGGTAGCCCTTGTGCTGTTCCAGTTTGTACTGGGGGTACTGCTGGGCCAGTTCGGCCATCAGCCTATCGCGCGATACCTTTGCCAAAATGGAGGCCGCCGCAATGCTGGCGGAGTTTGCATCCCCTTTTACAACACATTGGCAGGGCATGGAAAGCGCCGGGGCAAATTTGCCGTCCACCAGCACCAGCGCCGGGGCGGGCGAAAGTTGTTCTACAGCCTGCTTCATGCCCAGCAGCACGGCGTTATGGATGTTGATTTCGTCTATCACCGAAGGCGGCACATGCACCACCGCATACGCTTTTGCAAGCTGTGTGATGGGGCCAAATAGGGCCTCGCGCTTTTTTTCGCTCAATTTTTTGGAATCATTTAACCCTTCGATGGGGGCCTTATCATCCAAAATAACGGCGGCAACCGTTACAGGGCCGCACAGCGGGCCCCGCCCAGCTTCATCCACCCCTGCCAACAGGCCGTTTTGGGGCGCGTGCATTTGGTCAAAAAGCGCAAGGGGGCTTATGGCTTCACTCTGGCTCAAACCGTCTCCCCCTCTTCGGGCGCTTCCAAACTCACCCGGCCAAATTTTCCTGCGCGAAATTCATCCAGCACCATAATGGAGGCGCGCTCTGTGTCCACTTCGCCCCCCGAAACCAGCATCCCCCGTTTTTGGCCCGCCAGCTTTAATAAATCCCAGCCGTTTTGGGGCAGGGCGGCCGCCGGGAGTTTAAAACGCCCGGCCAATTTTTCGGGCACAGTGGCAGCCATCTGCCCCAAAAGGCCCGCCGCTATCTCCTCGCTGTTCAGCAGGTGGTCGGGTATCGAGCCAATCAGCGCTAAATTTACGGCAATATCCGGGTTTTCTATCTTTTTCCACAGCACGCCGGGCATGTCCATCAGTTCGTAAGGGCCGGTGTTAATCCACTGTTCCCCACGGGTAACGCCGGGCTTATCCGCCGCTTTTACACGGGCCGCGCCCGCCCAGTTATTGATAAAGGTGGACTTCCCAACATTGGGTATACCCGTAATCATCAGCCGGGTTTTGGCCCCCTGCATTCCGCGTTGCAGGCGTTTTTCCAAAAGGGCGGCTAGTTCCGCCTCCACAAGGCTTTTGGCCCGCTGGGCAGCGCCCTTTTGGCGGCTATCCAGCGCAAGGCACCCACAGCCCTGCTGTTTAAAATAGCGCAGCCAACGGGCCGTTACGGCCTCGTCCGCTAAATCGCTTTTATTTAAAATGTATAGCCGGGGCTTTTGCCCATAGGCGGCCTGTAAATCTGGGTTCAGGCTGCTGCGGGGGATGCGCGCGTCCAATAGCTGCACCACGGCGTCTATCAGGGGCAGGCGTTTTTCCAGCGTGCGCAGGGTGCGCGCCATGTGCCCGGGAAACCAATGGATCTGTTGGCGGTTTAGATACTCCTCTGCCATTTACACACTCCCAAAACTGTTAACAGGCAGCAGGCGGAAAATCACCTCGCCCAAAATGTCGCGCCTATCCACAAAACCCACCTCAGAGTGGCGGCTGTCATCCGAGTGGGGACGGTTATCCCCCATAAGGAAGAGATAACCCTCGGGCACCGTTACGGGGAACTGAACGTCGTAACTTAGGGTGGTGGGGGCCGAAATATAGGGCTCACTCAAAAGTTCATCGTTTACAAACACCTCGCCGGTGTCAAAGTTGATGTCCACCTTGTCTCCCCCAACGCCAATCACGCGTTTTACCAGGGGTTTGCCGTAGCTGATGTAGCCATCCACCACCACAATATCTCCGCGCTCCGGCTCATAAAACAGGCTTTTGGCAATCAGCTGGTCGTTGTCCTGCAAGGTGGGCACCATTGAAATACCATCCACCGTTACGGTGCGCACCAAAAACAAAAGCACCAGCAAAACCAGTGTCAGCGAAATTAGGAGTGCATCAAACCATTCTATCGTCAGTATGTTTTTTTCACGCTGATGCTGTTCCATTTTGTGTACACCTCCGCCTGTGGCAATAGCCTTGCTGGATTTTTGATACTACAGCATTTTCACAAATAACCTGTTTTTGCTCGCCGCTTGCGGTGTAAAACATTTGCTCAAATGCTGTAAGTAAAACCAGGGTAGTTGAGAAATGGGGCCAAAATAAAAAAGAAAAAGAGGCAATTGGCTTGCCCCTTTTCCAAGCGGGACAACACCGTCCCAGTATAACAGATATTAAATTTTTTGTTTAACCTTGGCGGCCTTGCCTGTGCGGTTACGCAGATAGTAAAGTTTTGCCCTGCGCACCTTGCCTTTGCGCACCACTTCCACCTTTTCTACAAAAGGCGAATGCATGGGGAACACGCGCTCTACCCCAACACCATAGGAAGAACGGCGAACCGTAAAAGTTGCCTGAATATCCCCGTGCCGCTTGGCAATTACCGTGCCCTCAAAATTTTGAATACGCTCGCGCTCGCCCTCTTTGATGCGAACCGACACGCGGACGGTATCGCCAATGTTGAACTCAGGCAGTTCGCTTTTTAGCGAAGGGTCGCTAATCAGTTTCAGTGCGTCCATCATTTTTCCTGTCCTCCATTTTTTTGTAGACATTCATACCCGGAACCCCGGCAGAGGACTGTCCGTCTCATCGCAATATGCGCTGAACCCTACTGGTGTTGCCAGCAGAACAGAACGCTTTAATATGATAGCACAAAGTGTTTTGCCTTGCAAGGGTTTTTTCAGTGTTTTACAGATATTCCAGCCTGTTCGGGAAAAAGCCTAAAATCTAGAAGGCTTCTGTGGTTTACTCTTACAGCATTTGAACAAATGTTTTACTGTACCCATTATTATGGGCGGCTTGCATAAACTTATCAAACCGCCGGCCCTCAATCCCGGATAAAGGGCGGTTCTACCGCCTTGGAAAGCAGCAGTTCGTATGTTTGCGGGCGGCGGTAGGCGTTTCCGTGTACTTCATCCGCCCGGTACTCCCGCATATCCTCCAGCGGGAAGGAGGCCATGTAAATTCCCTCACCCTCCCCCGCCTCCACCAGCAGGGTATCGCGCGAGGCTGTGCTGCCTGGCCTGTAGGCCATTCCGTCAAAAGCCGAGGAATGGCCGTTACAATCGGGTTTGCCAAAGGGGTAGTTTACCGTTGCAATGCCCATCATGTTTTCAAACGCCCTGGCGCGCAACTGTGAAAGGCGGTTGATTTCCATGGGGCAGGCGTTGGGCACCAATACCAGTTCAGCCCCTTTCAGCATCAGTATTCTGGCGCTTTCAGGGAACTCCCGGTCATAGCAGATCATAGCGCCCACCTGTACCGGGCCACAGGCGGTATCCAAAGGGGCCACGTAAAAATCTTCCCCCGGCGTAAGGCAGCGCTCCTCACCAAAAACACAGGTGTGTACCTTGGCGTAGCGCAGCGCCTCTTTGCCACAACGGTTATACAAAAGCAGCGTATTGCGGGGCGCAGGCTCAAATTTTTCCAAAAAGGTGATACCCACAGCCATGAAGTGCTTTTGGGCAAACTGGGAGAAAGCCTGCAAAAAAACGCTGTCTGCAGCCAGGGCTTCCGTTTGCAGCTTCTCCCCCCTGCCGCCAAGGGTATAGCCATTGCTCCACATCTCTGGGAAAAGTGCAATATCCGCACCCATGGCCTTTGCCTTTGCACAATATCGCAGGCCCTTATTCAGGTTCTCCTCCAGGGTTTTCCCCGGCAGCAATTGCAGCATAGCCACGTGTAAAGTTTTCATAGATTTACAGCGCCTTTTTTGTTCTCAATTCTTCTTTCATAACACCAAAACAAGGGCCCTTGCCCAGGTGCAGAAAAGCGGTTGTGATAAAAAGAATAAGCCTATATAATAGATACCATCAGTAGATTTTTGCGTTTTGAGCCCATGCACCAGGCTAGGGTGTGTTCGATAATTGTTCCAATTCGTGCTTTTGCCTAAAATTTTAGTGTATTTTGGGCGCGGAGGACGTAGGCGGGCTTTCGCCCGGCAAGGACAACAAGCACAAAAGACGCAAAATTTGGCATAATGACGAGTTGGGTTACTTATCGAACACACCCTAGTATACCAGAACCAAACAGTTTATGCACCTAAAAGTATCCCGCCGGAGGAAGCCATGCCACTGACCAAAAATCAAATCATCCACTTAAAAATCCTCTCTTTGTCCAGCGACGGCAATGGCGTGGGGCGTTATGAGGGCCAGGCGGTGTTTGTGCCCAGCACGGCGGCAGGAGATTTTTGCGAGGTAAAAATAGTAAAGCTTGCCAAAAGTTATGCCTTTGGCCGCCTACAAAAAGTTTTAGAAACCGGTGAAGGCCGCAGAGAAAGCGACTGCCCTGTATCGCAAAGCTGCGGGGGGTGTTGCTTTCGGCACCTTAGCTATGAGGCGGAACTTTTGGCAAAACAGGGCTTTGTACAGGATGCCCTGCAGCGCCTTGGAGGGCTGCAAGCGCCGGTATTGCCTGCCCTACCCTCGCCCAGTATCAACCGTTACCGGGGCAAGGTGCAGTACCCCGTGGCGGCGGATGCAAACGGCGGTTTGGCCTACGGGTTTTATGCCGCCCGCAGCCACCGCTTGGTTCCCTGTACCGATTGCCTTTTGCAGCCCGCCCTTTTAAACCAAATTGCCCAACAGGCGGCTGCCCTATTGCGGGCTGCTAAAATGCCCCCTTATGATGAAACAAGGCGCAGCGGTCTCGTCCGCCACATCTGCCTGCGCCAAAGCCGCCATAACGGCGAGGTGTTGCTTACCTTTGTGTTGGCAAAACCCGTGCCGCCCAGTTTTACCGCACTTGTAAAAGAACTGTGCAGCAACTTGCCCGAAATTGCGGGCGTCTATACAAACCTGAACAAAAGCCAAGGCAATGTTATTTTTGGGCCGAATTTTACCCTTCTATACGGCCGCACCAGTATTCGGGAGGTGATTTGCGGGGTGCCGCAAAACCTGGGCCCCGCCGCATTTTCCCAGGTAAACCCTGCCGGGGCAGAAGAACTGTTTGCGCTGGCCCGCCGAATGGCCGCTGTACAGCCCGATGAAATGCTTTTGGACCTGTACTGTGGCGCCGGGGTAATTGGCCTTTCCATGGCGGCGGATTGCCGGGCGCTTGTGGGTGTAGAGATTGAAAAAGAGGCGGTGCAAGCCGCCAAAGAGAGCGCCGGGGAGATGGGGCTTACCAACGCACGGTTTATCTGTGCCGATGCGGCCGAGGCGGCGCGGCAGCTTGCCGAAGAGGGCTTGCGCCCCGACGTGGCTGTTTTAGACCCGCCCCGCAAGGGCTGTGGCGAAGCGGCCCTTAGGCCCCTTTTACAGATGGCGCCTGGGCGTGTGATAATGGTAAGCTGTAACCCCGCCACCCTGGCTAGGGACCTGGCCTTTTTGGTGGCCCATGGATACGAAGTGGTACAGGTACAGCCGATAGATCTGTTCCCCAGAACGAGACATGTGGAAACCTGCGTCTTGTTGAAAAAGCAAAAAATATCCTACAGCATTTGAACAAATGTTTTACACAGCAAGCGGCGAGCAAAAACAGGTTT
>CAZKBM010000071.1:0-16836 GCA_964550985.1 uncultured Oscillospiraceae bacterium
CCAGCGGCTTTCGGCCGTGTTCATCCCCATCATCACCTTTTTTTCCTCGCTGGCGGTGGCCATGGTGCTGCGCCGCGGGGGGCAGATGGTGCTGCTGCACAGTTTGGAACTGGGGGTGCTCTCGGCGTTTATCAGTTACGCGCTGGGTATTTTGGAGCCGGTGCAGCAGATTGCGCGGGTGCTTTCAGAGTTTATTGCCACCCAGGCCAACATTGAACGGGTGAGCGGCCTGCTGAATGAGCCCATTGCCCTGGCCGATACCCCCGAGGTGACCCAGAAATATGGCGACGCCTTTCACCCCAAAACCGAAAACTGGGAGCCCATACACGGGGAGATTGAGTTTGAGAACGTCTGGTTCCGCTACCCCGACGGGGAGGAGTGGGTGCTGGAAGATTTTAGCCTGAAGATACCGGCGGGCGCCAATGTGGCGCTGGTGGGGGAAACGGGGGCGGGCAAATCCACCTTGGTAAACCTGGCCTCCCGTTTTTACGAGCCCACCCGTGGCCGGGTGCTGATTGATGGGCGGGACTACCGGGAGCGCAGCCTTAGCTGGCTGCACAGCCAACTGGGCTATGTGCTGCAAAATCCCCACCTGTTTTCGGGCAGCGTGCGGGAGAATATCCGCTATGGGCGGCTGGACGCCACCGATGAGGAAATTTATGAGGCCGCGCGCCTTGTCTCGGCCGATTTGGTGGTGGCAAAGTTGCCAAATGGTTACGACACCGATGTGGGCGAAGGAGGAGACCGGCTCTCCACCGGGGAAAAGCAACTGATTAGTTTTGCGCGGGCCGTTTTGGCAAACCCCCCGCTGTTTGTGCTAGACGAGGCCACCAGCAGCATTGACACCGAGACAGAACTTTTGATACAAAATGCGATTTCGCATATTTTACAGGGCCGTACCAGCTTTTTAGTGGCGCACAGGCTCTCCACCATCCGCCATGCCGATATCATTTTGGTGGTGGCGGGGGGCAAGATAGTGGAGCGCGGCACCCATGCCGAACTCATGGCCCAAAAGGGCCACTACCACCACCTGTATACGGCCATGCGGCTGGAAGAGGCCGAGGCGGGCACGGAGCGGGAGGGCTGTTAGAACCCGGTGGGCTTTGAACCAGGCAAGAGTATATAGAAGGATATAAAAAGTCTTTACAGCAGTGGAGTGACCATAGCAGCGGAAAGCAGGGGATAACAGATGGAGTACAACCTACAAAACGAGATGATTGACCTTGTAGTCTCCAGCCTAGGGGCCGAGATGCGTTCTCTCAGGTTTGGCGGGGCAGAATACCTCTGGCAGGGGGACGCCACCTACTGGGGGGAGCGCTCGCCCCTGCTGTTCCCCTATGTGGGCCGTTTAACCGGTGGGAAATACCGCTTAAGCGGCAGGGAATATGCGATGAACCTGCATGGTTTTGCGCGCAAAAAGGAGTTTGCGCTGGAGGAAAAAACCGGGGACAGGCTGGTGTTTTTGCTGGAGGACGACAGCGAAACCCTGCAGCAGTACCCCTACCATTTTCAGCTTTGGCTGTGCTACACCCTGCGGCAAAACCAGGTGGAGGTGGCCTACAAAGTGCTGAATCTTTCAGAAAAAGAGATGTTTTTTGGCATTGGCGGGCACCCCGGCTTTAGGCTGCCGCTGGAAGAGGGCCTGTGCTTTGAGGACTACTACCTGGCCTTTGACAGCCCCCACACGCCCAGCCGCATTGGTTTTACAAAAAGTTGTTTTTTAAACGGAATAAATGAACCGTATACACTGGCCGAAGGCTGCCGCCTGCCCCTGCGGCATGACCTATTTGATGGCGACGCCATAGTGCTTACAAATGTGGCAAAAAGGGCTACGCTAAAAACGGATAAGGGCGGGCGCAGCGTGAGCATGGAGTTTGAAAACTGGCCCTACCTGGGCCTTTGGCAGACGCCCAAAAAGGCCGCGCCCTACCTCTGCTTGGAGCCTTGGCTGAGCCTGCCCGCAAGGCAGGATATCGTAGAGGATTTTGCCTGCCAGGCGGGGCTTGTGCGCCTGCCCGCGGGCGAGAGCTGGCAAAACGCCTGGGCGCTGGAAATTAGCTGAAACTAGTCGCTTTTGCGGTGCGGCCAGATGTGGACGAAGAGCCGATGCTTCGCAGCGTGGCCAAAAATGGGCAATGGCAAAAAACAGGGGGCCTTCTCACTAAGAGAAGGCCCTACTTATGTTATGTTAATTTGCTCTAACTGCGTACCTCATACACCATGGTTTGGCCAAAGGCAATTTGCACCTTTACATAGCCCTGCAATTCCTCGTCTAGGGCGGGGTCGCCTGTATCCACCAGCAGGGGCTGGTGTTTCAGGGCCACTAGTTTTGCGGCGGTGGCCACCACAAGGATGTTATCCTTGCCCACCCGGCGCAAGATGCGCGGGCTTAGCTGCTGGTTGCCCCGGCCAAACAGGCTGCCCTGGCCGCCTATCACCGTTACTACAATTTTTACGGGCAGGGCGGGGTTTTGTATCAGTTCCCAAAGCTGGTTTTCGGTTACGTCCTGGGCCACCAGTTGCCGGTTTTGCACCACATCCACCCCCAAAAGGGTGTTTGGCAGCCCCAGTTCCTGCATCACGGCGCGGGTGGTACTGCCCGGCCCAATGATATATAAGGTGCCCTCCTCCATCTCCTCGGCCACCGTGGCGGCCATACCCTGCAAATCCCCCTCATCGCTGGCCCCGCCGCTTTTGGTGTGCTGTATGCGGCTTTGGGCCGAAGGTACGTTCATGTACCCATACAGCCGGGCGCTCACCCTACCCTCGCGGAAGAGTTCCTCGTCTATGTCCATCACCTCAGATTCTTTGAGGTTGGTGATTTTGCCCTCCAGGTACTCCTTTGCCGCCATACCGGCATTTTTGGGGTTGATGGCATAGACGGCCGAATGAATTTTAACCCCGGCGGGGATGCCGATGACCGGAATTTCCATGCCCACGGCCTCGCAGATATTGCGGGCCGTGCCGTCGCCTCCTGCAAAAAGCAGCAGGTCTACCCCGGCCTCTTTTAGCAGTTTTGCAGCCAACAGGCTATCTTGGGCGGTGGTGTGGGGCCCTGCGGGGCTGCCCACCACCTGTGCGGCAAAACCCAGGCTCCGCAGGGTGTCCTCGCCCATGGCGCCGCCATAGGTGTAAATATCCAGTTGGTCTGCTATCTCCCCCAGTTCTTCCAGCGCCCGCCCAGCACGCTGGGGGCTTTCGGGTTTGCCGCCCAGGGCTAGGGCTCTTTCCACGGTGTCGGCCCCGTCACTGCCCTTTAAGCCCACCCGGCCGCCTAGGCCCGCAATGGGGTTTATCAGTACGCCAAGAGATTTTTTTGTGCCCGGCATCATCAAACGCCTCGCTTTCTGGTTTGTTGCGGTATCTTGCCGTGGGGCTTTAGTACGTCCTTTGGGCTAAGATGCGCAGTGTTTACTACAATGTTGACTGTACGGCTTCCATAAAAGCAGAGGGGTTTAAAAAGCGCTGACCCCCGTTGGTTTCGTAAGCAGTTTGCCGCATCAGCTCAAGAAGCTCTTGCCCCGTCAGCGTGGGGTTAATCTGCCAGCCCAGCGCAAGCACACCCGTTCCATAGGGTATGGCCCAACTATGGCCTCCAGCGGCATCATAACAGTAGGAATATTCACCATCATAGTAGACTTCTGCAGTGGTACGATATCCCACGGGTGTTCCGAGCGCTTGCGCAGGGCAGTCTTTAAAATCGCCGTCGGGTGTTCCCATCTGGCTTGTGTAAATGTCGTCCCTATTATCCGGGGCAAAAAAACTGGGCCAAAACACACAGGTGTCATATTCTTTTCTACAATCCAATACCAAAATATTGGCTTCTCGTGCGCGCTGCACGGCTTTCTCCCATACATCAGGGTCATCAAAATATTCTGCATTTGTGAAATCGGCCGAAACGCTTACGGCACGTATTTTCTCTGCCCCAGGCAGCGCCTTATTTTGTTCAATTAACCAGTCCAGCGCCTGGGCGCCCATTTCCGGGGCGTTTCTCTCCCAAAATTTCAGCGCCACATAATATAATTTTGCCCCGGGGGCTGTGCCTAGGGTGTCTCCGGCCAATAGGCTTGCTACAGAAGGGCCGTGCATGGAACTGGGGCTATCCTTTTCCGTTAAACCCACCGTGTGGTATTGTTTGATTTTACCGGCGTATTCGGTGTGGCCGGGCAACAGGGGCTGGTCAATAATTGCCACGGTTACGTTTTTGCCGGTAATTCCCTGCGCATGTATATCTGAAATGTTTAAGCCCGGGTCTTTGCCGTTTTCCAAAATCTCTGCCGCAAGTGCTTCGTTGCCCTCAAAGAGGGTATTTTGGTTGAACCAAAATGTGCGCATATCCTCTGTAAGATACTCGTCTTGATGCAGTGTCAGGGTTTCACCTAGCCCACGCACATCGGCATAAGGCTCTTGCAGTACATTGCTGCCGGAAGAAGTTTCGGCTTGTGGTAGTGAGGCAGAGCTTGTACTATAAGCCGTAGTTCCTGGGGTCGTTTTTCCTGTGCAGGAGCACAGGAATACCAGTGATAAAAAACACAATGCGATTTTTTTTCTCATGTCTTGGCTGACCTTTCGTTACATATAAAATGTTACTATAATTAATTGGAATGTAAAAATTACAAAAGCTTTCTCAGAAAGCCGTGGCGGCGTCAAAATAGTGCACGCTGGCCGCTATCAGCCTGCCGGCCCCGGCAACCAAGGCATCCAGCGGAATGCCATTTTTTAGCCCGTATTGCAGCAGTCCCAAAAAACCGTTTGCCACAAAGGCATAAAACAGGTCGGTTTGCTCCGGGGTGGCGGCGGGGTAGAGGCCGGTATACTCCTGCAAACTCTTCTCCCGCCCCAGGCCAATAATTTTTTCCACAAACTTTTTGTCGCCGTTTTCCCCCAGTAAAATGGCGCACATCTCACGGTTATTTTCAAAAAACAAAAACAGGGCGGAGGTAAAACTTTCGGTGGCGGCGCTTGGGGCCGCTTCGTCCAGCACGGGGTTCTTTTCCAAAATTTCCTGCAACTGTAAAAGCAGGGCGTTCTCCATTTTTTCCAGCAAATCGTAAATATCCAGGTAGTGCAGGTAAAAAGTACCTCGGTTTACCCCGGCTTTTTCGCACAGTTCTTTTACTGTTACGGCCTGTATGGGTTTTTGCATAAGCAGTTCCAGCAGCGCGTTTTGCAAAAGCATACGGGTTAATTTTGTGCGCTGGTCTTCCTTTTTATTCATGCACTTCCACCTTTCGTGAATCACTGCCATACAGTTTGGCCCCGGCTGTTGATTGGCCGCCAAAATCACTCAAATTGTTCATTGAATTTTCACCAATATGTATTATTATAGAACATAGAGAAGAGTTTCTCAACACCTTGTTGAAATATTGGAGAATATTGCGATGAATCGTATATATATTGTGACGGGTGCGGGCGGCCACCTGGGCAGGCATATTGTGCAGCAGCTGCTGGACGAGGGCCAAGCTGTGCGGGCTTTTTTGCTGACGGGTGAAAAAATGCCGCTTGGGAAGAACAGCCCCTTGCTGCGCTGCTACTGGGGGGATGTGCGCGATAAAGAGACCCTGCGCCCCCTGTTTGCGGGCCTTGCGGGCCAGCAGATTGTTGTGGTACATGCGGCGGCTGTGATTGATATCACCACAAAGGTGAGCCCCCTTGCCTACGAGGTGAATGTGCTTGGCACAAAAAACATGGTGGAAAGTGCCCTGCAATATGGCGTTTACCGCTTTATCTACGTAAGTTCGGTACATGCCATTGCCGAGCCCGCCTGCAGCCAGCTCATCCGTGAGACACGGCAGTTTTCCCCCAGTACGGTGGAGGGCGGGTATGCCAAAACAAAGGCCGAGGCCGCCGCACTGGTGATACGGGCCACCCAGCAGCAGGGCCTGCCGGGCATATTGCTGCACCCCACCGGCATTATTGGGCCCATGGACGCGGGCAACAACAACCTGGTTACAGCCATTAAAAATTACGTGCAGGGCAGTTTGCGCATCTGCCCCAAGGGCGGCTACGATTTTGTGGACGTGCGCGATGTGGCAAGCGCCTGTATTGCCGCCGCCGATAAAGGTCGGGTGGGCGAGCCCTATATCCTCTCGGGCCGGTATTACCGCATCAGCGAACTATTTGATATGCTGCGCGAGATCAGCCGTAAAAAGCGGGGCTACTGGGTACTGCCCAACTGGGTGGCAAGCACCGCCGCCCCCCTGATGGAAAAAGCGGCCCTACGCAAGGGCAAGGCCCCGCTGGTAACAAAGTATTCCCTGTATACCCTGCACAGCCATGCGGCCTTTTCGCACGAGAAGGCCAGCCGGGAGTTGGGCTTTTGGCCCAGGGATATCTGGGATACCCTGACCGACACCCTGCATTGGTTGCAGGGGAAGGGGGATGCACAGCGGGAGACGAAACGCCGCCTGGCCAGGGTAAAACCCAAAAAGCGGGCCAGGGCCAAAGCCTAGGCGAAGTGGGTTTGCTGGATTAAAACAATAAAAAACAGGCCCCGAACAACTGAGAGAAGCTCACTTGTTTGGGGCCTGTTGTAAGGTTGCGGCGCTGCGGTAACGGCAGGGGTATTTATTTTGCCACTTCCCGCACGATGCTTTGCATCTCACTCCACTTTTTTTCCATATCCGCCACCAGGGTTTTTTGGGTACGCCAGCGGTCCAGGTTGTGGGCGGGGCGGGCGGTTTTAAAGTAGATATCCCCCTCTAAATAATCGGTTAAAAAGCGCATCCCACATTCCAGCGTCATGGTTTTGGCCCCCAGGGGCAGGGTTTCAATCTCGGTTTTGGTAAGGCCGCCATCGCAGCCCTGTAAAAACCCTTCGGTATAGCTTTTAAAAAGTGTTAAATCCATCGAAACCAAGCTCAAATTCCGTTCGTCCTCGCTGGCCGTGCTGGCCCCAAAGCGGATGGAATCCCCATAGTCGAAGATGGAGAGGCCTGGCATGACGGTGTCCAGGTCGATGACGCAGAGGGCCTTGCGGGTGGTTTCGTCCAGCATTACATTATTCAGTTTTGTGTCGTTATGCGTCACCCGCAGTGGCAGGGCCCCGCTTTTTAATAGGGCGGCAGGCTGGCTCATCTCCTCTTCGCGCTGCAGCAAAAATGCAATATCCTCGCTCAGTTCCCCCGCGCGGGAGTAAGCGTCGGCTTTTACGGCCCGTTTAAAATTTTGGTAGCGCACGGGTGTGTTGTGGAAGTCTTTAATGGTCTCGTACAAGCTGGCGGCTGGAAAGGCCGTAAGCTGGCTTTGAAAGCGGCCAAAGGCAACGCCGCTCTCGTAAAAATCGCGGGGGCTCTCGGCCCTTTCCAGGCAAAGGGAGTGCCCTACAAAGTTATATAGCCGCCAGTAACTGCCCGTGTCATCCACGTAATAATCGGCCCCGTTTTGGGTGGGGATAAGCCGCAGCACGCCGCGGGGGTCTTGCACCAATTGGCGCAGGTGCCCCGTAACGCGCGCAATGTTTTCCATCACCTCGTTTGGGTGGGGAAAAACATGGCCGTTCAGGCGCTGCAAGATGTATTCAACACCGTTTTCGCAGTCCACCTTGTAGGTATCGTTGATATGGCCGTTGCCGTAGCGCTGGCAATCGGCCGCTTTGCCCTCCAGGCAAAATTGGCTCAGTATTTCGGCGTTTTGAATCATGGCTGCCATCCCCCACAGTGTTCAGTATTTTCTCTTTCATCTTAACAGCAATTGGCCCCTGGGTATTTGTTTTTTCGGAAGATATATTTGCACAGTTTGTATTTTGGGAAGGGGAAAAAGCAAATTTGGGTGTACAAGAAAAGATAGGACACAAAAGCCCCCCAAAAGTGCAAAGACGAAAGCCGCTTGCTTTTTTACAATAGAGGAGAGCAAACCGATACAGAAGGGGAGAGAGAAATGATGCAATGTGCGGGTTTGGAATTTGAAGTGAAAAACAGGCCGAAGCTGGATGAGGCCTATATACCGCTGGCGGCATTTTTTAAGCGCCACCAGCAGCTGGCTACAGAGCCCTTTGCCGTGGCTCTGCTGCGGGAAGAGGGGCTTTGCTCGGTTTTTGAAACAAAGGTGATTGGCACAGAGGTGGGAAGCTTGGCCGATGAATACTACCTAGAGCGGTTGGTGAAGTTTTTGCTGTACAGCCGGGGGGGCTACAAGGTGGTGCTGTGCGGGCGGCCTAAACTGGCGGAGGCTGTGGCAAAAGCCTACGCGCCGGGCGGCCCGCGGGCGTTTGACCGCGATTTTATGGGCCGGGTGTATGACAGGCCGTTTGAGGTAGAGACCCGCCCCTATGCCGAAAAACCCGCAGCGCGGGAAGGCGGCAGCGCCATAGGCCGTCATTTGGACGGCTGCCGCATTGGGTTTGACGCAGGTGGCTCGGACCGCAAGGTGAGCGCCGTAGTGGACGGTGTGGCCGTGTATTCCGAAGAGGTGGTGTGGAACCCCAAAGAAAATGCCGACCCCGCCTACCACTTTGCAGGCATTGTGGAGGCGCTGAAAACCGCCGCCGCCAAAATGCCCCGGGTGGACGCCATTGGCGTATCCTCGGCCGGGGTGTATGTGCATAACCTATGCAAGGTGGCCTCGCTGTTTATAAAAGTACCGGATGATGTGTTTAAAGCCCAGGTGGAGGATATCTACCTGCGTGCGGCCAAAGTGATTGGCGAAATGCCCCTGACCGTTGCAAACGACGGCGATGTGACGGCCTTGGCGGGCGCCATGGATTTGGACGACGGCGGGGTGCTGGGCATTGCCATGGGCACCAGCGAGGCCGTGGGCTACGTGGACGACAAGGGCAGTATTACAGGCTGGCTAAATGAACTGGCCTTTACCCCGGTGGATGCAAACCCCAGGGCCATGGCGGACGAGTGGAGCGGGGATATAGGCTGCGGGGTAAAAACCTTTAGCCAAGACGGTGTGGTGCGCCTGGCCCAAAACGCGGGCATCCCCCTTGTGGGCAAAACCCAGGCCGAAAAACTGCGCGAGGTGCAGGAATTGCTGAAAGCAGGAGATGGGCGCGCCGAGGAGGTTTTCCGCTCGATAGGGGTGTGCCTGGGGCATACCCTTAGCCTGTACAACCGGTTTTATGCCATCCGCCATGTGCTTTTAATGGGCCGGGTAACCAGTGGCCGGGGGGGGGATTTACTGCTGGAGGAAGCGTGCCGGGTGCTGCAAGAAGAATACCCCGGCTGTGCCTTTTACCCCACCATACCAGACGAAAAAAGCCGCCGCGTGGGCCAAAGCGTGGCCGCGGCCAGCTTGCCGCAAATATAACGCAAAACCCGGCGCACCAAGGCTATACTATTCCAGTTTCTCAAAAAGCGGTGCAGCAGGTTATTGTAAGAAACTCTTATACAGAGTAAAAACTGGTATGCAGCGCCTAATTTTTCCCGTATTTATGCGCTACTGTTTGTTCATTTGCTGTATAAAACTCCCCCGGCGGTGTAACAGACGCCAGGGGAGTTTTGTTGTGAAATTAAAACTTGACAAAATGTAATGGGTAGTTTACATTTATAGAAGCCGTATGTGGCATACTGCAAGAGGGTGGCTGGCTATGATATACAATAGGTTAAAAGTTTTACGGGCTGAACAAAACTGGACCCAGGCCGATTTGGCTGAGCGAGTGGGCGTATCTCGTCAGGCGGTGATATCCATTGAAAAGTACAAATATACCCCATCACTGGAATTGGCTTTTAAAATGGCAAAGGTTTTTGGGGCACAAATAAATGAAGTATTTACGTATTGTGAGGATGGGAAAGATGATTGAACAGGTACTGTTGCTTTCAATTTTGGTATTTTTTACTATTATCACGTTCTACCTTTATATTTGGAAGGCAAAAAAAGAAGTGGAGTACAAAAAAGACGAGCGCTGGCAGTTTGTTCAGCTTAAAGCCAACAATATAGCCAGTTATGCGAATACCATCTTGCTGCTGGTTTTGGTGGTGGCAGATATTGTCGTATCTTTTTCGAACTGGCAGCTAAGCCTCAGCTTTAACCGTGTATTCACCCTGGGCATCTTTTTTGTGGGGCTGCATAGCACCATAGAAGTGTTCGCTTTAAAATATTATAACGCAAGGCTGTAACCCTTTATACAATAGGCAACTTAGGCACTTAGCAGGGAAAGCACGGCCTTTGGCGTATTGTTGGCCTGGGCCAGCATGGCGCCCGAAGACTGGATGAGCAAGGAGGCCGCCACAAATTTTGTGTACTCCTTGGCCATGTCCAAATCCCGTATCCGGCTTTCGGCGTCCTGCATGTTTTGGTGGGTTTGTTCCAAAGTGGCCCCGGTGCTGCTCAGGCGGTTGTAATCGGCCCCAAGGTTTGCGCGGGCGGCGGTAAGGGTTTGGTCGGCCTTGTGCACCTTTTCTTGGTATTGCAGGGCCTGTTCGGCGCTGGTGAGTTGCACGTTCGCTTCTAGGCCCAAACTTTGGGCGTTAAAATGGGGCAGCCGCAGGCTGATAAATTCCTGGTGGGGCAGCGAGGCGACAAAGATGGTGAGACTCGCCGGCACCTCGGTATTCACGGGTTTTTCCACCCACTCTTTTTGCGTCCAGTTTAGCGCCTGGGTACTGCTTTTTACAAAGGCGGGGTCACTTTGCTGCAGGTCGTTACGGTGGGCAACCAATTTTTTGGGGTCGCTTGGGTCAATGCTAAAATCGGTTAGGTGGGGGGTGCGCCAGTTTGCGGCTATGTTTGCCACAAGGTCTTCTGCGGTGTTTACCGCAGATAAATCCACAACCAGGTTGTGGGTGGTAATGGAGCCGGTAGTGGTGGTGGGGGCAATGGGCGGCCCCGTATAGCGGGTGCTATCCAAAAAGATGATGCGGCTGATGATATTGCTGCAGGAGCCGCAGTCCACCGTAAAACTGGTTTGGTGCAAAGCGGCAATATCGGCAGGGCTGGTAAGGGGGCCAAAATCTATGCTGGCGTTTAAGGGTACGCCGTCAATGCCGCCCGCAAAGGTGCCGCTGCCCGCAAAGCCGCTAATTTGGGCCCCGTTGCCGCTTTTCATGCCGCTTATGGGGTTGCCCATATAGCGGCCAAGCACGTTGTTGTGCGTAAAGGTTATTTCCCCCGCAGCAAAGCTAAGGCCGCGCAAATCGGGCCTAAAAGAGTTGACCATATTTCGCAGTTCGGCGTCAATGGCGGCGTCGCTGATGGGGTCGCCAGGCTTATCTAGCAGTATCTGCCCTGGGCCAGCGGGCGCGGTAGCCGTAAAGGTGATGGTTTTGCTAACCGGGGGCGTGGCGGAGGTTTGAAAGGTGAGGCTTTTACCGTCTAAGGCGTCGGCCAGGGTTGGCCCCGCAGGGGTAAAGGGCAGCTTTAAAGTTGCAACCGTACAGGGCACCGGCGCGGTTAGCGCCTTGGAGGCCGGTAAAACCGAGGGCGGAATGGGGTTCATGGTGATGCTGTGGGCCACATCCTCCAGCACCTGCTGGGTGGAGGTGAGAAGCTTTGTGTACTGAAAAACAGGGATTTCATTAAACCGGGTGGCCTGTGCAATGCGGTCCACCTCTTCGGTAATGGCGCTCAGTTCGGCCGAAATAGCCTGCCGCTCGGTGGTGCCAATGGTGCCGTTTGCGGCGGCCAGGCATAGCTCATCCGCCCGTTTGAACATATCGTTTATGGTGGCAAGGGCGCCGTCGGCGGTGTTGATGAGGGATTTACCGTCGGCCACATTGAGGCCCGAGCGGTTTAGGCCCGTAATTTGGGCCCGCATTTTTTCCGAGATGCTAAGACCGGCGGCATCGTCTGCCGCGCGATTGATGCGGTAGCCGGAGGAAAGTTTTTCCAGCGATTTTTCCATGCTGACGCCGGCGGTTCTATTTTTGCCCCAGGCGTTTAGCGCGGGCATATTGGTGGTGATAACCACGGCCTTTCCCCCTCTCTGCACCATTTTGGCGCAGCTGCCCAGTAGGCGTGCTGGCCATATTTGAATTATCGGCAGAGCACCGGGGAAATGTAGGTGCAATGTACCAAGTGGTAGGCGCCTTGTACCCAAAAGCGGGTGGCAAGCCAAAGCCAGCCAAAACCGGTGAAGAAAGCACAGTGTGTTATGGAATAGAAGAGGCCCGCTCCCTTCCCAAAATAGGAAGGGGCGGGCCTGTTTTTGCCAAGCCACTATGGCTTTTGGTGCGCTTCGCCCGCCAGCGGCAGGCAGACGGTAAAGGTATTTCCGCCCTCCCCGCTCTCGGCGCCAATTTTGCCACGGTGTGCTTCGGCAATGGTTTTGGCAATGGCAAGCCCTAAGCCGTACCCTTCGCTGCTGCGCGAAGCGTCAGCCCGGTAAAAACGCTCAAACAGGTGTTTTTGCACTTCGCCGGGTATGGCGGGGCCGCTGGCAAACACCGCAAGTTCGGCCTGCCCTGCGCGGCTTTGAAGCGATAGCCGCACGGCGGTGCCCTTTTGGCCGTATTTTACGGCGTTATCCAAAAGGATGCCCAGCAGTTGTTTTAACTGGGCCTCGTTGCCCTGTACCTCTATTTGGAGGCCGAGCTCCATGGTAAGTTCCATCCCGGCCTCAAAGGCCACGGCCTCAAACGAGAGGGCGGCCGTGGCGGCAAGGTCGCTAAAATTCACGCGGGTAAAAGACGCCCGGCCGGCGGGGTCGTCCCCTTTGGCTAAAAACAGCAGGTCGTCCACCAGCCCCTTCATCCGCTTAGCCTCAGCTTCGGTATTATCCACCCAAGGCATTTGGGTGGCAACGCTGTCTTCGGGGTGGTTTTTTAAAATGCCGGTGTTGGCCAAAATAACCGTCAGGGGGGTTTTTAGTTCGTGCGAGGCATCGGCCACAAATTGGCGCTGCCGCTCCCAGGCTTTTTCTACCGGGCGCAAAGCCCAGCGGGCCAGCAATGTGCTGGTCACCAAAAAAACCAAAAAAGCCCCCGCAATGGCCAGGGCCGTAACGGTAACAATACGCCCCATCTGTTCCTTTTCTGCAAATTGGGCCAGAAAGGCGATGTTGTATTGACCCTCGCGCTCACGCACCAAATAACGCAGGCCATACTCATGCAGTTGGCCCTGGCTCTCGCCCCCCGCCAGTACCTGGCTTACCAGTTCTTGTATTTCATCGGTATCCACTTCAACATTGTCTGAAAAAAGCAGGCGGCCCCTTCCGTCTGCATCCACCGTTACCACAAAAACCGGGTCATGGCGGAAGCCCTCAGGCGGGGGCCCACCCAACCGGAAGCTGGGGCTTTGTTCGGCTTTGTGCCTATCCATGGCCATCTCCAGCGCACGCTGGCCCTCGGTGCGCTGGATGTTTCTAAAAAACAGGCAGATACCCGCAAAAACGGCCAACAGCACCACCGATACCAAGAGCATGGTGATGAGAACAAACTTGCGGCGCAGCGCACGAATCATGGCGGTTACTCCTCTAAGCGATACCCCATCCGGCGTAGGGAGGCAATATTTACACCAGAGCCCAGATGGCTCAGTTTTTTGCGTAAAAATGAGATGTAGGCCTCTACGTTGTTGTCCTCCGCGTCCGATTCAGCCCCCCACACCTTGACGATAAGTGTCTCTTTGGAGGTGATGGCCTGCCCGGCCAGCATCAAAATTTTTAGTATCTCAAATTCTTTAAAGCCCAGGTGGATAGATTTGGCCCCGCAGCTTAGCGTGCCGGAGGAGAGGCTAAGCTGTAAATCTGAAAAGCCGAGTTCCTCGTGCACCATCTCCCCAGGGCGGCGGGCCAAAGCGCGCAGCCGTGCCAGTAGTTCTTCGGGTGCAAAGGGTTTTGTCATGTAGTCGTCGGCGCCAAAATCCAGCCCTTGCACCTTATCGGCCACTTCATCCCGCGCGGTCAGCATCAGCACGGGGGTGGGGTTTTTTTCCTCCCGCAGGCGTTTTGCCACCTCAAAACCCGAAAGTACCGGCAACATTACGTCCAGCACCACCACATCGTATTGGCCGCTCTGCGCATAGGCCAGGCCATCATCGCCGGTGTGTACCACATCAGTCATATATTTTTCCTGGCGCATAATCTGAGCCAGCGCCTCGGCCAGATGAACTTCATCCTCTACAATTAGCACCTTCATGCCGGGCGTATGCCTCCTTTTGGGAACTGCTGGTAAAGCTGGGATGATATTTTTAAGCATATTATTTAGTATACCATACCCTGCCCTTTGTGCAGTGTTTTATGGCCACACTATACCACAAAAAGCTGAAAACAGCCTGAAAAATGGGCAATACTGGCGGCAAGGCCAATGCTGTCAGGGCCTCATCACCCTGATTTGTGTAAATTTTGTAAAAGTGGAATACGCTATATATAAGGTTTAAAAAGGCCCTGTGCAGGTGTTTCAGGCTCTTTTCAGCTTTCGGGTTTACAGTGAAACCCAGCGGCAGAAATAGAACCGGAAGGGACGAAAATGACCATGCAAAAGAAATGGATACCGATTCTCCTCACACTGGGGCTTATGTTAACAGCCGCGGGTTGCGCCACCGGTGGGCAAAACACACCCAGTTCGGCCTCTGCGCCCAGCGCCTCGGCCTCACAAAGCGGCGCAGCAAGCACAGCCCCAGCCGAAAGCGGGGCGGATAAAGCCGAGGAGGGGGACAAAGCCCCCCCTGCCCCACACGAGAATGAACTTTTTGGCCAGGTGAGCGCCACAGCGGAGGTAAGCCTTACGCTGGACATTGTGCGCGGGCCGGGTGGCGGCCGCGGCGGTGACCAGGACGAAGATGATGGCCGCGGCGGCGAGGGCGACCGGGATAAAGACGGCGAAAGCCGCCAAAGTGGCAGCGATGAGGGTGCAGCCCCCAAAAGCCCGCCCCCTGAGGGGGAAAAGCCGGCAGATGCCCCGAGTGGTATGCCGGAGGATGCCTCAGGGCTACCGCCCGAAGGCGGATGGCAAAGCCCTGAAACCACTGGCGAAAGCCGGGAGGTAAAGATGGATGCCAGCACAAGCATTACGGTGCTTGGTAGCGACGAGGCCTTAAGCCTTGCCGATATCCAGGTGGGGGAACTGGTGAAGGTGACCCTGGCCGAGGACGGCAACACAGCCCTTAGCATTGAAATACTGCGCAGTACAGGAGGCGAAACAGAGAGATGAAACGGTTTCTCATGTGGTTAGGGGGGCTGTTCACAGCCATAGGCCGGTTTGCCCGGCGGCATAAGGCGCTTAGCGCCCTATGCCTGGTATTGGTGCTGGGCGGCGGGGCCGCCCTCACCATTTTTACTGGGTGTTGGCGTCCGGTGCAGGCCACGGGCGCGGCCATGCCCGAAGTGACGATGCTGGAAACGATGGATTTGGAACTGACCGTGACGGCCACAGGCAGCCTGCAAAGCGCCAGCACAAAACAGGTGAGCAGCAGTTTAAGCTACGATATAACCGAGCTATTTGTACAGGTAGGAGACACCGTGCAGGCGGGCGACACCCTTTGCCAGCTAGATACCAGCGAGATTGAAGAGAACATCAGCGATGCAAAAAAGCAAATTAGCGAGGCCGTGGCCTCGGATGCCCTGCAGTTGGAACAGGCCCAGCGCAAGCTGCAAACGGCCACCGATAACCGCAGCTACAATTACAGCAAAAATGACGTCGCTGTGCAAGCGGCGCTGGCCGAACTGAACACCGCGAACGCTACCCTGACCGATGCCAACACAAAGCTGGCCGCCGCGCAGGTGGAACAGGACAGGCTGGCGGCCCTACAGGCAAGCTACACCGGCTGGATGGCCGACCCCGCCGACCCCAGTGCCCAAAACCCCTACCAGGCCGAGTATGACGCCGCCCTGGCGGCGGGCGCAACAGAGGCGGCTGCCAGCGCCTTGCAGGCGGCCCAGCAGGCCCAAAGCCAGGCTGCCGCCGCCGTAGCCACCGCCCAAAGCAGCTACAACAAAGCGGTGGAAACCCGAGACAGCAGTTACCGCAGTGATACCCAGAGCGTGGAGAGCGCCCAGGATAGCGTGGACACCCAAAAACAAAAGGACAGCGCCGAGAGCCTGAAGAAAGAACTGAAAAGCTATGAAGAAAACCTGGAGGACTGCACCATAACCGCCCCCATTGCGGGCACGGTTACCGCCATGACAGCCGAGGTGGGCGAGAGCGCGGGGGGCAGCGGGGCGGCCTCCACTGCGGGCAGCACGGGCAGTTCGGGGGGCAGTACCTCTGCAGGCAGCAGCCTGTTTACCATTGAGGATTTAAACACGCTGGAAATACCGGCCAGCATCCCGGAATACGACGCCCTCACCCTGGAGACGGGAATGAGCGTCCACATCACATCCGACGCCGTGGAGGATAAAACCTGGACGGGGCAGGTGGCAAGCATCTCCCCCACCGCCAGCGATTCCAGCGGGAATTTTACGGCTACGGTGAAGGTGACCTCGGCCCCGGAGGGGCTTACCTCGGGCATGAGCGCCAAGCTGGAAATTGTAACCGAAAGTCAAACCGGCGTGTACGCCGTGCCCTTTGACGCCGTGGTTACCAACAGCGCGGGGGAAAGTGTTGTATATGCCATAGAAGGCCGAGGTGGCGAAGAGGAAGCAAATAGTGAAACGAAGCCCAAGAGCGCAGGGAGCGGGGAAGAGGGGCAAAATGGCCCGGTGCGTACCGAGATTGCCGTTGAAACCGGGCTGGAAACCGATTATTACGTGGAGATAAGCGGAGACGGCCTGCGCGAGGGCCTAATGATTTTAAACGACCCCAACGGGAATAACGTAGTTGCCGCCAGCACAAGTGGCGAAGCAAAACAGCAGGAGGGCCCTACGGGCCTTGGCGGCCTTGGCGGCGGCCAGGGCGGAGAGATGGGCGGCGCGCCCCCGGCAGGCGGCGGAGGCGGCAGCCCGCCCGCGGGCGGCCCCACGGGCTAGGTGACTAACTATTAGAAGTCAAGCAATTTTTTCAGCAAATTGATAGGACGAAA
>CAZKBM010000072.1:0-15789 GCA_964550985.1 uncultured Oscillospiraceae bacterium
AGACGTAAGCACCTGTTTGCCTTTTGGGGTAAGCTGCGTCATGCCACGGCTGTGGCCCCCTTTTTCTGAAAGCACCACGGCAAAACCCAGCTCCTCCTCCATAGTGTGTATAATGCGCATGGCCTTGGTGTAACTCATCCCCATGGCCTGGGTGGCCTTTTTAATCGAGGAGAACGTCTCTATTTTTTCCAGCAATTCCATCGGCCCTACTGAAAAAAAGGGCCTCTTATTTCCAATTTTTAATCGGGTTACTATCCACATTGGGCGTCGCCCCCCTTCTTATCAAAATATACCGCAATCTCCTTATTGCGTCAATCTTATGCCAAACCCTTTGAGGGTGTTGACACACCCGGTAGCCTGATTTCTATTCAACTTATTACAGTTTCTCAAAAGGTTGCGCTGCAAGCTTTTGCTAGAAACTGTTATGCAGCGCCTGGTTTTGCCCGTTTTTATGCGCTACAGTTTGTTAATATGCTGTAAAAACTTGGGTATGTGTTTTTTTCCTAAGCGGGGCATTACTGCCTCCCCTTACCTTGTGCGGTAGCGCCCCGCTTCGGCTTCCTTCTGCCAGTTGTGAAAAGCCTCGGCACATGTTTCTGCATCGGCGCGCCGGATGTATACTGTGCTTCCGTCTTTCATAATAAAGTCATGCTCTACCTTTTGTACATGGTTCATGTTTACAATAAAACTTTTGTGGCAACGGATAAAGGGCGGGCTGGGCAGTTGGCACATAAAGCTGGTAATCGTCATGGTGGTGCCGGTTTCCAGCAGGCCCTGTGCGGTGTGTACCACGCATCTGTGGTTAAATACCTCAATATGGCTAATGCTGTTAAAGTTAAGCTCTACCCGCCGCCCACGCGCGTTAATAACACAGGAATGACCCCGTGTATTCCTGCTTTTTAATTCGGCTTGCAGCACGTTTTTTACCGCATCTTGCTCTATGGGCTTAACCAGGTAATGCCGCGCGCCCACCTCAAACGCCTCGGGCATGTGCTGCCGGTTGGCTGAGGTAAGCGCAATGGCACAGCATTCGTCCGCCCTGCGCAGGGCACGGGCTGTTTCCATGCCCGAAAGGCCGGTTAATTGTAAGGAGATAAAAACAAGGTCATATTTTCCGCCCGGTTTCGAGGCCAAAAATGCCTCGCCGGTTTGAAAATGGCAAATCTCCGCCGCAACCTCCAGGCAGTCCATCCACATAATCAGCCGCCGTGCGTCTGCCATTACACTTTCGCACAGGGCAATCATCAAAATGGGTTCCATAAAATAGCCCCTTTCTAACGGAAACTGCTGCGTTTTTTGCAAGATAGAATGATTGTAACACGCGATACAGGGTGAAAATTGTTTATATTTCCCAGTAAAATACCTCGTATTAGGGCGTAAGAGCAGAAATTGCGGCGCAATATGTAAAAGGAATGGCTGCCTCGGCCTTTATTTACGCAGCGCAAGCCAGAGCTTGTAAGGTCTTACCCTGTGGGTATAATGGGGGCCCGCACGCAAATAAGCCATGCCGATATGTGCTTGTGTAGGTGGGAGAAGAGCTGTGATGGAGGTAAGGAAATTGAAAAAAAACGAGATAGCCAAAAGAGTACGGTGGCCTGCGGTGGTTTTGGCCACTGCCATGCTTTGTAGTTTGTTCCCCTACCAGGCCTTGGCCTTGGCGCCGCCGGCCCCGCCTGCAAAAGGGCTTATTGTACAGGTAAGCGCCCTAACGGCAGAGCAGGCAAACCAAACAGTGCCCCCAAAAACGGCGCTGGAGGAATTACCGCTGCCCAAAACGCTGTGTGCGGCTGTGCAAAGTGTACAAGAGGCCCCGCCCAGCTCTTCTGTGCCGCCCGCCCAAAGCCTGCCTGAGGAGGCAGGCCAACCGCCCAGCGGCGAAATGCCGCCGGCAGATGGCCCAGCCCCCCCTGCGGAAGAAAGCCCCACTGCGCCACCCCCTGCTTTACAAGAGGATGGGGCGCAGGCGGAGCCAGAGCCAAAGCCGCAAAAGGCCCTGCTGCGTGCCAACGGCCTGCCTTTTGAAACCACGGCAGAGCTGCCCGTAAGCTGGGCCGCCGAGCCGGAGTACCAAGGGGAAACCGGAATAAGCTACCGCTTTACGGCTGATTTTGGCCCGGAATACGTGCTGGCGGAAGGCCTGCATCCGCCTGTAATAACGGTGAAGGTGGAGGAAAACGGGGAAGGGCAGCGTGTGAAAGGCTTTGAAGCCCTGCCCGCAGAACTGCGCTTCCAAAGCGGGTATGCCCCCCAGCTGCCAGAAAAGTTAAGTGCCACTGCCGAGGCAAAGGGCGATGGGGCGCAGCAGACGGCAGAGGTGCCCGTGCTTTGGCAAAGCGACACATACCGTGCAGATACGGCCACCGGGCTGCATGTTTTTGTGGCAAGCCCCGGCCCCGGCTATTTTTTGGCCGAGGGCCAGGCCGCGCCGCGCATTACCTTTATACAAAAAAGCCGTGGGCGCATGGTGGGCGCTGGCAGCGTGGCAAATCCGCTGCAAATCAGTTCGGTTTTGCAGATGGAAGAGATTGCCCTGCTGGTAAACCTGGGCAAACTGGAAGAGATGGTGTTTGGAAGCCCTGCCCTGCCGGTGTATTTTACCTTGATAACGGATTTGGACCTCTCCGGCTTTGGTGAGGGGTATGATGAGGGGCAGGGCTGGGCCCCCATTGGAAACAGCGCGCAAAACCCCTTCATCAGCCATTTTGATGGTGGGGGCCACAAGCTTACCGGCCTGTATATAAACCGCCCAGGCTCTGATGCAGTGGGGCTGTTTGGATATATACGCGGGGGCACGGTGGCAAACCTGGGCCTTGTGGAGGCGCGCGTGAGCGGCGGCGAAGGAACCGGCGCCCTGGCGGGAAGGATGGAGGATAGCAGCCGCATAGAAAACAGCTTTGCCAGTGGCAGGGTAAACGGCCAGGGTAAAACAGGGGGCCTTGTAGGGGAATGCCTGCAAAGCAGCCTAAGCGGCAGCTACAGCGCCTGCCTGGTAAATGGGGCGGGCGGCGCGGGTGGCCTTGCCGGTTTTGTAGATGGGGAGCTGGCCGACTGTTACGCCCTGGGAGCCGTAAATGGACGCGGTGAAGGCACCGGGGGGCTTGTGGGCCGTTTTGTGGGCGGCAGCGCCTTGCGCTGTTATGCCAAGGGCTCGGTAAGCGGCGGGGCCAGCACTGGGGGCCTTTTGGGGGATGCGCAGAACACCCGGCTGCAAAACCTGTACGCCGCAGGTGCGGTAAGCGGCGGCGCTTATGTGGGGGGCCTTGTGGGCCGGATACAGGGCGGGGGGCTAAGCCAGGCCTATGCCATAGGCGCGGTGGTGGGCGCCGATAAAGTGGCGGGCCTTGCCGGGGGCGCTGCGGCTGTGCAGCTAAATGCCTGTGCGGCCCTGAACCCCAGTGTAAAAGGCGGCCAAAACAGCGCCCGGCTGGCGGGTGAAGCCGCCCCCGACGCGGTGCTTTTGGGCAATGTGGCTTTTGGGGCCATGGCAGATGAAGGCGTGGCAGGCTTCCCCGCGGGCAGTGGGGGCGCCCACGTGAACGGGGAGACAAAGACGGCGGGGGAAACTGCGCAAAACGGGTTTTTTGAAACCTTGTTTGCCGCCGATGAGGCCTGGGTGTATGCGGCTGCCAAGCTGCCGGGCTTTGGCATGGCGGCGGAATTGCCCCACCATTTGCGTGCTGCAGGCGCTTCCCCCTTTGGCGGAGGGGATGGTTCAGCCGAGGCGAAGGCCTATGAAATTGAGACGCCGGAACAATTGCAAATGATGGCGGAACTGGTAAATGCGGGCGCCGCCCCCTATGCCGAGGCGGGAAGATACTATAAACTGACCCGGGACATCGACCTTGCCGCCTACGGGGCGGGCTATAACGGCGGCAAGGGTTGGCTGCCCATTGGGGTGAAAAGCGGCCATGCGTTTTTGGGCAATTTTGATGGCGGCGGCTATGCCATTCGCGGCCTGTATATAGAAAACCCAGTTGGTGGGTCGGGCGCTTACGAGGCCACCGGCCTATTTGGAATAGCCACCGGTAGTACCATTAAAAATGTGACGCTGGAAGAAGCGGATGTTACCGGGGCCGACAATACCGGCGGCGTGGTAGGCCGTTTGCAGACAAGCCCTGCGGGTGTGTTTACCGGCTGCAAAGCCTCGGGCCGCGTGGCGGGCCAAAACGCGGTGGGCGGGTTGGTTGGCAACCGGGGAGGCAACATCACCCTGGACAACTGCTCCTCCTCCGCCAGCGTAAGCGGGGTTTCCAGCGTGGGCGGGGTGCTGGGCTCCTCCGCCGGGCCATTTAGCTATTGTTTTGCCACCGGGCCGGTAAGCGGCATAAGTAACTATGTTGGGGGCCTTGTGGGGAATAATTCCACGGGTTCTATCAGTTATAGCTACGCCACGGGCTGTGTTACAAGCTGGGGCACCATGGTGGGGGGGCTGGCCGGCAGCTGTAACAGCGGGGCCATCACCTATAGTTATGCCAGCGGCCATGTAAGCGGCGGCGACTATGTCGGCGGCCTGTTGGGCCTTTCGGGACCGGGCTACAGCATTGAGCACTGCTATGCCCTGGGCGCTGTAAGTGGCAAAACGCTTGTGGGGGGTATTGCGGGCAGTTTTCAGGGGGCTAACCTGCGCTATTGTTACGCCACCGGCGCTATAAAAGGCAGCGATATGGTAGGGGGCATCACAGGCCGTTTGGGCAGCCCCTATGGCGGCAATGTATATGCAGACCACTGCTTTGCCCTGAATATTTCGGTAACGGGCAGTGTTTCGGGCCATGGGCGGGTGTATGGCGGGGTACTGTTAAAAAATATGGGTACGCCTGTAAAAGCTTACACAGGCAATAACCTGGCTTTTGCGGGTATGACGGACGGCAAAGGTACGGTGCTGGCCGGTGGCAATAATGGCACAGATAAAAACGGGGCTTCTAAAACCGCTGAGGAGATTGCCCATGCCACCGAGTTTACGGCCCTATTTTTGAACGATGTCAAATGGACCTATGTTTCGGGTATGCTGCCGGGTTTTGGCGCCGGGGTGGAGATGCCCTATCATCTGCTGCCCGGCGGGCTTTCCCCCTTTGGCGGCGGGGATGGCTTAAGTGAGGATACGGCCTATGAAATTGCCACGGTGCGCCAGCTGGAATGGATGGCCCACCTGGTGAATACCGGCACGGCCCCCTATGCTGAAGCGGGTAGGTACTTTAAACTGGTGGCCGATTTAAACCTTGCCGTTTGTGCCGAGGGGTATAACGGCGGCCTTGGCTGGAACCCCATTGGCAGCAGCGCCGGAAAAGAGTTTTTGGGATATTTTAACGGTGGGGGGCACAGCATTACCGGGCTGTATATCCAAAACAGCGGCCAGGCAGCCTACCGGTATACCGGGTTGTTTGGCTGCGTAAAAGGCGGTTGTGTAAAGGCGCTGGACGTGTTGGGCGTCAATATTGAAGCCGCCGAAAATACCGGCGCGGTGGCGGGCGCGGTGACGGCGGGTGGCGTGGTTGCCGAGTGCTATGCAGCGGGCAGGGTGAGTGGTGCGCAAAATGTGGGCGGCCTTGTGGGGCAGGCTTTGGGAGGCATAATTGAAAACAGCTATAGTATCGCCGCGGTTTTAGGCGGGCAAAATGTGGGTGGCGTAGTGGGCGCGGTTGAGGCTGGCGGGGCGGCCTCTTACTGCTACGCGGTGGGCCCCGTGCAGGGTGAAACAATGGCCGGTGGTGTGGCGGGCCTTGTGCAGGGCGGTAGCCTTACAAACTGCGCCGCACTGGGGCAAACGGTTGCAGTGGCGCAGGCCCCCGCCGGGCGGCTTGCCGCCCAGGTTAGCGGAAGCCTTGCTGGCGGGCGCGCTCTGTACAGTATGGGCACGGGCGGCGGCGTAGCCTTTGGCGGCCAAAATGTGGCCAGCGGCAGCGGCGGGGCCAATATGGGCGCGGCCGATGCGCTGAACGCCGCATTTTGGAAGGACGATGGCAATTGGGCCACCAAAGGCTGGGACGCGGGCATTTGGAAGCTGGAGGACGGAAAACTGCCCATTTTACGGGTGAATGGCCCTGCAAGTGGGGATTCGGGCCTGTACCTTACACCAAGGGACGCGGCGTATTTTACCGCTGGCTTAAACCAAACCATTTTCCCTTACGATGGTACGGTAAAACTGCCCAGCCTTACGGTGCGGTTTGGCAACCAAATTTTACAAAATGAAGTGGATTATGACTACGCCATTACCAGCGTCGACGGTTTGGGCACGAGTGCCGGCGTCAATGCCGGCCTAGTGCGCATAACGGTGCGTGGCAAAGGGAATTACACGGGCAGTATGCCGGTATTATATAGCATTAGTAAACGCCTACTGGTTATAAAAGCCGATGATAAGGCGGTTCAGGTGGGTGAAGCGCTGCCTGCCCCAACCCTAAGCTACACGGGGTTTGTAGGGGATGAGGGGCCTGGTAACACCTTTGCCGCCCAGGCGCAGGCGCGCTACACAGTGGAAAACACAGGCATAGCCGGAAGTTACCCCATACGTATTGCGGCCCCTGCCCAGTTAAATACCGGCCACGGGGCCAACTACACCCTGCTGTACCAAGAGGGCACCCTGACAGTGACCGAACTACCCAGCTATACCTTGGCGGCGCAGGCGGGCGTGGGGGGTAGCATCACCCCGGCGGGCCAGGTGGTGGTAAAAGCGGGGGAAAACCAAACCTTTTCTATTAAACCGGCCAGTGGCTACCGTATTTCCGCCGTAAAGGTGGATGGAGCCAACCAGGGGGCCATTGAAAGCTACACCTTTACAAAGCTGACGGCAAACCACAGCATCCAGGCAATTTTTGAGCCCGAGGCAGGGCAGAGCACCAGCGCCGGCGGGGCAGGTTCTGATTTCGGTGGCGGCGGTACTGGCTCTGGCGGTAGTGGCGCAAGCTCCGGCGGCGGCAGTACAGGCTCTAGCGGCGGCAGCGCCCCAGGCGGGGGCATGGCCTCGCAAAGTACTTCGGCCTTGCAAGGCGGGCAAGGCGATGGCCAAAGCAATGTGCAAAACCCGGCAGGCGGTGGGCAAACAGCCGGTGGCCAGGGCGGAGGCAAAACCCCTGCCCCGCCGGTGCAGCAGCTTAACACAGGCGGCCAGGCGGCAACGGCCAGGGGGGATAAGGCCACCTCGGGGCCTGCTTCAGAGGAAAGGCTGCATATTCCACACATAACAGATGGGGGAGATTTTGACATTAAAATGGGGGAATCCTTTACCCTTAAAGCGGAAAAGGGCAGCCTGCAATGGGATGAAACCCGCCTGCACGGGGTGTATGATGAAGCGGTGGGCGCCTATGTTTTTACAGCGCTTGAAACCGGAACCACACAGATTATCAGTACCGACCAGAGTGGCGATGAAACCTTGATTACCGTGAAAATTGAGGATGGGCAGGTGCCCCTGGCAAGGGCCAAAAGTTTGGGGCCGCCGCTTTGGATGTGGATAGTCCTACCGGCCCTTTTGGCGCTGGCAGTCTTTTTAATCCTCTTTTTCTGGCGCCGCAAAAAAAGGGAAGAGGAGGAAAAGGCGGAAAAGGAGGCTGGAACCGGCGGCCAGGAGGAGTGAAGGGCCACCCATAAAGAACCATTTTACAGCAAATGAACGAGATGCGGCGTATGAGGATAGGCCAAAACAGGCGCTGCATAACAGTTTCTAACAAAGGTTTACCATGCAGTTCTTTGAAGAACAGTAAGAAAAGCTGTACCCAAAAGAGAGGAACCTGTGCCCAAAAAGGGCTGCCCCCATGCAAACCGCCGCCCCTATGGGCGCGGCGCGGAATACCCGGCCAAGGCCGCGCCAATGGCCCCCGCATAGCGGGAGTGCGCCACCGCGTGTACGGTAAAGCCAAGCTGCTTTTCCAGCGCCAGGCGCAGCCCGGCAAAATCTGCCAGGCCCCCGGTTAACAATACGGGGGGCTGGGTTTCCACCCTTGCGGCAAGGGCCAGGGCACGGGCCGCCACGGCCTGCACAATGCCCCCGGCAATCTCCTCCCGGCTTTTGCCCGCCGCCAGCAGGGAGACGATTTCAGAATCGGCAAAGACGGCGCACATGCTACTAAGCGCGCAGCTTTGTCCCGCGTTTAAAAGGGCGGCAAAATCGGCCAAATCCACCCCCATGCGGTGGGCCGACATCTCCAAAAACCGGCCGGTGCCCGCGGCGCACTTGTCGTTCATCTGAAAGGAGAGTACCCGCCCCTCCTCGGCTGAAATCACCTTGGAATCCTGCCCGCCTATATCGATAATGGTGCGCACCCCCGGCATGAGGTGCTGCGCGCCCAGGGCGTGGCAGGTAATTTCCGTCACGGCCTTATCGGCAAAATCCAGCCCCACCCGGCCATAGCCAGTGGCCACAATGCAGGCTTCCTGCCGGGTACAGCCCCCCTGCTGTAAAAGCTCTTGCAACACAAGGGCGGCCGTTTCGCGCGGGTTCCACCCCGTGGGCTTAACGGCGGTGTGTAAAACAGCGCCCTCCCGCAGAAGGGCGCCCTTGCACGCGGCCGAGCCGCAATCTATTCCCACAGTAAAGTTTGCCATGTTTTTAAAGCATCTCCACAAAAGCCCCGGCACGGGTGGAAAGCTGGCCAATATCGGCCGTGCCATAATCGGTTTCCAGCTGCAGGTAGGGCAGGCCTTGCTGCTGTACAAATTGTTTTATGCTGTAGGCCTCCACAGCGTAGGTGTGGCAGGCCTGCAGGGTCATCTCCACAACGCCATCCACCTTAAATTGCTGGCAAAGGCGGCCCAGCAGTTCAAAGCGGTTTGTGTCGGGCGTCATCACCGAGCAGCCAATCTGCAAATAGTGGTCGGCCAAATTCGTCAGGGGGTCGCCGTCCTCGCGGCACTGGCGGTCCATCTGCTTTGCACCGGTGCAATTTTCGTAGGCCACCACCACGGCGCCCGCGTCCTCAATAACCTTTACCACCTTTTCGGTTACGCCGCCCATGGGGCAGCCCGTTACCAAAATACGCGGGGCGCTTTGGGGTACGGGGCGCTCGCCGGCCTTGTAAGCGGCCTTTATGCTATCTATGGCGTTTTGAATTTCGGCCACCTTATCCTCCCAGTTGAATTTAAACTGGGAGCCAAACAGAACCTGCAGTTGGCGCAGCCCGGTGATGGGGGGCGGCGTCAGGGTGTTTAGTTCGTACAACTCCTTCAGCAGCCTGCGCTCTATATTGCGCTTGCGAATGGCCTCGCGCAGGGCATCGTCGGTAATGGTAAGGCCAAAATCTTTTTCCACCCGTTCTTTCAGGCGTACAATTTCGGCCCGCCAAAGCGCTTTGGCTTCGGGGCTATCCTGCCGGCGGGGCAACTGCATGATGTGTACGTTTTTTTCTTTGCCCAGCAGTTCGTACATCTTCACCTTGCCGTCGCAGGTGGTTTCGCCCACAACCAAATCAGAAAAATACATATAGGGGCATTTATCGGTAATGGCAAAGCCATAGCTGGATTTTATCAGCGGGCAGAGGTTGCTGGGCAGCACCTTCTCCGCCGCGGGAATGGTCTCGTCGCTGGTGGAGCACAGCCCCACATTCACAAGGCCGGCCGCCATAAAAACTTCCACAGGGGTGTAGGTGCAAAACAGCCCTACCACACCCTTACCACTCTCTTTTATCTCCTTCATGGCCAAAAAACCATTTTTGCGCGCGTCGGCAAAGCTGCTAAATACCTCGGGAAGCTGTGTTTTTACCTCTACCATGGCCTGTTTCTCCCTTCCAATTGCCAGCATGTTGCGCCGGCGGGTAAGTGTTGTGTGTGGGGTTCTGCCTGCCATTTTAACATTGGAATGAAGAAAATACCAATAGCTGTTTTGAATGGGGAAGGGGGAATCTATAGGGGATATCTATGGTTTTTGGATGCGAAAATTTGCTAGCTGATATTGTTTAGGGAGATCAAGTACAAGGCCTCACGCAAAGCGTCTGCCACACGCTCAGAGCGATAAAAATAGACATAGACAGGGCAGCCACAAGCATAAGAATTTTGCCCCATAAAGTGGAATGATTCCATAAGTCGCAGGGTTTCATATTTTGAACCTGTGATTTATAGGTGTTAAGCCAATCATCTCTAACTATTCGATAATATTTTGTCATAGCGCGTTTTACTCCCATCAACAAAGATAAGTTATGATCCAGCACGAATTTAGCCAGGTTTTCTCCATTTTAATTACCTTGTGTGCACCTGTCAAATAATGGTGGTATACTTTTTATAAGAGGGAGGGGGTGCCTTTATGCAGATGAACCGGCTGTTTGAGATGGTGTACCTTTTAATGGACAGGCGCAGCCTTACCGCCAAAGAACTGGCGGCGCATTTTGAGGTTTCGCCCCGCACCGTTCTGCGCGATGTAGACAGGCTGGCCGCGGCGGGCATCCCCATTTACACGGCCCAGGGCAAGGGTGGCGGCGTGCGGCTGATGGAGGGCTTTGTACTGAATAAATCGGTGCTTACCGAAGGGGAGCAGAGCAATATTTTATCGGCCCTGCAAAGCTTACAGGCCGTAAATGTGCCTGAAATAGCCCCCGTGCTGGCCAAACTGGCGGCGCTTTTTAACAAAAACACCGCCGCCAGCTGGGTGGATATCGATTTTTCCCCCTGGGACGGTGGCGAGGGCGAAAAGGAAAAATTTTTAAAACTAAAAGAGGCCATCCTCACCCAGAAGCTTGTCAGCTTTGAATATTTTAGCTTCTGGGGTGAAAAAACCAGCCGATGGGCCGAGCCCTTGCAACTTGTGTTTAAAGAAAAGGCGTGGTATCTCTCGGCCTTCTGCCGGGATAGAGGCGATTGGCGCACCTTTAAACTCAGCCGTATCAAAAACCTGGCCCTGAGCCAGCAGGGGTTTGAGGCAAAACCCCCAAGGCCGGTGGCCGCATGTTTTGCACCCCAGTGCCTTTGCCAGGTGCAGTTAAAAATAGAGGAGGAGCTTGCCCCCCGCGTGTGGGATGATTTTGAGCCCAGCCAAATTACCCAAAATGAGGACGGCAGCCTGCTGGTTACCGCCAGTTTACCAGACGACGAATGGGGCTATGGGTATATCCTCTCTTACGGCGCTGGGGCCGAGGTGCTGGCCCCAGCTTACATCCGCACCTTGATAGCCGATAAACTGGCTGAGGCGGCAAAAAAATATTTATAACAAGACAGACTCTTGTCCTGTTTGATTTGCTATACTGGACCTGCGGTGGGGCATTGGCAGATTTTTGCAGTTTTGATACAAGGAGACTGTGACTGGCTACGGTGGCCTTTCCGATACCGTAATGATGATTGTGGGAGGAAGTGATATCTTGAAGTGGACGGAGGCCTATCCGCGGGATAGGGAGCCCAGCTTTGCGCAGATTGGCGAATACATCCAAAGCAAGTGCTGGCCCGCGCTGAACGAATACCTGCAAAACAGCTATGGCGTGCAGCCAAAAATTGAGCACAGTTCCTGCACGGCGGCGCCCGGCTGGAATGTAAAATACAAAAAGGGCGGCCGCTCCCTCTGCGTTTTGTACCCAAACCAGGGCTTTTTTACCTGTATGGTTTGCATAGGCGCAAAAGAGGCCATGGAGGCGGAATTATACCTCTCGGTTTGCAGCGCCTACACCCAAAACCTCTACCACAATGTGCCGCCCTTTAACGGCGCCCGCTGGCTGATGTTGGAGGTGCGCTCGGGCGAGGTTATGGAGGACGCCAAAAGGCTGATCTCCACCAGGGTGGCAAAAACACGGCGGATGGCGCAGGATAAGTAGCCGCAGCTAAAATAGTGAGAGCAGGAGGGAAAACCAAATGGCGACAACCCAGGATTTTGCAGAATATGTGTGCGGGCAGCTGGCCGGTACGGGGGATATACGCTACCGCAAGATGTTTGGAGAGTATATGGTGTACCTGAACGATAAGCCGGTGCTGCTGCTATGCGACAATACGGTTTTTGTAAAAAAACTGGCCTGCATTGCTGTTCACATGGCGGATGCCGCCACGGGCTGCCCCTATAAAGGGGCCAAAGAACACTATATTTTGGATATTGACGACACCGAAAAAAGCCGGGAGGTGGCGGGGCTTTTGGAAGCAGTGACCCCTTTGCCAAAACCCAAAACCAAGAAAAAGAAAGAGGTTACAGGAGGGCAAAACCGATGAAATTTATGGGGCCAATGTTGGTGGTACGCGATATGGAGCGGGCCAAAAACTTTTACCAGCAGGTGCTAGGCTGCGAAATTTTGGCCGATTTTGGGGCCAATGTAACCATGAGCGGGGGTTTTTCCTTACAGGAGGCCGGGTACTGGCTGGGGATGATTCACAAGGGGGAGGCAGACCTTGCCTTTGGCGGCCATGACGCGGAACTTTACTTTGAAACAGAGGAACTGGACGACTTTGCCAAAAGGCTTGCGGAGCTAAGCCCCGCCCTTGTGCACCCCATGGAGGAGGCCCCCTGGGGCCAGCGTGCCCTGCGTTTTTATGACCCTGACAAGCATATGGTGGAAGTGGCCGAAACGCTGGCTGCCGTGGCGGGCCGGTTTATGCAAAGCGGCATGAGCGCCGAAGAGACCGCAAAGCGGATGGATATTCCGCTAGAATACCTGCAAAGCCTGCTGTAAAAGCGGATTTTGCGGCAGGGCCCCGGCAAGGGCCCCTGCCCATAGATTTGAAAGCCCGCACTCTCTGCTGTATACTATAAAAATATAGCCAACCGCTATAAGTAAGGTATGAATGAGAGTGCAGAGATGAATCAATACGAAGTGCTGCGGCAGGTGTTTGGCTACACGGCTTTTCGGCCGGGGCAGGAAGAACTGATTGAGGAGCTTTTGCAGGGGCGCGATGTGCTGGGCATCATGCCCACGGGGGCGGGCAAATCCTTTTGTTACCAAATACCCGCCCTGGTGATGCCGGGCATTACCCTGGTCGTCTCCCCCCTCATTTCGCTGATGAAAGACCAGGTGAACGCCCTGGTACAGGCAGGTGTGGCCGCCGCCTATTTAAACAGCTCCCTCACCGCAAAACAGTACGAGGCCGCCCTGGCAGGCGCCGAGACGGGGAAGTATAAACTGATTTACGTTGCTCCCGAGCGGCTGTTTACCCCGCGTTTTACGCAGTTTGTGCAAAAAGCCCCCATTGCGGCGCTGATTGTGGACGAGGCCCACTGTGTTTCCCAGTGGGGGCACGATTTCCGCAGCAGCTATTTAGAGATTTCCGCCTTTGTGGAGAGCTTGCCCAAACGCCCGGTGCTGGGCGCTTTTACGGCCACCGCCACCGAGAAGGTGCGCGCCGATATTATGGCGCTGCTGCAACTTAAAAACCCCCATGTTTTGGTAACGGGTTTTGACCGTAAAAATTTGTATTTTGAAATACAGGCCCCCAAAGATAAAAACCGCGAACTGCTAAGCCTGATTCAGCAGCGTGCGGGCAAATGCGGCATTGTGTATTGTTCCACCCGCAAAAATGTTGAGGAAGTGTGTGAACTGCTGGTGCAAAATAACCTTGCCGCCACGCGCTACCACGCGGGCCTGCCTCAAACCGAGCGCCAGCGCAACCAAAACGATTTTGCCGAGGACAACAAAGCCATCATGGTTGCCACCAATGCCTTTGGCATGGGCATAGATAAATCCAACGTGGGTTTTGTCATTCACTACAACATGCCCAAAAATTTGGAGAGTTATTACCAGGAGGCCGGGCGCGCAGGCCGAGATGGAGAGCCGGCGGACTGTATTTTGCTGTACAGCCCCAAAGACGTGCAGGTGAACCGCTTTTTAATTGGTAACGGCCAGGATGGGGGCGAAGGCCTTACGCCCCAGCAGCGCGAGCAGATACGCCAAAACGATTTGGAACTGCTGAAATTTATGACCTGGTACAGCACCAGCACCGAATGCCTGCGCAGGTACATGCTGCAATATTTTGGCGAAAAGGCCCCCATCTACTGCGGAAACTGCGGGAACTGTAACCAGCATTATGATGAAATAGATATCACCGTGGACGCCCAGAAAATCCTCTCCTGCGTGGCCAGAGTAGAGCGGATGGGCCGCTGGGCGGGTAAAACCATGATCGCCAACATCCTGCATGGAACCGATACGATTAAAATTGTGCAAAACGGCTATGAAAAACTGCCCACATACGGCATTATGGCCGATGTATCCCTGCGAAGAATTGGCCACACTATGGACTACCTGGTGAGCCAAGGCTACCTTTTGCTTACAAACGATGAATACCCCCTGATAAAAAGCGGTGCAAAAGCGGCCCAGGCGCTGGCGGGCGCTCAGCCCATTACCATGCGCCTGCCGCGTGAAAAACGGCCCGCCGCCGCCAAAAGCGCCAAAGCCTCTGCGCAGGGGGCCTACAGCCCGCTGTTTGAAGAACTTGCCATACTGCGCCTGAAATTGGCCAGAAAGCGGAAGATACCCGCCTACACCATATTTACCGACGCCACCCTGCGGGAGATGAGCCAAAAACGGCCCCAAACCGACGAGGCATTTTTGGCGGTTTCGGGCGTGGGGGAAACCAAGCTAAAACGTTATGGTAAGCTGTTTATGCAGGTGATACAGAATGGTGAAAACCGCTAGAAAAGCCGCAGTTTACCCTGGCGCTGGGTTTTTGGCCTGTAGATGGGCCAAAAGAGGGCCCAGCTGTTCAGGGTTTGCAAAAAGAATATCGCCGCCAAAATGATCGATTAGTTCCAAGTCCTCCCGTGTACGTTCACTGGGGGGCTTTTTTTCGGCTGCCATTTTGGGCATACGCATTATCCATCTGTGCAGGCCGCTCATCTGGCTAAAAAGGATGTCGCCCTGCAGGGCAAAGGCTTCAAATTTGCCCTGCCACTCTGCCGGCAGGTTTTGCTGTGCTATGGTTTTGTAGGTGCCGCTTTGGCGGGGGTTTGTCATGCCCACCATGAACAGAACCCAGGTTTTACTATCGTCTCTGCCCAGTTTTGACAAAAACTTTTTTAGGCCCGCAATTTTACCGGCATAAACACCGCCGCCATAAATAACCGTATCATAGGCGTTTAAGGCGCTGGGCGTTACCACTTTTTGCTCTAGGGCAGGGCAGTTAAGCGTACCTGCCAGCCATTGGGCATATTTTTTAGCGCTGCCGTACCGCGAGGTATACACAACCACTGCATTCATTCAAATTTCTCCCATTCTTTTACTATAAAGATGTGAGGTGTACAAAAGGGTGCTGACAGTAGGCATTGAGCGAGTATTCTATCAATACACCCTTTCGCTGTCCTCCAAGGCCTTTTGCATCCTGTGCAGGTTTTCTATCATCTGCAGCGTTACCCTGGCGGCAATTTCACAGTCGCTGGCGTCAATACCCGCAAAAAGTTCGGCAAAAAAAACGCCGGCGTTTGCGGCCATCTCGCCCAGCAAACCTTCCCCTTTTGCGGTTATTTCCACGTTGCGGCTGCGGTGGTCGCTGGGGCTGGCTTGCAGGTTTACACAGCCCTGCCGCTGCAACACCTCCAGCATTTTTGCCACGTTCTGCCGGCTTGTGTCGGCCTCTTGGGCCAGGGCTGTAATGGTGGGCTGGGGGTTCTTCGGCATATCCTGCAGGGTGCGCAGTAAAAACCACTGCTTTGTAGAAAGGCCCTCCACCGTTTTATCGGCCACCCACTGCATTTTGTTTGCCAGCACAAAATTGCCGCCAAACAAAATATACTGTTTGTTTTGGGGGATATTCATTTTGCTCCTCTTCCTTTCATCAAAGTAGGCAACCCATTGCGCATATTATACGCAATGGGTTGCCTACTGTCAAGTGATGCCGAGGGATACTGGTACTTTTGGGCAAATTAACATAACATGAGTTATGCTGCTCTTGGCAGAAACGGCGAATGGCTGC
>CAZKBM010000073.1:0-15454 GCA_964550985.1 uncultured Oscillospiraceae bacterium
CAGGGGTGCGAGAAGATGGTGGTAATCACCTCGTCGCGCTGGTCGGCCTCCCCGCGGGAGGCGTGGTAGGCCCGAACAATAGAGGCTGCGGTATAAACGGCGTGGTTGCCGCCGCCGGGCTGCAGGGAAATTTTATCCATGCCCGAAACTTCTTTTAGCACGTCCTCAAACTTGCTGTAAATTTCCAGGATGCCCTGTACGGTGTCCTCGTCCTGGTCGGGGTGCAGGTCGGCAAAATCGGGTTCCAGGCACAAATCTTCGTTGATGCGGGGGTTGTACTTCATGGTACAGGTGCCCTCGCTGATGTCGTTCGAGATGTTGGAGCCCATCGTCTCTTGCGAGAGGTGCAACCAGTGCTGCAACACGTGTTTTTGGTCCACTTCGGGCAGCTCCGGCGCCTTTTTCCGGCGGATGCTATCGGGCAGTTTTGCAAAAACGTCGCCTGTTGCGCAGGCTATCTCATCGTCCACCTCGGGGGGAATGATGCCGCGCAGGCCGGGGGTGGAAAGATCATAGATAATGGGTTCGTCCCAACTTGCCTGGTGGAATTTTTTTCTGACTTTTACCTTAGCCATTCTTACTTCGCCCTCCGTTCTAATATATTGTTTGGGTGTAACCGGGCCTTTACAGGGAAATGCATTTAGTTGGCGCACACTTTACGCAGTGCGCACAGGAACTTGTCCAGTTCCTCTTTGTCGTGCATTTCGGTAATGCTGTAAAGGGCGCTTTGGCCAAACACCGGGAACTCACGGCTTAAATCCTTGCCGCCAAAGATGCCGTAGGCCAACAGGCCTTTGTTAATCTCTTCCACCGTTTTGCCGGTTTTGTCAAACGAGACCATGAAGTCACTGTACGAAAGGCCCTTAAGCGGAATGGAGACGCCGGGAATTTCGGCCAGTTTTTCCTTTGTATAGGCAACGCGCTGCAAAATGCCCTTGCCCAGCTCTTCAAAGCCCTGTGGCCCCATCAGCGCCATGTACACGCCCGAAACAATGCCCGTAAGGGCCGAGCAGGTGCCAATGAAGTCCTTGCCTTTTTCGCGCGAGGCGTAGGAGGTGCGCTCGTAGAAAACTTCGCCAAAGCCGTATTCGCCCTCTACCTCGGTTTGGCAAATGCCAAACAGCAACGAGGGGTACTCGCCCACAAACTTTTTGTCATCGTGGGTGCAAATAAAGCCGCCAAGGCCGCCCGCGTAGCTCATGTGCTGGCCCAGGGGCTGGTAGTCGCCCACCACAAAGTCGGCGCCGTAGTTGCCGGGGGCCTCTAAAATGCCCAGGGAACTTGGGTCCACGCCCACTATGGCAAAGGCGCCCGCCTCTTTTGCCAGCTTGCAAATTTCGGGGGCCTGGGTTTCAATGTTGCCAATATAAGAGGGGTTTTCAAAGTAGATGGCGGCGGTTTTTTTGGAGAGCTTCGCCTTTAAATCTTTCAAATCCAAAAGGCCGCTACCCTTATCAAAGTTGATGTAATTTACCGCAATGTCTGGTTTCACATAGTTTTGCACCAGCATCACCCGCTCTGGGCCAGAGTTGGAGGCGATGAGAACTTCATTGCGGCCACTGTTTGCACGGCAGGCCATGCGCGCGGCAATGGCAATGGCGCAGCCCCAATCATAGGTGGGGGTGTTGCAGGCGCCCATGCCCGTTAAGTCGCAAATCATAGAGCTTGTCTCAAACAGGGCCTGGAACTTACCGTGGTCTGAGTAAGCCTCGCCCACATAGGCGGTTAAAAACTCGTCGCGGCCCATGATGGTGTCGCACACCGAGGGTACGTAGTGGTTCCACACGCCGCCGCCCAAAAAACTGATATTATCCTGGCAGTTCTCGTTTTTGCCCAAGATTTTTTGCACATGGCGTTTCAGCTTGTATTCACTGTTTATGGGGGCGGGCAGGTTCATCTCACCCTTAAAACGCAGCCTCTCGGGAATCTCTTTGTAGATATCGTCTGCGCTTTTCATGCCAAGTGCCTTTAAAAGGCCGGCCTTGATTTTGGGCTCGGAATTTGGGATGTACGGATGAACAAATTGTTTTTCACTCATGGTCAGTTTCCCTCCGTTTCATAATGATTGCTGTGAGACGCCGGGCCAGACAGGCAGGCCATCACCTCCATTGCACTCCGCCACTCGGCATTATCTACCATTTGTTGTTAACAATCAGGCGGGACTTTGTGTAAATAGTAGCAGCCTCCACAATTGGACAGTCAAGCCCTCTGTAAAAATTAAATTTTTGTTACAAAACCGGGCCGCTGTAAAATGTGGCAGGGAGGAAGAAGGAAAATGGCAAAACTCTACCCCGTGGTAGAGTTTTGCCCAAGAGCTGGGGTTTTGCTAAAAAAGCAGTTAAAATACAATATAAAGTTAAATAATAAGAAAAAAAGCAGAGAAAGGGCTTTTGCATTTCACCCATTTCTCTGCTAAACAGCAGGAATACAAATTTGTCAAAATGTACAAGTTGTGTGTGGCCTTTTTGTACCGCTGGGCAGATAGCATAAGGTTTGGGCCGGGCACTTGGTGAAGATTGCCCAAAAAGAACCACTTTTGTAAGATTTCCCATTTACAAAGGTGCTGTTTCCCCAGCTATACCACGGGGGAAGAAGCGGGCAGGGGCAGAGATGAATAAATATTCATTTAAAAGCCCGCGGTTTTTACCGGGAAGCCGATGCGTGTGACATAGTCCTCAGGTTTGGCCCCTTGGGTAAACTCCACCAGGTAAATTTCGGTGGGGTTGCCGTCTATCTCATAGCCATTTTCTTCAATCCATTTAATCAGCGCCACGTACTCGGGCAAAAATTCTCCGTAAAAGCCCACATGCATCAGGCTGGCCATCTCATAGCCGCCAAACAGTTTCACGTCTGGGTCACCCGGCGTGGCCTCGGCAATGGGCTGTAAAATTTCCAGGTCTCCCTCTTCAAAAAAGAACTGGTGCGTGTAGTGCTCGTGGAATACCCCGGTAAGCGGGCCGCTGGCCGTATAGCCCTTGTCGTCCATCATGCGGTATATTTCGGCAAAGCGGTCCCAAAAAACCTCCTGCACATAAATTCGGCTGCGGTGGCGGGTGTACAGGCAGGGGGTTTCATCCACATGCGAAAGGGTGAACACCCGCTCAAGGCGCCCGCCGGGGGGGTGCTCCTGTGGGTTTTCGGCGTGGATATCGTGCAGTGCGCCCAAAATCATATCCCGGCTACTCTCGGCCAGTTGCAATTTCTTTTTCAGGTGCTGTATTTCGCTGCGGATGGACTCAATCTTCTGGTTGTAATTTTCTGTGATGGCGCTTATGGAATTGGACTGCATGATGTACTGGATTTCCTCCAGCGAAAAACCGCGCAGGCGCATCTCGCGAATGGTGAGGGCCTTCAGAATTTGTTCTTCTGAATAGTAGCGGTAGTTGGTGCTCAGGTCGCGGTCTGAGGGGGCCAGTATCCCCTTTTTATCATAATAACGAAGTGTTTTTACACTTAGGCCGCTTATATCCGCCAATTCCCCGATGTTGTATTTATTTTTCCCTCTCTGCATAGAATCACCTCAATATACAAAATAGGTAGATACCGGTGACGTTCGTATTCCCCTGTTGTAAACAGCAAACAGAGCAGAAAAAATAACGGAATAACAAATAAAATATGATTAAACAGTACCCTTCTTAGTATAGACGGGTTTTCAAAACCCGTCAAGAAATGGCAAAGAATGGCATTTCTTGTTATGAATAAAAATAGAGCAATTTGCAAAGTTACTGCATGAGAATATGCACGAAAAATGCTAAAAAAAGAAAAAGTTCCATGTGGGAGGCTTTTGTTTTCGAGAGCGGAATGGGAAAATATTCGTAGAAAAAGGGATAAATATTGCAAAAAGAAGGAAAAGGCCGATAGGGCCCGCCGTGTAGCAATATCGTGGCAGATGGGGCGGGGTGCATATAAATACAAAATATTTCTTTTTCCATTTGGCAATTGACACTCCCAGAAGGGAATGTGCTATTGTGAAGGTGCAAATTGGCAAAGTTGCCATAAAACCAGAAAGGAGTGTGTTGTTTATGGGACGTTTAGACAACAAAGTGGCCATGATTTCGGGTGGGGCGCTGGGGATTGGAGAGGCAGACAGCCGCCTGTTTGCCCGGGAGGGCGCCAAGGTGGCCATTGCCGATGTGAACGCCGCCGCCGGGCAGGCACTGGCCGAAAAGATTCGGGCCGAGGGGTATGAGGCGCTGTTTGTCCCCTTGGACGTATCCAGCGAAAACGCCTGGCAAGAGGCCATAGCAGGGGTGATGCAGCAGTATGGCAAACTGAACATTCTGGTAAACAACGCGGGTGTCTCGCTGGGCAAAACCATTGAGGAGACCAGCCTTGAGGAATGGAACTGGCTGATGGGCATCAATTCCACCGGGGTATTTTTGGGTACAAAATATGGTATTGCGGCCATGCGGGAAAATGGAGAGAATTGCTCTATTGTCAACCGCTCCTCTATCGATGGGCAAATAGCCGAAGCTGGCCTATGCGCCTATTGCGCCTCCAAGGGTTCGGTCACCATCCTCACAAAATCAGCGGCGCTGGCCTGTGGGCAAAAGGGCTATAAAATCCGGGTGAATTCGGTGCATCCGGGTTATGTGCACACCGCACTAACCGAAAAAGAGGCCGCCGATGCGGGGATGAGCCCCGAGGAATACTTTGCCAAGGTGGGCGCGCAGCACCCCATTGGCTATATTGGCAAACCCATGGACATCGCCTATGCCGATTTGTACCTGGCCTCGGATGAATCCCTGTTTGTAACGGGCTCGGAACTGACCATAGACGGCGGCTGGACCGCCCAGTAAAGTTTGTTTTGGGGCCAAGACGCCCCCATCTTATATAAGGAAAGGAAGCGGAGACATGCCGAATTTACAGAACAAAATTGCCATTATAACAGGGGCGGCCATGGGCAACGGCCTGGGCGCGGCGCGGGTGCTGGCCAAAAACGGGGCCAGCGTTATTTTGCTGGATATTAACGAAGGGGTAAAGGCCGCGGCCGAACAGCTAAAAGCCGAGGGCTTTACGGCCGATTTTGCCCTTGCCAACGTGTGCGACCGCCCCCGCCTGGTAGAGGTAGCGGCCCAAATTGTAGAAAAATACGGGCGGATTGACATCCTGGTAAACAACGCTGGCGTATGCAATGTGTTGCCATTTTTGGAGATGGGCGACGAGATGCGTGACAAGATGTTTGATATCAACATCAAAGGGGTTTGGAACTGCGCCAAGGCCGTTTTGCCGCACATGGTAAAGGCAAACTACGGCAAAATTGTCAACCTCTCCTCGGTTACTGGCACCATGGTGGTGGATACCGGTGAGACGGCCTATGCCACCACCAAGGCGGCCATTTGGGGTTTTACCAAGGCCCTAGCCACCGAGTTTGCCACCTGTAACATTACGGTAAACGCCATATGCCCCGGTTATATCGATACCCCCATGGCCTGGAGCATTGCCAAGGAGAGCTGCCCCGAAAACCCCCAAAGCGTCATCGATGGCATCGCTTCAGCCGTACCCATGAAGCGCCTTGGAACCATTGAGGAACTTGGGGACCTTGTGGCCTTCCTCGCCTCGGATGAATCCCGCTATATCACGGGCACCCAGGTGGTTATAGACGGGGGCAGCACCCTGCCCGAAAGTTTTAGCGCCGTGGGAGTATAGTGCGGATTTTACAGCAAATGAACAAACTGTAGCGCATAAATGCGGGAAAAGCAGGCGCTGCATAACAGTATCTACTCTGTATAAGAGTTTCTTACAAACACCAAACCAAAAAGTACGCCGCCAAAAAACTGGCGGCGTACTTTTTTACATGGGTTTACCACTGCCTTGCGGGCAAACAAGGGTCTTCGCCTATTTTTCGGCGGCAGTTTTGGCGGCGGGGGCGCCGCGGTATCCTTTGTATTCGTTCTCTATGGCTTTTACCAAAAATTCACCTGTAACGGCATCCGCCCCTTTGGCTTTTTGGGCCTGGGCCAACACCTCGCGGTAAACCGTGGCGCTTTCGCTGCGTTTGGCACGCTGCAAAATATTGCTGAACTTATCCCGAATATCCTGTACCTGCTTAGCCTTTTGGTAAAGGGCGGGGTCGTGGTTGCGCAGGTAGCGCATGTCACTGTCCGAGAGGTTTTCACCGCGCTCCAGCCGTTCCTTTATCAGGCCCAGCAGGTCGCCGCGGGTTTCCTCCTTCACCATTGGCTCTTTTTTTAACGAGGCCGCATTCGATTCAGCCGCGTTGATTTGCGAAAAACCGTCCTTTCGGTCGGCCTTGGGCGTCATACCGGCCACTTCGGCCGCTGTCGACTCCACCTTCGTCTGTTGGTTTGTGTTTCTGGCCGCCTGCCCGGCAGTGCCAAATTGTAATTGGTTTAAATAGGCTTCAATGCCTCCAAGGGGAACACTCATCGCCAAAACTCCTTTCCAGCGAGGTTCTAGAGCAGATTAACAAAACATAGATATAGCGAACGCAGGCAGAAACGGTGCAGGGCAAGGCGGAGGAATGAGCAATACTGTATGTATTGCGATTGACGACAACGCAGCCATTCGCCGTTTCTGCCAAGAGCAGCATAACTCATGTTATGTTAATTTGCTCTAAATGCAAAACTTTATCAGGGATTATGCTATGAATACAAAATCTCTAATTGCTATATCGGCCAAATGGCTGTTCTCTTTAGGGCAAACGGGCACTTTTTCGTTACAGTTTTTGGCACGGCCAAAAACTAAGGCAAAAAAGAACTTGAATAAAGGATATTCCGGCGGGAAGCCCCCGCCGGAATATCCCAAAAGACACAATTTCGTCATACCCCAAAAGTGACTTTACTCACTGGCGTAATTGGTAAAATACCCTTTGATGTGAATCACAGGCGTTCCACGGTCTCCGCTGCCGCTCACCAAATCGCACAGGCTGCCAACTAAATCGCAGTAGCGGCGGGGGGTGGTGCCCTGTGCGGCCATGTTGCCCACAAGGTCGCCCTCTTTTTCGCGTATCTTTTGCCGCATGGCCTCGCGCAGCGCATCGCCCGAAAGTTCGGCCAGTTCGTTATCGGCAAAATACTTCATCTTTAACTCATTAGGAGTGCCCGCAAGGCCCGCCGTAAAAGCCGGGGAGACCACGGGGTCGGCCAGTTCCCAAATGCCGCCCACGGGGTCTTTAAAACAGCCGTCGCCATAGATGAGTACCTCGGTGGTTTTGCCGGTGGCGGCTTTCAGTTCCCGCTGTATGGCTTCCACCAAGGGCTGGCCCTCGCGGGGGAACAGTTTTACGCGGTCGGCCGTGGCCATGTTGCTGCCCAAAAGGCCGTACTCGGCATTAAAACCGCTGCCGTCCACACTGCTGGTCAAAATATCATCCAGCCCCAGCACCACCTCGCCGCCCTTACTCTTTAGCAGGCGTTTTGTGCGTGCGCGGGTGTGAATATCGCAGCAGAGGACATTTTTGCTGTGGTTTAGGATATAGGCGGGGTCGTTAGAAAAAACCACCTCAATGTGGTTGCCAAAGGTCTTGTAAAACTCGATATAATCCACCCCTGTAAAGGGGTGCTTTGTATCATCGCCAAAAACTTTACGGAAGCCCGCCTCGTTAAAACTGTCGCTATAGGGGTTTACACCGTGTTCATCCAGGCTGTCCAGGCTCACCAGTTCATTGCCCACTTCGTCCCCCGGGTAGGAAAGCTGAACCACAAGCTTGTCGCAGCTTTGCGCAATGGCCTTAAGCAAAATGGAAAACCGGTTGCGGCTTAAAATGGGGAATACCAAACCCAAGGCGCCGCCGCCAAATTTTTGCCTCAAATCCTTGGCAATTTGGGCGCAGCTGGCATAGTTGCCCTGGGTGCGCGCCACCACCGATTCGGTTATGCCTATAATGTCTCCGTCATCCAGGCTGTATCCTTCGTTTTTGGCAGAGGCCAGAACGCATTCGCACACGCTTTTGGCCAGGTTGTCGCCCTGTTTAAAAATGGGGGAGACGATGCCCCTTGCGGTTACGCCGGTTGTTCTCATAGTATTCTCCCTTGCTCATCATAAAGCGGTAAAACGCTGGTTTTTATAGTATAATGATATTTTTCTTTTCACACTCGCGCAGCATTTCCTCAGGCCAGATGGAAGATTGTACCTCGCCAATGTGTACCTTGGCCAGCATAAACATGCACAGGCGGCTTTGGCCAATGCCGCCGCCAATGGTAAGGGGTAACTCGTCTGCCAATAATGCCTTATGGTAGGGGAAGCGTAAACGGTCCTCCTTGTCCGCCTCTTTCAGCTGCGCCGCAAGGCTTTGGGCGTCCACCCGAATGCCCATGGAGGAGAGCTCCAAAGCCGCGCCAATGGGGGGATAGTAGATGAGGATATCGCCGTTGAGCTGCCAGTCGTCATAGTCGGGGGCGCGGCTGTCGTGCGGGGCGCCGCTGCGCAGCTTGCCGCCAATGCCAATCAGAAAAACCGCGCCGTGTTCTTTTGCAATGGCGTTTTCCCGTTCTTTCGCTGAAAGGGTGGGGTATCTTTCCTCCAGCTCCCGGGTGGTGACAAAAAAGATGTCCTCAGGGATATCCACCTGGATATCGGGGTATTTTTCCACCACCATGCGCGACACGCCATAGATAACCGAGTAAATTTGCCGTACGGTTTGCTTCAAATAGTCCACCGTGCGGTCGGCCTTGCCAATCACCTTTTCCCAGTCCCACTGGTCCACATAAATGGAGTGGATGGCATCGCAAACCTCATCGCGGCGTATGGCGTTCATATCGGTGTAAATGCCGGTTCCCATACGGAAGCGGTAACGTCCCAGGGCATGGCGCTTCCACTTGGCCAGGCTGTGCACCACCTCGGCCATCTCGCCGGTCTCTTTGATGTCAAAAGCCACGCTGCGCTCCACGCCGTTCAGGTTGTCGTTCAGGCCGCTGGCCACCCGCACAAAAAGCGGGGCCGAAACACGGGTTAAATTCAGCTCCCGGCTCAGTTCGGCCTCAAAATTGTCTTTTACAAATTTAATGGCCTTTTCGGTTTCGATGAGATCCAGCTTGGATGTGTATTGCATAGATGTTACGCTCCCCTCTGCCCAGGGCCGGGAATGCAAATTCCCCGGTTCCCATAAGACTTATCTATTATACGGGAAATACCCCCCGCGCGGCAAGTTTTTTTCCTGTGTTCCGGGTAAGTTCTTTGTAATACTATTTTTCAAAACAGGCCCAGGGCGCCGCCGGGCATACAGCATTTTCACAAATAACTTACACACCGCACCGGCAAAAACAGTTTTATGCTTCGCCTGAAAATTTTGCAATGCACCCAGCATTCCTACAATTTTGCGCCTTGCCTATTACAGTTTCTCAAAAGGTTGCGTAGCAAGCTTTTGTTAGCAACTGTTATGCAGCGCCTGATTTTTCCCGTATTTATGCGCTACAGCTTGTTCATTTGCTGTAAACCTGTTTTTGCTCGGCGCTTGCTGTGTAAAACATTTGTTCAAATGCTGTAGCTTTGGCTTTGGGCGGCGTCGGGTGTGGGAATACCCTCCATAGCGGGGCGTTCTTCGCGCAGTACCGCCTGCACAATATAGCGGTGTGGGGTGTTTGGGTCGCCGTCGTTTACGCAGGTGGAAAGGGTGATGATCCTGTCCCCCTCCTGCAAAACCCCACCGGGGTCCATCGCCCGCAAAAAGGCGTTTTGCTCAGCTTCGCCGGCAAAGCTGTGGTGGTAGGCTTTGTCCTCTATGGTGGTTTGCCGCAGGGCAAATACCTCATACACATAGGTGGCGTTTTCGGTATAGAGATATATTTCAGGGTGCTCGCTGCGGTAATTAGGCATGGTGTTGTAGTTTTGCACCGTGGCAAACATGCTTTTATCCTTCATGTTGTGCCCATAAAAAATGCTGTTGGTGCCCTCCATGTTCGGGTTTGCGTTGGCGTCTAAAAAAATGGCGCCCGAGGGGTTGTAGGTGCCCTCGAAGGTATGGTTCAGGTAATCGCTGTTGTTGGCGCTGTGTACGGCGGGGTAACTTAGGGGGGTGCCGGGTATTTCCAGCCAGCCCAGGTATCTCTGGTTTATGCTGCGTAAAGCGGCAAAGTCGATAACGCTCTTGCCCTCCGGCGCAGCTTTCACATGGGCCTCGGCCAGCGTATCGTACTCTTTTGAGGCCACGCGGTATCCCCGCGTGGAAAAATACAGCCCGCCCAGGGCCACCAAAAGCCCCACCAGGCTAACGGCCAGCAGGATATTGCCCAAAATACGTCCTTTGCTTGTTTTCATCCTTCCAACCTCTTGATTTCATTTCATGCAGGGCTGGCCGGCCAGCAATTTGCGGGCCACGGCCTCCAGCCGGGCAAGGTTACGCTTAAATTCGGGGTGGTAATCCATCCGCGCGTCGGCGGCGGCCTCGTACAGGGGCCTGCGCGTGGCGGTCAGCTGTACCAGGGCTTCGCGGCTTTGCGAAAGGGGGCGTTTGCCCCCCACCGGCAGATGGTCCACAGGGCAGTCAATCCATATCAGCAGGCCATTTTGGCGCAGCGCATCCACCGTTTCAGGGCGCAAAACGGCCCCGCCCCCGGCGGCAATCACCTGTTTTGTCTCTTTCCCAAACTCTCTGGCGGCCTGGGTTTCCAAATGGCGAAACACCTCTTCGCCGTCTTGCAAAAGAATCTGTTCGGGGCTGCGCCCGTTCATCTGTTCAATGCATTGGTCCAAATCTACAAAATTACGGCCGGTGTGCTTGGCAAGCTGGCGGCCCAAACTGCTTTTGCCACAGCCGGGCATACCAATAAGCACCAAATTATACAGCTGTTTTTGTAAGGCGGCCGTAAGGCCGGCGGTGGTGCTTTTGGGCTGGCTGTGGCCGGTGAACAGTTCGCTGCTTACACGGGCCTGCTCCACAAGCATACCAAGCCCGCCTACAGCGGGTAAGCCCAGCCGCTCGGCCTCCAGCATCAGGGCGGTGCGTGCGGGGTTGTAAATTACATCTGCAAGGCCCTTAAGCCGGGGAAAGACTTTCAGCGAAAGGGGGGCTTCGCCACAAAGCGGATACATCCCCACGGGTGTTGTGTTTACCAGCAGCTCAATGTCTGGCCGGTTCAGGGCCTCATGGTAGCTTATGGTGCCGTTTTGGGGGCCGCGGCTGGCCACCAGCACCTCTTTGGCCCCAAGGCTGGCCAGCACGTGGCGGGCGGTGTGGCTGGTGCCCCCATTTCCCAGCACCAAAGCCGTTTGGCCCTGCACCTCACATGGTAAGGCTTGCAGCAAATAGTTCAGCCCGGCGGCGTCGGTGTTGTAGCCGGTCAGCTTTCCCTCCCGGTGTACCAGGGTGTTCACTGCGCCAATGGCAAGGGCGGTTTCGTCCAGTTCGTCACAGTAGGGTATCACTTTTTGCTTGTAGGGTATGGTTACGTTCAGGCCGTCAAAATCCCGTTTCTCCATAAAGGTGTGAAATTCCGCCTCCTGTAAGGCGATGAGTGAGTAGGGAATATCCCCCAGCCACTCGTGCAATATGGCCGAGTAACTGTGGCCCAGCCGCTCGCCAATCAATCCGTAGGGCATAGGTCGGTCTCCTTCTAAGCCCCTGGCGTTTGCAAACCGGGGCCTGTATGATATACTAACGGCAATAAAGTACAGGCAAAACTGTGCAGGGAAAGGGGGCTAGGGAAGATGCCAAAGTGGCTCAGCCTTCTTTTGCAAATTATGGCCCTGCTGCTCTCCATCCTATTTTCGGCTGCATTGCTGCTGGCAAGCGGCGCAGTGCTAACCCCCGCGCCCCTGCTTGCAAAATGGCAGGCCCTTACCGCCCCAAAGCCGGTAAGCCAAAGCATAAGTATAAGCCAAAGCGAGAGCCTGCCGGCGGCCCAAAGCCTGCCGCCACTCTCGCCTTCGGTACGGCTGAATGTGCGCAACATCTTGCAAAACCCCGAACTGCCCAACGGCTGCGAGGCCACGGCACTTGCGGTGTTGCTGCGCTATTTGGGCTACCCGGCAGATAAGATGGATATAGCCTATGTGTGGTTGCCCCGGCAGGACTTTATCCCGCTGCCCGGTGGCCAGCGCGAAGGGCCCAGCCCCGAACAGGCCTACCCCGGTAACCCTGGCGTTTTGGGTGGGGGCTATTACTGCTACCCGCCCGTGGTGGCCTTTGGAGCCAACGCCTACCTTGGCCAAAACGGGGGCGAATACTCGGCCATGGATATCAGCGGCGCAAATGAGCAGGCCCTACTGACCCTGCTGGACGCGGGCCTGCCGCTGATGGTTTGGAAAACAACCGATGGAGAGCCCCCGCGCATAAAACCCAAAAGCGCCTGGCTGCTGCCCACGGGCGAAGCATATGAGCCCTACGCCAACCTGCACGTGGTGGTGCTTAGCGGTTATGACGAGCGTTATTTTTATTTTTGTGACCCGCTGCTCGCCTCCTCCCGTATGGAGCGGCAGGCGTTTATGCACAATTACAAGGCCACAGGCAAGCGCGCCGTGGCCTTTGCTCGCACGCAGCCGGTTTCGTCCGCACCGGCTGTATCGGGCGCCTCGGCACAGCAAGGGCCTGTGCAACCGGCATAAACTTTGGGCAAAACCCACAAAGAAAGGTGCAGGCTGCGGCGGTTTTGTCAGGGGTTCTGCTGCCTCTCACGCGGCGAGCGGCTTCGGTTTAAGCCAATTTGGTAGGTTTGGCGGTATTTTTGCGCCACCACATCTAAAATCAGGCCCGAAAAGAAGGACTGCACGGCCACGATGAGTGCAAAGCCCGATACCACCAGCGTAGGGATTCTATCTACAAAGCCGGTTTTCATGTAGGTGAAGAGTATGGGCAAAAACAGGGCCAAGGCCACCAGCAAAAACAGCAGGGAAAGCAGGCTGAAAAACAGCAGGGGGCGGTACTCACGCACCATCAAAAAGATGGTTTTTAAAACCCGCAGTCCATCGGTATAGGTGTTCAGCTTGGAAACGCTGCCCGCGGGGCGGTCTTGATACTGCACGGGCAGGGCCGCAATGTGGAATTTTTTGTCCAGCGCGTGAATGGTCATCTCGGTTTCAATTTCAAACCCGCGCGAGGTGATGGGGTAATTTTTTACAAAGCCGTAACTCATACAGCGGTAGCCCGTCATGATATCTTTGATGTCACTTTTGAACAGGGTGTTAATCAGCCCCCGCACCAGCCGGTTGCCCAGGTTGTGGAAGGGGCGCTTGTTCTCGGTAAAATAGGTGGAAGACAGCCGGTCGCCAATCACCAGGTCAATGTTTTGGTTCAGCACCATATCCACCATTTCGGCCGCATGGGCGGCGGGGTAGGTGTCGTCGCCGTCCACCATCAGGTAACAGTCGGCCTCAATGTGCCGGAACATGGAGCGCATGACGTTGCCCTTGCCCTGTTGGGGCTCGCGCCGCACCGTAGCGCCCGCGGCTTTGGCAATATCGGCGGTGCCGTCGGTAGAGTTGTTGTCGTACACGTAGATATCGGCCTGGGGCAGGGCCTGTTTAAAATCCTCCACCACCTTTTTTATGGTGATGGCCTCGTTGTAGCAGGGAATCAGCACGGCGACTTTGCCCTCCATAGGCTTAAGCCTCCTCTTAACACAGATACTCAGCCCAAAAGCGGGGCTGGCAGATAAACCGGGGAAAAATGAAACCGGCTACATCTTGTAATGTACCATATAGGGGGCTGTTTGTCCAACGGGGGCCCGGCCAGGGCGGCGTCTTTGGCAAAAAAAGGCAAAAAGAATGGCGCGGCCCCCTAAAAACAGGTGACAAAGGGCAAAAAATGAAGTATGATGAACGTAATATCTTCTAGCGGTAGAAAGGACATTCTAATGGATTCAAAGGAAAAAATTTGTGGGGCCTGCGGTACGCCGGCTGCCCCCAGCGATGTGTTTTGCCTGAACTGTGGCACAAAATTGGACGAGGGGGCGGAACTTCCCCCCGAAGCGTCACAAAATACTGTTGCGCCCCTGCCCGCCCAAGGGGAGGCCATGCCTTTTGGGGGGGCGCCGCCCAGCCCCGGCCCAGGGCCTGAACCCCTGAGCCCAGCCATGCCACTGCCCGGCGAAGCGCCGGGCCAAGCGCCGCTACAGCCCCCGCCGGCCCAGCCACAGTGGCAAAGCCCGGCCATACCGCCGGTGGCGCCCCAGCCCGTAGGTGATACCCCGCCTGCGCCGCAGGAGGCAGGCGCATATACCCCGCCGCCCGCACCTGCACAGCCCTATGGGCAGCCCCAGCAGCCGGGCACACCGCCCAGCTATGGCCAGCCGCCACAGCAGGGCGCACCTCAGCCCTATGGCCAGCCCCAGCCCCCGCAGGGTAGCTATGGCCAGCAGCCGCCACAGATGCCGCCCGCTTATGCGCCGCAGCCCGCCCAGCAGGGCATGGGGCCTGTTCCCTATGGGCAAAACCCAAACCCCGCGCAGGGCGCCCAGCCACCCTATGGTCAACCCGTATATGGCCAGCCGCCCCAGCAACCGGGGCAATTCCCGCCTTATGGCGCGCCGCCCAAAAAGAAAAAATCGGCGGCCCTTCCCATCATCATTATCGCCGCGGTGGTGGCCATTATCGCCCTGGGCGTGGTGGTGTTTAACCTGGCAGTAAACAGCGGAAAAAAGGCCAAATATGAGGATTTGCTCAGCAACATCACTGCCGCTGGGGACGTTTTTACAGTGACGCTTTATGAGGACGACCTGCAGACGTTTGAAAGCGAAAACCCCAAAATGGTGCCCGCGGACCTCAGCAGTTTGATGCAAATCTGCGTGGATTACGCCGAGGCATCCACTGATGATGAAACCCGCTACACCGATGCAATAAGCGGGCTGGAGAGCCTCAGCGCTTCCTCGGTGCCCGAGGTGGCCTCTGCGGCCACGGAGCTGCTGGCAGATATCGAGGTGGCTTACCAGGACTACCAAGACCAAATGGCCGCTATGGAGGAAGGTGGCGGTGTATTTGGGGGCGACCTGCCCACAACAGCCACTTATGACCCCGCCACCAGCCCGCTGCCCACTTCTGGCAATGGCCTGGGTGTGCTGGATACAATGGATGGAGAGGCGGTTTTCTCATTCACAGCCCAAAACACCTCTGATAAAACGGTGGATTATTTTGAAGTGATTGCCTTCTACTATGATAAAGACGGCAATCCATTGGCGGATGAGGATGGCCTGACCTGGGAATACCGCATTGACGATAACTCATCCATCGCCCCCGGCAGTGAACACAACCCACGCAACAATGGTTACTGGGGCATTACCAGCCATGGCGATGCCGCCTATGTGGTGCCCGTTGTGATTTACGCAGAGTTTGACGACGGCACCAGTTGGGGCGAGTGGATTTTTTCCGCGCCTGACCAAGCCTTTGTGGATGCCATTCAGCCCCTGGCAGATGCCACTGTAGCCGCCGCCAGGTAAGATTTATTGGTTTTTGCCCCGCCGGTATTGACAAAGCCATCCGCATTTGCTATATTTTAATAGCTGTCTTGCGGCCATGGCGGAATTGGCAGACGCGCTAGATTCAGGTTCTAGTCGGGGCAACT
>CAZKBM010000074.1:0-15345 GCA_964550985.1 uncultured Oscillospiraceae bacterium
TGTGAAAAACAGCGACATGGCCATCGCCATCGACGACAACGACTCCATGGCTCTTCTGCGCCTGTTCAATGAACCGGCCGGCAAAGAGTACCTGGAGAAAGAGATTGGCATGAGCAAGGCCGACATTGAAAACCTGGCTCTGATGGGCATTTCCGGCATTTCCAACATGCTGATGGCCATCAAATTTGCCAAGTACTACGAGCTGACCGAGAAAGACGTGGTGGCCAGCGTGATGACTGACAGCGTGGTGATGTACGGCAGCCGCATTGAAGAACTGAAAGAGGAAGAGGGCGCCTACAGCACCATGAAGGCCGCTGCCGACTATGCCGCCTGCCTGGCCCACCAGGGCACCGACAATATGTTGGAGCTGACCTACGCCGAGCGCAAACGCGTACACAACCTGAAATACTACACCTGGGTAGAGCAGCAAGGCCGCACCGTGGAAGAGCTGAATGCCCAGTGGTACGACCAAGAGGATAGCTTCATCAGCGTGCAGACCCAGGCCGACCAAATCGACGAGCTGATCAACGAGTTCAACGATGCCACCGGCGTGCTGAAAGCCCTGTAAGTGGCTGCTGGCTTTCTCCAATATAGATAAAAGAGACCCCGCTATTCTGTTTGAATAGCGGGGTCTCTTTGCCTGCAAATAGGGCCCATAGGCTAAAACAGCAGTACCTCTTTAAGCAGAATTTCAATTGGAAAAAAGCTAAATATTTCAAGAAAAGTTCAGTGTGGTTTAGTGTGATTCTACAGACAAAATTTGTATAATAACAAAAATTCAAGAACGATGAGACTGTCCTTACAATTGTCTTTTACTACTTTTCTCTGTCCTTATTTCACAGCAGCCCGTTTCGCGGATGCGCAGCACATAACAGGCACCCGCTCCAAACACGCCGTTTAACACGGCAGTGTATTCCTCTAGCTTTGCAAGGGGCACAAAGGCCTGGATGGTGCCCGCAAAACCGCCGCCCTGTAAGCGCCAGGCGCCCTGCTCTTTCAGCACCTGCTGGGAAAGTGCCAGCCCCAGGGGCACGCCTTGTTCCTGCGGGTTTTGCAGGCTGTAGGCGTTTTGGTTGTACTCAAAAGAGGAATGGCCTCCGCTTTTGATGTGGCCCATAAAGGCGGGCATGTTCTTTGCCTGGATGGCTTCTAAGAGTTGCGGCACCCGCTGGCACTCGGCATAAAAATGCAGGGCGCGCAGCACGGCACGGTCGCCCAGCTTGCCACGCAGGCGGGGGGTCTCCCTCACCACCTCGTCTTCCGGCACCTCGCGCAGCACCGTTTTGCCAAACGCGGCGGCCACGGCCTCCATCTCGCTGCGCACGGCGGCATAGTCCGGCGTGAGGTCGGCGTGGTTGCCCCCCGTATCGGTGATGACGAGGGCATAACCCAGGGCCTCAAGGTCAAACTCGGTTTTTTGTACCAGGGGCTTTGCGGGGTTTTTAAAATCAATGGAGACCGCCCCACCCACGGCGCTGGCGGTTTGGTCCATCAGGCCCGAGGGTTTGCCAAAATACTCGTTTTCAGCTTTTTGGCCCATCTGCGCCAGTTCTATGGGGCTATACCGGCCCGCGCAAAACTCACCATTCAAAATCTCCCCCACGCACACCTCAAACGCCGCCGAACTGGAAAGCCCGCTGCCCTTTAGTACCTGCGAGGTGGTGTACACATCCAGCCCGGTAAGGGTTTCGCCCCGGCGGGTGAACTGGGCGGCTATGCCCCGCACGAGGGCCAGGCTGTGGCCCTGTTCAGCCGGGCGCTTTTCCAGGTCGGAAAGGGCTACCTCGTCGGTTTTGTCAAAGCCCTCGCTCTTCACACGCAATATATTCTCATTGTTTGGGGAGACAGCGGCGATGATATCCAGGTTGACGGCGGCGGCCAGCACAATGCCGTGGTTATGGTCGGTATGGTTGCCGCCAATCTCGGTGCGCCCGGGGGCCGAATACAGCCGTAGCTGCCGCGCGGGGCCGTATTCCCCGGCAAAATCCTCCAGCAGTTTATGGTAGCGGCGGCGCTGGGCGGCCAGTTGCCCCGCACCATATAGGGCGGTGAAAATGCCGTCGTAAAGCCCGGCGTGGATGTCCTCCATGATTTGAACGGATGTTGCCATGTTCCTTCCTCCAGCGTAGGCGCACGAAGAACCCCACCCGGCCCGCAAAAAGCGGTTGGATGGGGCCTTGGCATGCAGATTGTTTTTTGGCCAGATATTTGCGTAGACCCAGCGCCACGGCGATGATGACGCAACCCTGCACGATGTATTGGCGGCTGGTGTCCACGCCCAGGAATGCGGGGCGCTCTTTTGAATTTTGAACACCATAACGCCGATGATGTGGGTGGTGGCGATACCGGTGTAATCCTTGCGAAAACCGCCCAGGGGGATGGCACCAGTATACACCAAACAGGCGCCATATACAATGGTTTGTGTGCACAGGGGTGGCAATGAAGGAGATACCGTAAACGGGGAGACACCCAGGCCATTTAGCAGGCCAAAGGCGCCGCAGATGAGCATGGCGACGAGCAGCACCACCACGATGTTCAAGTCGCCCAAGCCAGGGAAGAATTTTTGGCTTTATTCCGTGGTTTGCAGCAAGATGCTGGCGATACAGGCGCCCAAGCCCACCATGCGGCCATGTGTGGCCCCACAAAGCGGTGGATCAGGTTAGGCTAAAATAGCGGTGCACCGGGTGCTGTGTGGAAAGTGGAGGCGCTGCCCAGGGCTTTTTGGCTTCCGGCCTCGGGCAATTGGCCCTGTATGGCGCCGGGCGGCAAGGCGCTCACGTCTAGCAGGCGGTATTTGGCCAGCAGGCTTTTTAGCATATGCGCCTGGCTGGAAAGCTCCTCGCTGGCGGCTGCACTCTCTTCACTGGTGGCGGAGTTGACCTGTACCACACTGGAAATTTGGTCTATACCCACCGTTACCTGGGTGATGGCGTTGGCCTGTTCCTCGGTGGCTTTGGTGATGTCGGCAATCACACCGGTGGTGGAGTTCACATTTTCCACCGCGTTGTTCAGTTCTTCGGCGGTGATGTTGGCCAAGCGTACGCCCTCGGCAATGGCTGAGACAGAACCCTCTATCAAACTGGTGGTGTTCTGGGCGGCGTCGGCACTCTTGGCGGCTAGGTTGCGCACCTCGTCGGCCACCACGGCAAAGCCCTTGCCCGCGGCACCAGCCCGCGCGGCCTCTACGGCGGCGTTTAGGGCCAAAATATTGGTTTGGAAAGCAATGTCCTCAATGGTTTTGATGATTTTGCTAATCTCACGGCTCTTGTTTTCAATCTCGCCCATGGAATCCATCAACTGATGCATCTGTTCGTTGCAACTACGGATAGAGTAGGTGGCGTTATCCGCCATTTCGCTGGCCTTTTCTGCATTATCTGCGTTTTGTTTTACCTGGCCGGAGATATCGTTGAGTGTGGCCGAAAGCTCCTGCACGCTACCGGCTTGCTCGGTGGCGCCTTGCGCCAGCGCTTGCGCGCCGGAGGAGACCTGCTCAGAGCCGGAGGTGACCTGGCTTGCCACAGAATCGATTTGAGACAGGGTGGAGGAAACCTGGATAATCATACTGGTGATGGATTCCTCAATCTGTTTAAAATCTCCCAGGAAGGGCTGGGAAGGGGCTAAATCAAAATTGCCGCCAGACATCTCGCGCATGGCGCGGCCAATGTCCTCGATATACATTTGCAGGGTGGTCATAGATTTGCGCATATGCTCGGCCAAAATTCCAAGCTCGTCCCGGCTGCTGTACTGGATATCCGCATCCAACTGGCCATCTGCCAACTTTTTGGCCACCGTTTCCAGTTCCCGCACAGGGGTGAGGATGCTGCGGCGGATGAGGATGACCATCACTACGCTGGCCAGCACCGTGGCAAGCGCGGTAAAAAAAACGATATTTTTTGCGAAATCTCCAGATTTGGTGGCTTCGTCGTGCTGTTTGGATGCCAGATCCTCCACGGCACTGGCCACAGCCAGAAGAGAGGTGGCGGCAGTTTCAAAAGCGGGCGCATATTCCTCTTCAAAGACTTGAAGAGCCTTATCATCATTCTCGTTGGCCTTGGAATTTTCCAGCAAGCTATAAATTTGTTCGCGGTAGGTGGCGGCATCTTTCAACTTTTCCTGATAATCTGCCATGAGGGCGGGGTCGGTACGGGCGTTGGCATTGTAACTATCCATAGCGGTGGTAAGCTGCTCTCGCGCAGTTTTGGCCTTTTCTAAAAAGGCCAGCGTGCTACTTTTGTCCGGTGCGGCAATGGCCTCGGCCAGGTGCAGCTCCACCGCCAGCATGTTTCGCCGTATATCCCCGATATAGCCCGTGTTGGGCACCGTTTTGGTGGCATACTGATCCACCGCCTGGTTCAGCGTGCCAATGCTAAGTAAGGAAACAATGCCAAGCACGATGACGAGCGCAATAACAAGGCCAAAGCTAAGCAGTAGCTTCGCACTGATTTTTAGATTTTTCATCCTTCTGGTCCCTCCTGGTGTGTAGTGTCTTTTATTTTACAACAGTGTAGGGCAATTTGTCAAAAAAATATGCTTTGTTACGACGAATTTTGTGACGACACAAAGCAAAGACACAGTTTTTGCCGCTGGTTAATAGGGCGGGGGCCGCCGGGAAAACCCTGTATATATCCAGGTTTGCACGGCACATGGCACACGGCACCCGCCGGGCAAAACAAAAGGCAGTGGCCCAAAAATTCATTTTAACGATTATTATCTGGTTAATTATGGTGACATTCTACAGCCGCAGATGAGACTTGCAAAGGGGAAATTTGTTAGAAAGACGCGGGGACTAAATAAAATGCGATAAAACATTATTTGCTGCGCTGTGGAAAAGGGATAGAAGGCCCTCTCACAGTCAAAGAACGGAAAGTTTGGCGCGGTTTTTAGCCACCATTTTGGCGGCAAAGGGGCAGGAAGAAAATGGCTTGACCGCCTTGGTCAATTGTGATATGGTGAAACAACGAAACCGAGGAGGAGGGGGAGCCTTGCAGGGGAATTTTTCTGCCCTAAGTGCCGAAAAACAAAGCCGTATTTTGCACGCGGCCATGGCGGAGTTTAGTGCACGGGGCTTCCAAAAAGCCAGCACCAATGAAATGGTAAAAAAGGCCGGTATTTCCAAGGGTTCCCTGTTTCATTATTTCACCTCCAAACGCGCGCTGTATGAGTATTTGTACCGCTACAATTTGCAGCTTTTTATGGAGGAATTCTTGCCCCGGCTGGGTACGCTGCCCACAGATGTATTAGAGCGGTGGAGCAGTTTTGCACGGCTTAAAATGGAACTGGTGGCCCACCACCCGTTGATGCTGGAATTCATGTTGGGCGCCGCCCGGGAAGAGGACAGCGGGGTACAGGCATTTTTGGCCGGGCAAAAAACCGACTTTACGGCGGAGTTCATGTCTTTGCTGAACAAGGGGCTGGATGTAAGCCGGTTTCGCGCGGGGCTGGATGTGCCAAAGGCGCTGGAAATTATCTGGTGGACACTGGATGGTTTTGGGCAAAAAATGCAGCAAAGCGCCAGCGCCGAAGAACTGCAAGACCCGGTGTATAGGCAAAACTGCCTGCTGGAGATGGAGAGATATCTAGCTGTATTGAAACAGAGTTTTTATGTAACCGAATAGCGGGGCCTTATGGCGGGCAAAACTTGCCCAGCGCAGGGGCCCCTACACCAAAACAGAGCGGCCCGGCTTGGCCGGTGTATCAAAAGGAGGAATGGTTGCCATGGGTGCTGTGATAGAAACAAAGAAGCTGACCAAAAGCTACGGCAAGGCCCGCGGAATTGTGGAGCTGGACCTTTGCGTGGAGGAGGGGGAGATTTTTGGCTTTATTGGGCCAAACGGGGCGGGCAAATCCACCACCATTCGTACCCTGCTTTCCCTCATCCATAAAACCAGCGGCGAAGCCACCATTTTTGGGCTGGACTGCGAAAAACACCGCGTGGAGATTTTGCGGGAGGTGGGTTACCTGCCCAGCGAGGTGTTTTATTACGATAACATGAAAGCCATAGACCTGCTGCGCTATTCCGCCAGCTTTTATGCGAAGGATTGCAGCACACGGATTCAAGAACTTTCCGCCGCACTGGAGCTGGATTTGAACAAAAAAATTGAAGACATGAGCCTGGGCAACAAAAAGAAGGTGGGCATTGTGCAAGGGCTGCTGCATTCGCCAAAACTCATCATTTTGGATGAGCCCACCAGTGGGCTAGACCCTTTGATGCAGCGCAATTTCTTTGATTTGATTCAGGCGGAAAACCAACGCGGCGCCACCATCTTGTTTTCCTCCCACATCCTGGGCGAGGTGCAGCGCATCTGCCACCGTGTGGCCATCATCAAAGAGGGGCGTATTGTAAGCATCCAGTCCATCGGCGAGGTTTCCGCCAGCGCCTATAAGCGTGTTAGCTTCACCATGCCGGGCGGGGCGGCCGGCTTTGCGCTGGAAGGCGCCAGCGATGTGCAAACGCAGGGGGACACGGTGAGCTTTTTGTACAAGGGGGCGCCCGCCCATTTGCTGGCGGCTTTGGCGGCTTACCCGCTGACCAATGTGGATATCGGCGAGCCAAGCCTGGAAGAAATATTTCTGCACTACTATAGCTAAGGGGGCGGGCGGATGAATGTGTTCCGGTTTGAGTTGAAGGCCCAGCTACCCGGTGCGCTGGGCTGGACGGGCGGGTTGCTGGCCGTTTTAGCGATGATGATGGGGGGCATCTACCCGGTGTTTGAGCAAAGCACCGAAGGGATGATTCGGGTGCTGGAAAGCTTCCCGAAAGAGTTTTCCGCCGCGTTTGGGCTGGATTTGCAGGCGCTGTTTGGCTACGGCGGCTTCTATGCCTTCGCTTTCAGTTACCTCTCCCTGATGGGGGCCATGATGGCGGTGTGGCTGGCAGCGGGCAGTTTTGGGCGGGAAAAACGCTGCAAATGCACCGATTTTTTGCTTACCAAACCCCTTCCCCGTACAGGGGTTTTTGGGGCCAAGCTGGCGGCGGGGTTTTGCTGGCTACTGGTGTGCGGCCTGTGCTACACGGCGCTTTCGCTGTGGCTGGGCCTAGCCGCCGGGGCCGAGTTTGGCCCCGTGCTGGGGGCCTCCCTGGTGCTACTGCCCACCCAGCTTTGCTTTTATGCGGCGGGGGTGCTGGTGGGGGTGCTGCTGCGCCGGGTGCGCAGCGTCTCGGCCCTGGCCACGGCGTTTGGCTTTGGGGGCTTTATTCTTACCGCGCTGGTGAACCTGTTTGAAGAAGAGGCTTTGCGGTATATCGCCCCGCTGAAATACTACGACCCTGCCCCGCTTTTTTCGGGTGGGGGGCTGGTGCCTGCCTATGCGGCCACGGGGGCCGCCGTAACGGCAGCGTGCCTGGCGCTGGCTTTTTGGCGGTATACACGCAGCGATATTGCCGCCGTATGAGGAGGGGTAGAGATGAACTTGCTGAGACATGAACTGAGAGCGGGCTGGAAACCCTTCCTGTTTTGGAACCTGGGGATAGCGGTGCTGATGCTGGCGGGCACAGTGAAATACACCGGCATAGAGGGCAGCGGTGGGGCGGCCACCCAGTTGCTAGAGCAGTTCCCCAAAGTGGTGCTGGCCATGCTGGGCATCGTGGGGGTGGACGTGAACACCCTGGGGGGCTACTACGCGGTGCTAAGCTATTTTGCCCTGCTTTGTACGGCTCTGTATGCCATTCACCTGGGGGGCGGTGCGGTAAGCCGCGAAAGTGTGGACAAAACCTATGAATTCCTGTTCACAAAGCCCCGCAGCCGTGCCAGGGTGCTGGGCATCAAGCTGGGGGCGGGCCTTTTATTTTTGCTGGGCTTTAGCCTGATGAGCTACCTGTTTTCTTTGGCCGGGGTAGCAAGCCTGAGCCTTACAGAGGATATTACAAAGCCCATGTTGCTGTTCTGCCTGGGGAACCTGCTGCTGGGGCTGCTGTTTTTCTCTTTGGCGGCGGTGCTGGCGGCCGGCGCTAGGCGGGCCGAGCGGGGGGCCCTGGTGGCCAACCTGTGTTTTTTGGCGGCCTTTGTGATGGGCATTGTGTACGATACCCTGGAAAATGGCAGTTGGCTGCGGCCCTTTTCGCCGCTGAAATACTTTTTGCCAAACGAGCTGCTGGCCGGGCGGTTGCCGCTGGGCTATGCCGCCGGGGTGCTGGGGCTTTCGGCTTTATGTTTGGGCGGGGCGTTTTACCTGTTTGAAAAACGGGATTTGCAGGCGGCCTAATGGTTGGACACATTTCAAATAGAGAGAGGAGCTTTTGCATGATAGAGGTACAAAAGGTAAGCCTGCGCTACAAAAGCGGAAAAGGTGTGTTCGGCCTTTCCTTTGCAGTGGGCCAGGGGGAGGTGGTGGGGTACCTGGGGCCCAATGGCGCAGGTAAAACCACCACCATACGGCAGCTTATGGGGTTTATGAAGCCAGACAGCGGGCGGGCCACCATCGCAGGGCTGGATTGTTTTGGCCAGGCGGCCACCATTCAGCGGAACCTGGGCTATATCCCTGGTGAAATTGCCTTTATTGAGGGGATGCAGGGGGATGAATACCTAAGATATTTGGCAAAAGTACGCGGTGTAAGGGACGATAGGCGCCAAAGGGAGCTAACCGATATGTTCGAGTTTTCGCCCAGGGGAAGCATTAAAAAGTACTCCAAAGGCATGAAGCAAAAGTTGGGCATTGTGGCCGCTTTCATGCACCAGCCGGAGGTGCTGGTGCTGGACGAGCCCACCAGCGGGCTGGACCCTTTGATGCAGAGCCGCTTTGTGGAGCTGATTTTGGAGGAGAAGAAAAAAGGCCGCACCATGCTGATGTCTAGCCATATGTTTGAGGAGATAGAGCGTACCAGTGACCGGGTGCTGATCATCAAAGAAGGGCGGATTGCGGCGCAGGACAGCATCCATGCACTGAAAAGCGCCCAGCGGAAACTGTTTGTGGTTCAAACCCCCAAGGCGGAGAAAGCGGCGGAGGTGTTTGGAAAGCTGGGCTTTAGCGTGAACTTGGCACACGGCGGGGTGGAGGTGGCCTTCACCGCGGGTAAAACCGACCAATTTGCCAAAGCGCTAAGCGGTTTTCCTGTGGAGAATATTGAGGCCAAAACCAGTACACTGGAAGACGTATTCATGCATGTCTATGCAAAGGGGGAAGCATAAATGAGTGCTGCGCTGATGAAACTGACCATCAAGAAAAATTGGACACTGGCGCTGATATTCTTTCTGGTGTTGACCATGTATGCCGGGGTGATGATTTCGATGTATAGCCCCGGCGACACAGAAAAGCTGATGCAGATGTTTGCGCTGTTTCCCCCGGAGGTGATGAGCGCCTTTGGTTTTGCCGGGGCCTTTACAGATATGACGGGTTACCTTGCCAGTTGGCTGTACGGCCTTTTGATGATTGGTTTCCCCATGGTGTACTCCATCATTCTGGCAGGAAGGTTGGTGGCCAAAACGGTGGATTCCGGCTCCATCGCCTGCTTGCTGGCCACGCCGGATTCCCGCAGTAAAATCATTATAACCAAAGCGGTATATGCCGTTTTGTCGCTCACGGCTATCCTGGCCTTGCTGTTTTTGGTGAACTGCCTGCTGGGCAAGGCGCTGTACCCCGAAGAGCTGGACGTGGGGGCATTTTTTCAGCTGAATTTGACGGTGACGCTGGTGAATATCACCATTCTCTCGCTCAGCTTCTTTTTTTCCTGCCTGTTTAACGAGGTCAAATATGCCTTGGCCTTTGGCGCAGGGGTACCCATAGGGTTTTTGCTGCTGAACATGCTGGGCGGCGTTTCGCCGGACCTGGAAATCCTTAAAACAATATCCCCCTTCGGCTGGTACAACCCCATGAAGATAGCGGGGGGAGAGTATGTACCGGCGCTGAACCTGCTGTATGCCGGGCTTTCCCTGGTATTGCTGGCAGGTGGGATTTATATCTTCCGTAAAAAGCGGCTGCCCATTTAGCCGCCAGCACGTGAAAAGGCCGCCTGCTTTTGGCAGGCGGCCTTCTATTACGGGTTGCTTACGCGGGGACCACGTTAACAGCACGCAGTTTGCTGGGGTTTTTGGGGTCTTGCTCCACGTCGAACTTCACTTTCTGGCCTTCCGCCAGAGTTTTGAAGCCGTCTACCATGATGGAGGAGAAATGCACAAATACGTCGTCGCTCCCGTCATCGTTGGAAATGAAGCCGAACCCTTTGCTCTCGTTGAACCATTTTACAGTACCAGAATTCATTGTGGTACCTCCTAAAAGTATTGTTCCCCTAAACTACACAAAAAATCACATGCTTTTGTAAACCCTCAAATGGCGCAAAGGCTTACAAAAACATGTGAGACAATGTTACATTTAGAAGTATGCCCTCACTATACCATACGGAAGGGGCGCTGTCAATGCTCTTTGGGCGGTTTTACAAAAGAAAAAGCGGCTTTTGTGCTCTTTTAGAAGATGTGGTATACTATCGGCGATTGCCCGGCATGCGAATTATCCAGAAAGGAAGGATGAAACATGGCCAAACGTAAATTTGCTTTTATGATGATGGGGGGCGATTACAACCCCGAAAAGCACCAGGATTGCTTTGAACTAGACGATCTTTCGAGTTATATTTTCACCGTACGAGATTTTGAAGAGGCCCGCCAAAAGGTGAAATGGATGCAGGAGCAGGGTTTTGGCGCGATGGAATTGTGCGGCGCGTTCAGCGAGGAGCAGGCCAAAGAACTGATGGAACTGAGCGGGCACCAAATTGCCACAGGGTTTATGACCCACCTTCCGGAGCACGACCCGCTGTTTGACCAATTCTTCTCCTAAAATGGCCGGGTGGCTAGCCACTCTCCCTTTATGCATTCCGGCCCTTTTGGCAAAAAAGCAGGCGCACCGCCCCTTCTGGGCGGCGGCGCTGTTTTTTTTGTGTGGGGAAAGCCGTTTTGAAAAGTACTGCCCTTGTTTTTGCCGCTGGGCGAGGGAGGGGTGCAAACGGGTAAAAAAACGATATATAGTATCATTTGCAAAGAGACGGGGACGCACACGTAATTTTTTAAAAGTGTCGACAATGATTGCCTTGCCAGGGCCATGAAAAACCAGTATATTTGTGCAGTCTCATCCGGTAGGCAAAAAAACCATTTCAAGCATACAAAAAGGGAAAACATGAATTCTATACTGGTGGTTCTGGGGATGCTGTGCAGCCTTTTTTTGTTTGTGCGTTTTCGGCGGTTGCCGCCGGGCGGCCAGGCGGAGGAAGCGCCTGCCATCAGTGTCATCATCCCCGCGCGCAATGAGGCAGACACCCTGCCGCTGTTGCTGGGAGATTTGACGACGCAAACCCATAAAGCGGCGGAAATTATCTGCGTGGATGATGATTCCAGCGATGCCACGGCTCAGGTGGCCAAGGAACATGGCGCCACCGTGCTCACATTGCGGCACAAGCCCCCGGGGTGGACAGGAAAGGCCTACGCCTGCCAGGCGGGGGCGAGGGCGGCCAAAAGTGAATTGCTGCTATTTTTGGATGCGGATGTGCGGCTGGCACCGGGGGCCTTGCAAAGCCTGGCGGCGGCCCATGGGCGGCTGGGCTGTACCATAGCGGTGCAGCCCTACCATACGGCCCTGCGCTGGCACGAGCAGTTGTCCCTTTTCTTTAGCCTCATCGCGGCGGCGGCCCTTGGGTCCCGCTTGCCGTTTGGCATAAAGACCCGGGGTTTGTTTGGGCCGGTCATCCTCATTTTGGCGCAGGTGTACCATGCGGCGGGAGGGCACGCCGGGGTGAAGGCGGAGGTGCTGGAGGACATTGCCCTGGGGCGTGCGCTGGACGAAAGCGGCCAGCCCTACCAATGCTTTTTGGGCGGGCAGGAAATACGCTTCCGCATGTATGCGGCGGGGCTACGCCCGCTTGTGGAGGGCTGGACGAAAAACTTTGCCACGGGGGCCTTTCGCTCTAGCTGGCTGTTTTTGGCCGGTGTCATCGCGTGGATGTCTGCCCTGTGCATCATACCGGCGCGTCTTGCGGTGTATGCTGTGGACGGCCAGTGGGCCAGCGCTTTGCTGTATGCCGTGTTCTACCTATGTATGGTGGGCGTTTTGCTATATGGAAGCGCAACGGTGGGGCAGTTTAAGGTGGCGGCCATTGTGTGTTACCCCGTTTGCCTGCTGTTTTTCGTTTTGTTGTTTCTCTGCTCGCTATACAAAAAGGTTTTCCACCGCCCCGTGCGCTGGAAAGGGCGGGACATCTGAGGGATGCAGGCAGAAGAGAAAGACCGTGCTGTTTTGGCAAGCAGGAAAGGAAACCCCAATGCAAATTCTGTTTTTGCCCCAGTGGCTGATGATTACGTTGTTTTTCGTGCTGTGGTTCCTGTTTCAAGTGGGGGCGGCGGCGCTGTGTTTTTACATGCCGCCCGGCTTTTTTGAACAAGATGGCTGGCTGTTTAAAACCAGGCGGTGGGAGCGTGACGGCGGCTGGTACCAAACGGTTTTTAAAGTGAGGGCGTGGAAAAAATACCTGCCGGACGGTGGCGCGTGGTTTCGTGGGGGGTATGCCAAAAAGCACTTGCTCTCCTTCACCGGGCAAAACCTGCGGCAGTTCCTGGCCGAGAGCCGCCGTGCCGAGCTCACCCACTGGCTGGCCATTTTCCCGTTTTGGGTGTTCGGCCTGTTTTCCCCCGGGTATGTTGTGCCCTTGATGCTGGTCTATGCGCTGGCGCTTAACCTGCCGTGCATTGTGACACAGCGGTACAACCGCCCCAGAATTTCTGCCCTGCTACAAAAACGGGAAGGGGGGCCGCCATGAGCCTTGCCTTTGGGACCATCTTGTGTTTGTTTTTGGCCGCCTACGCCATCATGCTGCCCATCACCGCGCTGCATGTAGTGCTAAACTGGAAGCTGCTGCACTATGCGGGCTATACCACCGTGCAGCAGCTTAAAGAATGTGGCCCCCGTGTGGAGGCCTACACCAAAACCATCCCTTGGCAGCCGCTGTATAACCTGCTGGTGTTTGGTGTGCTTTCGTTTGTGTATCTGCGTGGCTTGCCGGGGCAAACCCTGCTGGCCACGGGGCTACTATGGGCGGCGCTGGGGGCGGTGTTCGATGCGCTGACCTGGGTGTTGTTGCCACACCCCTGGCGGCTAAGCTGGCGCGAATTATACCTGGGCCACCAGCCCTGGCTGAGCCTATGCTATCTGTGTACCGCACTTAGCCCTTGGGCCGCCCGCCTTGGCTAGGCAAAGCCTAGGGGGCCAGTTGCGCCACCACAACCAGCCGTATGCTTTCTTTTGTATAGGGGCCTTGGTTGTAGTCGCCGTATGTATAAATCTGGTCAAATCCCGCCTGTTGTAAAAGCCGCCTGTAGTCTTCCTCCAACAGGATTCTGTACACAATGTCGTACTGGTTATTTTCCAGCCGTTCCGCTGAATGAAAGAGATCCAAAACATGGATGGTTTGGAACTGGCCGTCCTGTTCTTTTACGAACACGCGGGAGAAATCAGGCCGGTTTACCACCACTTCTATGGGGGGTAGCGACAGGGTATAATGGGTGGTTCCCTGCGTTAATACAAGCAGCCCGCCGGGGTTTAGCCTGTTTTTCATACTCCTTAGCGCGGTGAGCAAATCCTCATCCGTATGCAAGTGCGGCAGCGCCGTTGTCAGGCAGAGAACGGCGTCAAACCGCTCGGTGTAGGTCTGCTCTAAATACCGAAAATCGCACTGGCACAGGGGGATGTGCAGGCCATGCTTTTTCATGTTTTCACCCGCCACCCGGAGCATGGCGGCCGAATAGTCCTAGCCGGAAACCTGCAAACCCATCTGGGAAAGCATGTAGAGGTGCTGCCCGGTTCCGCAGGCGCAATCCAAAACGGTTTGCACCTTGTTTTTGGCAAATAGACGCTCAAAAAACACATTTTCGCTTTTGAGATAGTCCTCAATATTCCCAAATTCATCGTAATCATAGGCAAAGTTCTCGTATAGGTCTTTCATGTTGGCCCCTCCCTTTTGTGCGGCGGCCTACCGCTTTTGGCAGCCAAAGGCACCCCTTTCCCCCAAGGCAAAGTGGCACACTACACTTGGTTTGTGCTGCCGAACCATCCGCTCCTTTTTTGCTTGTCCGCCGTATCGGCCCAAGGTAAACCAATCTGTATCCGTATGGCCTGTTCTTAACACAGAAAAAACCTATCCTCTCCTTGCGGGAGATAGGACTTTTTGAAAAAGCGATACATAAATGATATTTTGAATTAGGGTAAGATTCTACTCAATTCGTACGCCTTGGGCCAATGGGGCGAAGGCGCAAAAGGCTCATATGCCTGCCCGCAGCAAAATCTGGCTGCAAAGATAGGTCAGGTATGGGGATGGTTGTTTCTTTTGCCCAAAATCCCAACCCTTAAGCTTTTGATATACAGATTCAGATGTAAATAGACCGTTCTCATCCTGTTTGGATTTTATAATCATAACCATTTCAATAAAGCGCTTGTCATTTTTTATATTTTCAAAGCGACTTAAAACATCAACAACGCTCACAATATCATACCACATGGCCGGGGCTTTCAGCTTTCTAAAGTCTGTTCCCATATAAAACATATAGGGGTGCTTTTCCAAGCTGTTTTCCCACAAAGAAAGAAAACACAACGCTATTTCTTCTGCAATCTTACTATTTTTATACTGTTCAATATTAGAAAGCAGTTTTAGCATCATCAGTGTAGCAAAGGGACAGCAATCATCTTTTCGACCCGGTCCTCTAAATTTTCCATGTTCTTTGGAAACAGTACATGGGAATCCGTCCTGAGTGTGAAAATTCAGAAGATACTCAACACCCGGTTTAATATGTTTATCGTAGTCAACACCTGCTTTTAGCAATAAAAGGAGTAACAGAGGCGCATCACACAAACACCAGCCAAAAGCATTGTTTCCACTGCCTCCGTAATGTTTGGGAATATTAGTCAGTGACTGATAAACACCGTTTTCATCAATATGTGCCAAAATTTCATCCACACCCGCCTGTATCTCCGCAATGTCCGTGTCAAACCCAAGCTCTAATAAAAACAGCAGTTTGTGCATAGTTAAGTCAGGGTTTTTATGATTGCTTACAAGGCAGCTATGAAAATCCGAAACATCTGCAAGATATTCCTTGATTTTCGGGTCAGATAACGCTTGCTGTCTCAGCTCTTTTAAGCTATCCTTGTTTTCTTGTAAAACATTTATTTTGACCGCATATTTTAACCATGTTTCACCATTTTCGAGGATGAAATCAATACAACTCATAGGGTGCCTCCTGACAGCGGTAAATACAAGCAGACTATCTACCATCTCGCTTAGAATACAACAAAAAACCATCAAAGCAAGAAGCCTTGACGGTTTGTTGGTGCGGGTAACAGGGGTCGAACCTGCACGTCTTGCAACACTGGAACCTAAAT
>CAZKBM010000075.1:0-15151 GCA_964550985.1 uncultured Oscillospiraceae bacterium
CAAGCTTAAACCCCAGTTTCACACAAAGAAAACTGGGGTTCTTTGACGGTCTGAAGGGAACCCGCGGAATACCACGGGTTCCCTTTTTCGTTTTTATCGTGTTGTGTTTTTTTCAAAAAGCGTGGCGGACACCACACTTTCATGCGGGATATAATTGTCCAGCGACTCTATCGCAATTTTTGCCATCAACGGGATGTTCTGATCCACCGAGGTGATGGGGTATACTGCGTAGTCCGAAACGGGCGAGTTATCATATCCAATAATTTCTATTTCTTCGGGAATGGCTATCTTCTGCTGGATGCATTCGCGTTGCAGCAGGTTGGCCAGGTCGTCGTTGGAGCAAAAGACGCCCAGCTTTTTGCCCGGATACTTCCTACATATCTTTTCTACCAGCCCGTGCATGATTTGTCCGGCATCCTTGGAATAGGGATCGGTAAGACCCTCCTCAATAAAAGTTTCGTTGGGGTAATTTTTTATTGTGAACTCAAAGCCAACAATACGCTTAAAGGAGGGCCAGTCCTCATGGTAGCCGTTGTTGATATGGATAAAAACATCACATCCGTTGCGAACCAGCAGCTCACCCGCCAATTTGCCTCCGGTAAAATTATCATTGTTGATCTGCCGGTAGTTACCGCCGGGCCGTTCAATGGAAATGACCGGCATGGGCAATGTTTCCACCACCGCAGAAGGCAAAACATGGCTTAGCAAAACCAGGCCCTTCACCCGGTAGGACGCCAGGCTTTGTATCAGGGATAACTCTTCTTCCTGGCTGGTGCGCGAGGTATAAACAATCATGCTGTAATTTTTTTCTTTGCCTTGCCGTACCAACTGGTTCAGAAGCTCGGTGTAAAAGCTAAGGTGAAGATGCGGAAAAATAACACCCACCAGGTTGGACTTGCCGGTTACCAAACTGCGGGCCAGATTGTCCTGGCTGTAGTTCAGTTCTTCAATTACGGCTTTTATTCGGCTTTGTGTGTCGGCGCTGAGCAAGTGCGGCCGATTAAAATAACGGGAAACCGTGGTGAGGGACACTCCACTTTTTTGGGCGATGTCACTGATTTTGACCTTTTTCATTGTAATCCCTCCTGTGCTACGTCAATCTACTCATTAACTATAACATACAGTGCAAAGTTTTCAAGCATGTTATGAAAATATTTTCATAACATGTAATACGACCATAGTATTCTTTGAGCAAAAATCGCAAAAGCAGTATACCCGCCAGCAGTTATTCGACATTTTCCCCAAAAATGGAGAGTTTCGATTGTGGTAAGTGACAAATAATGATTTATTTTTATGAAAACGATTGACATTAAAGTTTGCCTTGTGTATCATAAAGTCACCAATCAGACATCCACTTGTTTGCTGCTTGTACAAGTGTGGATTGCTGTACCTATGCTTCATGTACACCGCCCGAGGTGTGCTGATAAAAAGGAGGAGACTTATGAAAAAGCTATTTTCTCTTGCACTATGTGTACTGATGCTCACCGGTCTTTTGGCTGCCTGTGGCGGCTCGGGCGGCGGCAGCACACCCGCCACGGCGTCCGCAGGCAGCGGGAGTGGCGCCGGCACAAATAGCGCCGCCCCGGGGGACGGCGGCGGCAAAACCCTGACCGTGCTGGTGGAGGGCGGCAGCCCGGCCAACGCTGTGGTGGAAGCCACAAAAGCCGCTTTTACCGAGCAGACCGGCTGTGAAATTGTGGTGGACGCCGTACCCTACAGCGGCATCTACGATAAAGTGATGGCGGAAATTAGCAGCGGCACCGCACAGCATGACCTAATCTGCATCGATGTGCTGTGGTTTGCGGCCATGAAACCCGGCCTCACTGTACTGAACGACGTGGTGACCGACGAGGTGAAAACCGACAGCATACCCGGCCTGATTGAGGGCGCCACCCTCGGCGGGGATTTGATGGGCTACCCGCTGTGGACCAACTGCCAATTGCTCATTTACCGCAAGGATCTGTTTGAGGACGAGGCCAACAAAACCGCCTTTGAAGCCGAGTACGGCTACAAGTTGGCGCCGCCCGCCACCTGGGAGGAATATGCCGATGTGGCCAAGTTCTTTACCAAGGACGACATGTACGGCACGGCGCTGCACGGCCTTGGCCCCCATGCCCCCACCCAATTCCTGAACTTTGCCTCTCAGGCTGGTGCGCAGCCCCTGGTGCTGGGCGATGATGGCCTGCCCAACGTGGACGGCCAGGCATATATTGATGCGCTTGCCTACATGCAGCAGATGCAAAACGACGCAGTAATTCCACCCGACACCCTAGCCATAGGCGCGGATGAATGCAATGAATTGTTTGGCAATGAAAAAATTGCCATGCAGCTAAACTGGGCGCACCTGTATGCCTCCAGCTATGAAAAGCTGGGCGGCGATAAAGTGGGCGTCGCGCCCAATATTGCGGGCTCCTCCGGCATTGGCGCCATTTCCGGCCCCTGGTACATGAGCCTGATGAAGGACTCGCCCAACCAGGATTTGGCAGTGGAATACATGAACTATATGTTCGACAACAATGCTGAGTTTCTGCAGGCGGGCCTGAAGGTTTCGGCGCGCGCATCCGATTTTGACGAGTACGGCAGCGACCCCGCCTACGCCCACCTGAATGCCATGAAGGAAACCCTAAGCGGCCCCATGAGCCAAAACCGGCCCAACACCGAAAAATGGGCGCAGCTGGAAGAGGTGATTATTGCCATGGTGCAGAACACCTTTGCCGGCAACGACCCCGCCACCGAGGCACAAAACGGCAAAGCGGAAATGGATGCCATTATGGGTTAACCGTTCTGTAAGCCCTTTATACACAAATAAGGCTGGCGCCGTGGGAATGCCGTGTATTCCCACGGTGTTTCGCCAGAGGGGGGAATCTGCGTCCTATGATAAACCGTAAAACCCTGCTTTTATTCTTCCTGCCCGGCGCGCTGTTTATGCTTGTTTTTCTGCTAATCCCTATCTTACAGATGCTGGCAAACAGCTTTTTTGATTACCAATTGGCTGGTGAGCGGACTTTTGTGGGCTTTGCCAACTACGCAAAGCTGTTTACCTCCCCCTCGTTTCTCAAGCCGCTTAAAAACACCATCCTCTACACAACAACCGCCGTATCGGCGGAACTGGTTTTGGGCATGATATTGGCGCTGCTTTTCAGCGCGCCCTTTCCCGGCAACAAAGTACTGCGTTCCTTTCTCTTAACGCCACTGATGATTGCGCCCATAGTGGCCGGCCTTACCTGGAAGCTGATGCTAAATACTCAGTTTGGCATTTTTAACACCCTGTTGCAACGCATCGGCCTCATCGGCAACGTGAACGATATCATGTGGCTGGCCGACCCCAAGGTGGCGCTGTTTTCCTGCTGCATTGCGGACATCTGGCTGACCACCCCTTTTATGATGCTGATGCTGCTGGCTGGGCTAAACGGTTTAGACCACAGCGTGTTGGAGGCGGCTTCCATCGATGGCGCCAGCGCCATCCAAAAATTCTTTCGGGTGAAGCTGCCCGGCATTATGCCGGTGCTTCTTACGGCTGTAAGTATACGCATTGTAGATGCCGCCCGTACTTTTGACATTGTGTGGGTGCTCACCCAGGGCGGCCCGCAAAGCTCCTCCGAACTGCTCAGCGTCACCATCTACCGCACGCTGGTAAGGTACAATGATGTGGGCTACGCCAGCGCCATCGCCATCATCTTTGTGCTGCTTTTGTTGGTGTTCGCTATGATTTTCATGCGTGGCATGTGGAAACCGAATAGGGGGCGGCCATAATGGTACAGGGTTCCAAATCCAAGGCGAGGTTTGTCCGCGTCCTTCTGCTGATTATCACCATTGTGATGGCCGCCCTGTTCTTGTTCCCCTATCTTTTCTTGGCCATGTCGTCCTTCAAGCCGGCCGGCGAGGTCATCTCCATCCCGCCCACCTTCTTCCCCGAAACCTTTTCTGTGGAAAACTATGTGGAGATGAACAACTATATGAGCGTGGGCCTATCGCTGGGCAACAGCGCCATCGCCGCGTTTGGCAGCACGGCCATTGCGGTGCTGCTGGGCTCGCTTTCCTCCTTTGCGCTGGTGAGGGCCAATTCCAAGCTGAGCGCCGCCTTGCTGGCCAGCGTATTCTTTCTCAAAATGGTTCCACTGTCGGCCATCGCAGTACCCATCTACCGCATCATCACCAGCGCCGGCCTATATGATACCCGCATCGCTTTGGTGTTGGCCTTAGCCGCAACCAACATGCCCATGGTCATTTGGATTATGATTGGCTTTTTCCAGTCTATCCCGGTATCTTTGGACGAAGCCGCCTGTGTGGATGGCGCCTCCCCGCTGGTCACCTTCTTCCGGGTGATTTTGCCTGTGAGTATGCCGGGCATCGCCACTGCCGGTATTTTTACCCTATTTTTGGCTTGGAACGATTTTTTGCTCAGCCTGATGCTGACCAGCACCCATGCCAAGACCTTTACCGTGGCGCTTTCCGAGTTCCTGGGTTCCTACCAAATCAACCTGGGGCCCATGACGGCGGCGTCTTTCCTGTTCAGCTTCCCCATCATAATTCTGGCCATATTTGCCCAGAAATACATCGTGCAGGGGCTTACCGCCGGCGCTGTGAAGGAATAACCATGGACAGCAACAGGCGGCACAGAGTGATTCTGTGTCGCTTTGGTATGAGGAGGACGACGTTTGGAGCATACGCAACGCATCGCCCAGGCCGAGGCAGCCCGCGCCAAGCTGGCTCGGCAGGCAGCCGCCGGTATCTGGCGTCAGCAGTATCACTTTATGGCCCCGGGCGGGTGGCTTAACGACCCAAACGGCTGCATTTACCACGCCGGCCAATACCACCTGTTTTACCAGCACAACCCCTATGCAGCGGTTTGGGGCAGCATGCACTGGGGCCATGCCGCCAGCAGAGACCTGGTGCACTGGGAGCATCTACCCATCGCCCTTGCCCCCAGCGAGGCTTACGATGATCATTCCGAAGGCGGGGTGTTTTCGGGTTCTGCCGTGGAGGTGAATGGGGAGCTGGCAGTTCTGTATACCGGCACCACACGCAATGGCAAGGAAATAGTTCAAACCCAGTGCCTGGCCACCAGCCGGGACGGCGGGCTCACCTTCAAAAAGTACGCAGGCAACCCTGTAATTGCCCAGCGGCCTGAGGGGATTTCTGAGGATTTCCGTGATCCCCGGGTGTTCTGCCATGAGGGCAAGTGGTATATGGTGGTTGGCGCGTCCATTGGCGCTGGCGCCCGGCAGGGTGGCGAGGGCTGCGCCTTGCTCTATCATTCAGCCGATTTAAAAAGCTGGGACTACAGGGGAATCCTGTTGCGTTCGGCCGGTAAACTGGGCAGTATGTGGGAATGCCCCGACCTCTTTCCGCTGGGTGAAAAATGGGTGCTTACCTTTTCCCCTATGTTTGCTGGGTACAGCACAGCAGTATACCTGGTGGGTGAGATGGATTTTGCAACCGGACGCTTCCTCCCGCAAGCGCAGGGTGAGCTGGACTGGGGCAGTGATTATTACGCGCCCCAGTCCATGAAGGATGCAAAGGGGCGCACCATCCTGATGGCCTGGCAAAATGGGTGGGAGTGGATGCCCGGGTGGAATGGCTTCGGCCCTACGCCCGGTGAGGGGTGGTGCGGAGGCATGGCCTTGCCCCGCGTGGTTTCGCTGGATGCGCAAAACCGGGTGATGTTATTGCCCATACCGGAACTTGAAGCATTGCGAGGCGAGCTGTGGGAGCAGCAGGCGCTGGTAGTAGGCCAGCAGCCGGTACAACTCCCTGCCGCCAACCCGGCGTGCTTCGAAATGCAGTTGGAACTTCCTCTTGGCCACACCACCACCAAGTTTCTGCATCTGTACCTGCGTGGAAACAAAATGCACCGCACCAGGGTAACGCTGGATTTTGAACACAAGCAGTTGTTCTTAAGCCGCAGCCAGGCCGATGAAGGGCACAGCCATGGTGTGCGCAGCTGCCCGCTGCTGCTGGAAGGGAAAACGCTGCAACTGCGGGTATTCTCCGACATCTCCTCACTGGAGTTGTTTACCGATGGCGGCCGCACCTGCATGAGTTGCACCTACTACCCCACCCACACACCTCAGGAGATTTGGCTGGAAGCCGAGGGCGGATCCGTTGCCATAGCAAGTGTACAGATATGGGAGCTACAGGATCAGGGGGATGTCTATGTCTGCCAAAACAGGAGATGAAAGTATGGGCAACAATTACTATGACGTAACCAAGTGGAAAACCGGGAACCCCTATGAGGATATCGGGGCGGTGATCAATAGCATCATCGCAGATATCAAAAGCAGGCAGACAAACCGGGATATCCATGACGGCGGCAAGCCGGGGGCGGTCATCTATCTTCCACCGGGTGACTACCCTCTGCGCAGCCAAGTCGTCATCGACATCAGCTATCTGAAAATCATGGGGTCTGGGCATGGCTTTACTTCCTCCAGCATTCGCTTCAATACGCCGGAGGAAGAACTGGTGGATTGGCACGAACTGTGGCCGGGTGGCAGCCGCGTCCTGGTGGATATCAGCCCCCAAACCGGCAGCGAAGAAGCTGCGGGGGCCGCCTTTTATATAAACCGCAGCGGAAACCCCCGAATCAGTTCGGTACATTTTTCCGACTTTTGTATTGATGGGGTGCATTTTTCTAACAAGGGCAAAGTGGAAGACAACGCGGAAAACAGCTATATAAATGGAAAAACGGGCATTTATGTCGCAAGCGCGCAGGATTCGTTTCGGGTTACGGGCATGGGGCTTTTGTACCTGGAGCATGGAATCACCATTTACGGCGCTGACGCACTGTCCATACATGATAATTTCATCGCTGAATGCGGCAATTGTATCGAGTTGCGGGGCTGGGGGCAAGCGTCCAAAATCACGGATAACTTGATTGGCGCCGGCTATAAGGGTTATTCTATTTATGCACAAAACTTTGGAGGGCTATTGGTTACGGCGAACAATACCTTTCCACGGGGGGCAAGCAGTATCTACTTTTCTGGTGTAACACGCTCCACAGTTACATCCAATCGATTCCACTCATTTTACCCTGGCATGTTGGTGTTTGAGGACAATTGTTCGGATAATTTGGTTTCAGCAAATCATTTCTATCGCGATCATGAGCCCTGGCCGCCCATGCAGGCGTGCAACAACGGGCTGGAGGATTTATTTGGCCTTTTGTACATTCGAGGAAACAACAACACGCTCGTTGCAAATCATATTTCTGAGGCGATCAATACCCGATATATCACGCCAACCGGTGCGACACCTGTTATAATACGTGTCGTATCGGGCAGGGGAAACTATATCTCTAACAATCATGTGGTCGCAACCATCGAAACAACTAAAACCGAGGCATCCGGGGCCGATTCCTCTTGTTATTCACTCCAGGTAGGCGCTCTGCTGGCTGCTGACAAGAGGGAGCCTTTGGATGTTACCACAGTACTGATAGAAAGCGAATCCACCCAGAATACGGTTTTGGATTCAGGCTTCGACCGCCAGGTTGTGATGGATAAAGTGGCCAATGCTTTCCGGGCTACGCCAATGGCTGTTGAGTAAGCTATTACCCCTTATGCCGCCCCATTGCCCGGCATGTCCCGGCAGTAGCGGCTCAAGAAGTTGCCACTTAGAGTCAGATATATGATGACACTATTTAGCGAGGGACTGCATGAACAGTATAACAAAAGCCAGCCTGAATGGACAAACACCATTCGGGCTGGCTTTTTTGCTGCTACCACGCCCGCCACTACAGGTTCGGCGCGAAACGCAGCCTACAAAACGATGGGCAAGGTCACTTTATCTATTACTATAAGTGTTGTATAATTAAAAAAAGAAAATAGCTGATACTGGATATTGGGAGGTAAGAAAGTGGCGGAAAAACCACGGCAAAACCTGTTTGAAAATGCGACGGACTATATCCGTAGCCAAATTTTGAGCGGAGAATTTGCCCCAGGCAGTCATATCACCGAAGCCAGTATTGCCAAAGTGCTAAAAACCAGCCGCGGGCCCATACTCGAGGCGCTGAAAAGCCTTGAGAGCGAAGGCATGGTAAACTATGAGACAAACAAGGGCTACACCGTGGTGTTCCTTTCACCCAGAGAGTCCTGGGAAGTTTTTTTCCTACGGGGACAACTGGAAAAAATAGCCATAGAAGCTGCGGGAGGCGGGATTGCTGTTCCGCTTTTAATGGAGATGGAGCACGCTTTGCATCAGATGGAGGTGGCACAAAAAAAGAGGGATGCCAACGGTTTGGTGGGTGGGGACGAAGCTTTTCACATGGCCATTGTGGAAAATAGCGGGGTTAAGCATCTAGCCATGTTATGGAAAAACCTAAGCCCCCTGAATATAGCCATGTTTTATTCCGGCAACCGGGCCTCGGTATTCGATATTTTTGTGAACCAGTGGGAAACCCATGTAACTCTGTATGATATTCTACGTCAAGGGAATCTGGAAAAGTCTACCGAGGCGGTACTGAACCACTATTTGAGCCCAGGCAAACGGATATACCAAGGGAATTTATAGTGTAAGCAATAAAAAAAGCTGCCGGCAGTTGCTGGCAGCTTTTTTACAGCAAACTAACAAACTGTAGCGCATAAATACGGGAAAATTCAGGCGCTGCATAACAGTTTTTACTCTGTATAAGAGTTTCTTACAAAAACCTGCTGCGCAGCTTTTTGAGAAACTCTAATAGCAAAAGCTTGCTGCGCAATCTTTTGAGAAACTGTAATAGAAGGCAGGGCGTATTTCTTATCTATGGAGTTCCTAAACCGAAATCAAAGCAGTCAAAATCTTTTCAATTTCTTCCAATAAGTCCTGTTCGGAAATCGTTCTTTTTTGCGTGAGCCAGCGGTGTAGTACGCGCAACAGGCCACCCGCATAAAAGGTCGCCAAAATATCGGGGGAGACCGGGAGCTGATACCCTGATTCTGCACTCTCCTTTAGGCGGCTGCTGAGCGTGGCGGTTATTTGCTCCGATAGCAGATCCAAGAGCACCGGGGCCATATTGCTGTGGAGGATACAGTTCACCACATCGCTGTTGGCAACCAAAAATTCTACCAGCTTTTTCGTCATGCTGAGGCAGTAGCCCCTCGGGTTTCTGTCCGTTTGAAGTGCCGGATTTTCCGCTTCAAATTGCTTTTGTATCGCGCTTACAAAAAAGGTAAAAAACTCGTACTTGTCTGCAAAGTGTTTGTAGAATGTAGCGCGGCGCACCATAGCTCTCTCACATAGTTCGTTAACCGTTATTTCCTCAAAACGCCTTTCTTTCAGCATTTCTAAAAACGCCTTGTTTAAAGCCATGTGTGTTTTTATAATGCGTAAATCTTGTGCTTTTTCCATTATGGCCCTCCATTCGGAAACCTTTTATCCACTTTTGTATTTTAATTGACATTTGCTATTTAATTGTACCTTGCACCTTCATCTAAACCTAGTATAATGAAAACCGTAGCAAATGTCAATTAAAACTCAATTGTTAATTTTTGAGCAAGGAGGGCGGAATGTCTAAGAAAAAATTTTTCGAGTGGGTATGCTCGCACCGAAAATGGATTTTGGTATTTTTTGCGGCATGTGCGGTGGCAAGTTTTCTGTGCAAGCCTTTGGTGGCAGTAAATTACGATATGAATGCCTATCTGCCGGAGGATAGTCCATCAACCATATCCTTGGAACTGATGCAGCGGGAGTTTGGTGGTGGTATTCCCAATGCCCGCGTGATGCTGAAAGAAACCACCATTCCGCAGGCACTTGCGTATAAAGAAAAGCTTCTGCAAATTGAGGGAGTGACAGATGTAACTTGGCTGGACGACGCCATGGATGTGACCGTTCCACTGAATATGGCGGACCGTGATACTGTAGAAACCTACTACAAGGATAACAACGCCCTCTTCTCCCTCACAATAGCAGATGATAAGCGAGTGCTAGCGGTGGATGCGCTTCGCGAATTGATTGGAGAAGAGAATGCGGCGGACGGGTCGGCCATTGCAACGGCGACAGCCACAAAAGGTACCGTCTCGGAAATTCCACAGATTGCCGTCATCGCCGTTCTCCTTGTCCTGCTCATTCTATTGCTTACCACCACATCGTGGGTGGAACCACTGGTGGTTCTGTGTGGGCTTGGGGTAGCAATTATTATAAACGGAGGCTCTAACCTCATCTTTGGAGAAATCTCCTTTGTTACAAACGCCGCCGGAAACATTCTACAGCTTGCCGTTTCCCTGGACTACTCTGTTTTTCTCTTGCACCGGTTTATGGCGTGCCGGAAAGAGACGGACGACGTCAAAGAGGCCATGGTAAACGCCTTATGCAAATCCACCTCGTCCATTTTATCCAGTGGGCTTACCACTGTTATCGGCTTCCTGGCACTCTGCCTGATGCGGTTTAGAATTGGCCCAGATTTAGGGCTGGCACTGGCCAAGGGTATAGCCATCAGCCTTATCGTAGTGTTTGTGTTTTCGCCCGCCCTCATTTTAAGCTGTTATCGCCTGATAGACAAAACACACCACCGCTCTTTTATTCCGGGTTTTACCGGTTTTGGCAAACTGGTGCAGCGTGTGATGCTACCGGCGCTTGCCCTCTTTGCCCTTCTCATTGTGCCGGCAAATCTCGCTTCAAACCGCAACGATTTTTACTATGGTTCCTCCTATATTTTTGGGGCGGAAACACCGCTTGGCCGAGATATAGAGCAGATTGAAAAGGTATTTGGAAAAAGTGACACCTATGTTCTTCTCGTTCCAAAAGGCAATTTGGCAGAGGAACAAAAGTTATCTGCAGAACTAAAGGAATTGCCGCAGGTGACCAGCATTATCTCCTATGTGGATATGGCGGGGGCGGAGATTCCCATCGACTACCTCGATAACGAAACGCTTTCTTTGCTGATGAGCGAGCAGTACAGCCGCTTCGTGCTCTCGCTGGATACCGATTTAGAAGGTAACGACGCCTTTGCTCTTGTGGAGGAAATACGGCAAATTGCCTCACAGCATTATCCACAGGAATACTATTTGGCAGGCGAGGGGGTCAGCACCTATGACCTCATGAGCACCATAACAGGCGATATGGTTAAGGTAAATGTGGTAGCGATTTTGGCAGTATTCCTTGTGTTGCTAATCACCATGAAGTCGGTATTCTTACCCATCATTTTGGTGCTTAGCATAGAAACGGCCATCTGGATTAACCTGGCTGTCCCGTACTTTAGTGGCTCCGTCATATTCTACATTGCGTATCTGATCATCAGTTCTGTGCAACTGGGCGCCACCGTAGATTACGCCATTCTTCTAACCGAGCGATACAGAGAAATGCGACATACTTTTGAGAAAAAAGAGGCTGTTGTTCAAACCTTAAGGGGTGTAACGCTCTCTATTCTAACCTCCGGCATAGTGCTGACACTTGTGGGCTTTTTACTGGGAATCATCTCTACACACGGGGTTCTGTCACAACTCGGTCTTTTGCTTGGGCGTGGAACCTTGTGTTCACTTGGCATCGTATTATTTGTTCTCCCCGGCTTACTCTATCTTTTTGACAGATGGGTGGTACGAGGAGAGAAAAAGAAAAAAACTAGGAGGGTTTTACACAATGTTTAAAAAGAAAATAACAAGAAACACCGCAAGGGGCATGTTGGCAATTGTCTTGGTGCTTGCCTTGCTCACAGCAGGCATGGTTACTGGAGTTGCAGCCTCGGAACAGAATACCCCAAAGCAAGAAGTTGTCTATATCAACCTGAACTCCGACGGCTCTGTGGCAAAGGTTTATGTTGTGAATACCTTTGCTCTGAGCGAGGACGGAAGAATTATTGACTATGGCGATTACACCTCGCTGCGTAACATGACTTCAGACGAAAGAATTGTTTTTGAAGATGAAACGGTCACCATCGACACCAAGGCGGGAACGCTGTATTACGAGGGAATTTTGAGTAACAACACCATCCCCTGGAATTTCTCTATACGCTACTTTTTGAATGAGGCCGAAATATCTGCCGATGAATTGGCAGGAAAAAGTGGAGCATTAAAAATAAAGATGACTGTTCGTGAAAACACGGACTGTGACAGCCCCTTCTTTGAAAATTATGCCTTGCAGGCATCGTTCACGCTGGACACCAATCTCTGCAAAAATATTGTGGCAACCGATGCCACCACTGCCAATATTGGGCGAAAGAAACAACTTACTTACACCATTCTCCCAGGTAAGGGAGCGGATACCGAGATACGTGCCGATGTTACTGACTTTGAAATGGACGAAATTGCCATCAATGGTGTGCCTCTCTCTATGAACCTTGATGTTGAATTTGAGAATGATGAGGATATTGCAGAAGCCACCGATGGAATTGCCAGGCTGGACGATGGTGCAAGCGATATAACCAGTGGCGCCGCCGAACTGAGAGATGGTGCTTCTGCGCTTACCGGCGGTGCTTCCGCACTTGCCGGCGGTGCGCAAGCCCTAAATGGGGGAGCAACTAACCTTACAAACGGGGCATCCGGTATGAAAAACGGCGCCAGTGCCCTGCATGGTGGCGCAGAAGAGTTGCTGGACGGCGGCCAAGCTGTACAGCAAGGGGCACAGGATTTGAACGCAGGAATTTCTGAACTTTACAGCAATACGCCACAGATCATTACCGGTGGCACTGCAATTGACAATGGTCTGAGTGAAGCAATGACGGGTGCCGAAAACTTGGTAAAAGGATTGAAAGGCATGGGGGCGGGAGCAACCGAAGTAAAAAACGGCGCAGAAAATCTTTCCAGCGGTTTGACCGCCCTTTCCTCCCGCAATGAGGAACTTGTAGGAGGTGCCTATACCGTCTTTGTAAGCCTTACCACACAGGCTGGGGCGCAAATCAACCAAAGCCTTTCGGCCATGGGAATACCCGCAATCTCCCTAACACCTGAGAATTATGATGGGGTGCTAACAGGCTTGCTGCAAACTTTGCCTAGCGGCGCAGGCACTTCCGCACTGACCCCAGACATTGCCGAACCGGAAGCCGCTGTGATACCCGAAGAGCCCGCCGTGCCAGCGGTTCCCGAAACACCTAGCAGGCCGGTTGTATCGGAAGCTGCTAACGGGGACGGAGAAGCGGCGCCCGATAGCGCTAATTTAGACGCACCTACAGCCCAAGCGCCTGCGGGGGATATTCCTGCCGATTTGATGCAGGAAAATACCGAGCCAGAACCACCAAACGCCAATGCGGAAATCTTGCGTGTTTCAAACTATACACCTACGGTGCTAGACGTAAATACCGGCAGCATAGAGCGCACCATAACCCTGGCCAACAATGGCAACGCACAAAGTGGCGGAGACAGCATCCAAGCCATTTTAGCAATTAAAGCACAGCTGGATGCATACAACCAGTTTTATCTTGGGCTAAAAAATTACACAGACGCAGTGGGCACGGCAACTATGGGTGCGGAAAGCCTAAAAAGCGGCGCAGATGCCTTGGCACTGGGTGCCTCTGATTTACAGGCAGGCGCAAACGCTTTATACAATGGCATTGCCGTGCTGAAAAATGGAAGTGCGGAAATGCTTACGGGCCTAACCCAGCTACAGAGTGGCAGTGCCCGGCTGCTGGAGGGCTCGATAAGCTTGGAAAATGGTACGGTACAGCTCCAAGGTGGTATTATAGAACTTTCAGATGGCACGACAGCCTTATTAGACGGCGCAGCCGCTCTCTATGATGGTGCCCTTGCGCTATGTAACGGCACCCTCACACTAAAAAACGGCTGTGCAGAAGCGCTTGGCGGTGCGATTGCCCTATATGACGGAAGTGTGCGCCTGTATGATGGCACACTGGAACTGAAAGGCGGAACATTAGAATTACGGGATAAAACCGCCGATATTGGCACCACAATCAACGATAAAATCACATCGACCGTCAATGACATGACGGGCGCAGACTTTGAGCCAGTGTCCTTTGTATCCAACAAAAACACCAACATTGAGTTTGTTCAATTTGTGGCCAAAACAGAGGCCATTGAAAAAGCTGACACGGCTGCACCCACAGTTCCTGAGGAAGCGCCATTGACGGTTTGGCAAAAGTTTTTGAACTTATTTGGCCTTTAGCGGTTGTTCCCTTTCACCCTCCATTTCCTGCTTCATCCGCAACGGGCAGATGAGGGAAGAGTGACCAGGGAAGAGTGGCTGAGGCCGGATTGATGGGTCAGTTTTTCAAGCTGTTTCTGCTCGCGGTCACTTACATATACCTTTTCCTATTCATGCCTGCTTTACGGTTTTTCTTTTGGCAAGCCAACCTCTCTAAAAAATTCCGAAACCTCACACTGAAAGATACTTTGCAGGGCCAGCAATTCAGAAATACGAAGATTGTGCTTGTTGCCTTCAATTTTTACATAAGAGGGCCTGGAGAGCGGTATGCCCATCACCTGCAACTGTACCACCACTTGGTCTTGTGTGAGGCCACAAGCCTTACGCAAACGTCTGATATTCTGCCCAATTCCAATGTCCTGCACCAATTTCATCAAAAACACCCCCTGTTCCAAAATTTGAACTTTTATAAATTTAGTGTACGTGGTAAAATTGGGGAAAAGGTTCAAAGTTTAGAACGTTTCTTTTTGGGGAAATTTTTATGAATTATGCGGACATACGAAGTACGGAATTAGAAGCCCACCTTTCCCGTCTAGGCGCCTTGGTTTCCCTTACAGCTGATGAGCTTTCGGACGCCGAGCAAAAAATAACCGACGCCAATGCCCGGCTCGGCCAAATTCAAGCGGAAATTGAACGGCTCTATATTGCGCTAAACGAACCGCATATTTACCTATTGGACTAACCCGAAAATATTGGACCTTTCAAAAAGGGGTGCAAATGGGGTGCAAAACCCTATTTGTGCCTCTTTTTACACAAAAAAAGGCACCTGCTATTCGCTATTTATTAGCGTTACCAAGTGTTTTTTCGTGGTGGACCTTCGGGGACTCGAACCCGGGACCGACCAGTTATGAGCCAGATGGTCTGGGGTTTACCATCATTTACGAAACGTCAACATATGCGATTATATATTGTTTTTCTGATTCTCGCCTATCATAAGCTGTCACCATGTTTTATGAAAAACCAGCACGTGATGCACCTAAATATGCACCTGGTTTGCTTCATCCTATCGATAAATGTTCTGTATCTAATTGGAAGATGCAACTGCTTCTACAACGGCAATCTACATAGCTGATAATTTTCATAAAAAACAGAC
>CAZKBM010000076.1:0-13542 GCA_964550985.1 uncultured Oscillospiraceae bacterium
TTTCACAAAAAGCACAGGGAATACTGGGTGTATTCCCGCGCATTTTTGGGGAATCTGACGGGTAAAGATGCCGGTGATGCGGCTGCGTCAGCTTTGTGCGGTGTTGCCTTAGATGCGCTACACCGGGCAGGCCAGCACAGCATCCAGCAGGCTTGCGCCGTCACCGGGTATCATATGCACTTCGGTGTGCAGGGTCTCGGCCAGGGTTTCGGGGGTTTGGTCATCCAAAAACACGGCCTGCCCCGCGCGCAGCAGGTTTTGGCTAAGCAACAGGTGTTTTGTATACAGCCTGCCCTGTAACTGCTTTTGTATATCTACCCCGCACAATAGCCCCGCCACCGTGATGCTGTGGCCCAAAAAATCGTTTTGAATGGCGTGCACATGCAGCACAAGCTGCGGGTAGCTGGCGTGCAGGGCTTTGGCAAGGTTTTGCAGCAGCGGGGCGGCCAGCGTACCGGTGGCAAGGTCTGCTTCGCAGGGGGGCGGGGGCTCCTCCTGCTCTTCCAGCGTCCCTAAAGCGGCGGTAAATTCCTCCTGCAAAAGGCGCCACATCCCCACCCCATTTTCCAGCTGGGGGTAACCATCGTAAAAATCTTCGCCCGGTATGGGGCGTTTGCACAGCAAAAACCATTCGTCGGAGGGGAATATCAGCCGCTCGCCTTTCTCTTTCAGGCAGGCCTCGCCGTATTCCAGCAGGATATCCAGCTGGGCCTCGGCCTCGGCGGGGGTGTAGCTGCGCAAGGGGTACAGGTTTTGCCGGTACTTGGTGAGCCCCACGGGCACGGCGGCCACGCTTTGCAAGGCGGGGTACAGGTTTTCCACCAGCCAGGTTAGGCTGCGGCGCAGTTCGTCACCATCGTTTAAGCCGGGGCAAAGCACAAGCTGGGCGTTTAGAAAAATGCCCGCCTCTGCCAGTTTTGGCAGTATTTCCAGCGCCCTACCCGCGTCTTTGTTCCCCATAAGCTTTACGCGTAACTGGGGGTTAACGGTGTGTACGCTTACATTGATGGGCGAGATGCGCATTTCGATAATACGCTGTATATCGCGCTGGCTTAGGTTTGTTAGGGTGATGTAATTGCCAAACAAAAAGCCCAGGCGCTCGTCGTCATCTTTAAAATACAGCGAGGAACGCAGCCCCTCGGGGAGCTGGTCTACAAAGCAAAAAACGCAGTGGTTGCGGCAGTGGCGCTGGGCGCTGATGAGGTAGCTGCCAAACTCGCAGCCCAAGGCTTCGCCCTCGGCCTTTTTTACCTGTATTTGCTTTTCCTCTCCGTCTGCAAAAACCAAAAGCTTCAGGTTTTCCCCCGCCGAGTAAAACTCGTAGTCCAGCCCGTCGTCTATCTCGCGTCCATCGATGGAGACAAGGCTCATGCCACCACGAAGGCCCGCCTTCCACGCGGGCGAATGACGCTGTACGTCCAAAATTTCAACGGGCATAGGGGGCCGCCTTTCTGCACAGGTTGCCGGTTTGGCCGGGGGGTGGGGTTGGCGTGTGGTTTAGGGGCTTGGGCTGGGGCTGGGGTTTGGGCTTAGGTTGAGATGTGCGTATGGTTCAGAAATTGGGTTTGGCATTGGCGTTTGGGTTGGTTTTGGGCCGCGCGCCTTGGGGGTGCCGGCAAACAATTGGCCGTAACAAAAGAAAGCGCAGGGGGTTTGCACCCTGCGCCGGCTTTTCAAGGCATTAGTCCTCTTTGGGTTTTACCACTTCGCGGCCTTTGTAAAAACCGCAGTGACCGCACACCTGGTGCGGAACCCGGTAAGAGCCGCACTGGGCGCAGGTGACAAGGGTTGGGGCGTCCAGCTTCCAAACGTTAGAGCGCCTTTTGTCCCGGCGGGCTTTGGAATGTTTTCTCTTTGGTACTGCCATGATAAGCACCTCCCTCTATCTTGGCTGCCCGCTTAAAGCAAGGGGCAGGGTTCCATTTAGTTATCGTTTAACAGTTGTGCTAAAACTGCCAGGCGGGGGTCTCCTTCGCCATTTTTGGCACAGGCGCATTCCGCCGGGGGTTTTCCACAGGTTGGGCACAGGCCGGGGCAATCCTCGCGGCACAGCAGAACGGGGTCTACGTCTAAAAGCAGTTCCCCATAGGCCAGTTCTTCCATATCCAGCCCGCCGCCCGGTGTGTAGGGAAGTTCGGGGAACTCCTCTTCTAAATCGGCCCGGGTGATGCAAAAGTTACGCTGTAGCTGCCAGGGACGCCCAAAAGGGGCAAGGCAGCGCGCACAGTTTGCCTGTAAGGTGGTTTGGAGGCTTAGAAAAAGCTGAACTTCGCCATTTTTCCCCTCGGCTCTATACTGGAACTGCACGGGGGCCGCAGCGGTAAAATGCCCAAAATCCCGGCCCGAAAAATCAAACACGCCCTCTTCGGTTAGGGGTGTACCCGGCTGGGCAAACAGCTTTTGCAAGTTGAGTTCCATAGGCTACACCTCAAGCACAGCTTTACACACTGCCAAATTATTATATCGAACCGGGGGGAGAATGTCAAGATTTTTGTTTTAGCGCGGTGTTGCCTTAGGCCCCTAGGCCATGCCCTGCCAAACCAGAATGCCCACCACGCAGCTTACCACCACAAAGGCGGCCACCAGCCATACGGCAACGCCCGTTTTACCGCTGCCCAAGGCGGCCACACCCGCCTGGCCGCCATTCTCTTTGCCGGCAGAACCTTCCTTGCCGCCACCGGGCGCGGGCAGGCGGCGGCTGCGGCGCAGGGCGTTTGCCAGGGGCTTATACACCAGCATGGCTAGGCTTGCGTTTAACGCGCCTTTTAGCAGATTAAAGGGCAGGAATACCGGCAGCAGCATGGCGGCCACAGCCGCGCGCGGGATGCCCATATAAAACGGGGTTAAAAAATAGTTCCACAGCAGCATAACCCCCGTCATGCAAAAAATGCCCAAAACCAGGCCAACAAGCGCCCCGCCAAGGCTGTGCCTTTTGCGGTACAAAACCGCCGCGGGTAGAATAAAGGCCCAGCTTGCCAGCACGTTCATCAGGCAGCCAATCAGGCCCGCCTCGCTAACGGTAACCATCTCAATAAGCGCCACGGCCAGCGAGGTGAGCATGGCGGGCAGCGGCCCGTACATAAAGCCCGCTATCAGCAGCACCACGTCTTTGGGGTCATACTTCAAAAAGGGGGCGGCGGGTACTATGGCAATGCGCCCCACCATCATCACCACGGTGGCTATGGCGGCCAGCACCCCAAGGGTTACCATCTTACGTGTTTTTTCACTTGCCATTTTGCATCACTCCTAAAACAAAAAGATACACCCTGAAAGCTGCGCCTTCGAGGTGTATCCACAAAACTTTGTGAACCGGGGCACGGGGCCTTTGCCCCCTGCACACATCTTCTCTCATCCAGACTTTTGGCGACCTCTAAATACCCTGAGCGAGTGCGGCGGCGAGCAAATTTCGCGCGGGGTAAGGAAGAAAAAACCGCAGATACTGGGTGTATCTAAGTGGTTTTTCTGACACAGCATCCGTGTGAAATTTGCCGATGCCGCGAACGGGTTTTTAGAGGTTGCCATCACTGTCGGTATGGGAATTGCACCCATTCGGCGCCGCTTTGCAGCAGCGTTCGCGGACTATACCGCCGGTAGGGAATTACACCCTGCCCTGAAGACTTCCAGTATTCAGTTGTTCGTATATAAGTATAGCACAGCCGCCTTAAAACGGCAAGATTAATAGAAAAAAGGGATGGCTTATGGCGGCAAAAGCTGCGTATGGCCGCCCTCAAGTGGGGTGGCCAACTTTTTTGCAAGGCCTGCCCTACCCGTGCAGGGGGCAGCTTGCTTTTGGGGGATTATCGGCCTTAAAGTAACCCTGGCGGGCGGGGCAGCTTGGCCCTGCGGCGTAGCCGCTCTCGGCACAGTAACTTAGCTGCTGCACACCGGGGGCGGCCGCAAATTCCCGGTAGGGCAGGCCGTTTTGGGCCTGGCGCATCACGCTGCGCCAGGCCGCTGTGGGCGGGTGGTGGCGGTAGTCCACATCCAGGGGGGTGTTATCGTCGTAGCCGTACCAGCTGGCCGTTACATAATAGGGGGTTAGGCCGATGAACCAGTGGTCGCGCATATCGCTGGTGGTGCCGGTTTTGCCCACGCTCTCCATCTCGCCCGAAACCCCCATGCCCGAGGCCGTGCCGTCCCCCGTCATCACCTCGGCCATCAGGCGGTTCATAATATAGGCCGTGTCCTCCCCTATCACCTGCTTTGCCTCGGTATTGCGGCTGAACAGGGTATCGCCTAGGCCGTTTGTAATGTGGGTGTAGGTGTGAATTTGGGGCACAAAGCCGCCGTTTCCCATCATGGCGTAGCTTTTGGCCATTTGCACCGGGGTAATGCCGTAGGTGCTGCTGCCCAAAACCAGGGGGCCGGGTTTGTTATCTTGAAACACAAAGGTGGGGATATCCAGGCTGTGTTTTACAAAGTTGTACATGCGGAAGTTGCCCACCTTTTCGCCCACCCGCACGGCGATGGTGTTTACGCTGCGGGCAAAGGCATCGCGCACCAGGATGTCCTTTTCGGTATACACCCTGTCCACATTGGCGGGCCAGTCCTCCATCTCACCGGTCTGCTCGTTTTCCATCTGGCGCAGGGGTTTATCGGGGAAGGCACTGGACCAGGTGATGTCGTTATCCTCGATACCCAAGGGGTAAGGGGCGATACCTTTCATGGTGCTGCCCACCTGGCGCACGGCATCCATACCGCGGTTGAAGCCGCGGCTGATCTCCTTTTCCCCAAGCCCGCCCACAACGGCGCACACACCGCCCTCATAGTTTAAGCTTACCATGGCGGCTTGGGCGTACTCCTGCACATCGCCCAGCACGGGCTGGCCGTTTTCATCCAAAACCGGCTGGCCATCCTCATCGGTAAGGGGGCCCTGCACGGTGTGCGAGGGGCGGGGGTAACTGCGGGCGTTTTCCATCTCCTCTTCCATGGCGGCCTGCAGGGCAGGGGCCACAGTGGTGTATATGCGCAGCCCGCCGTTATACAAAAGGTGGGTGGCCTCCTTGCGGGTGAGGCCGCGCTCGTTTACCAGCTGGTTTACCACCTCGTCCATAACGGCGTCGGTAAAATAGCTGGTTACGTAGGGCTCGCGCACCGGGTCGGTGTCGCCCGTCACCTCCAGCGGGGCGGCCACGGCCTCGTTGTAGGCACTTTCCTCAATGTAGCCCTCGTTTAACATCTCGCTAAGCACATAGTTGCGCCGCTGCAGGTGCTCATCGGGGTTGGTTACGGGGTTGTAGCGGGCCGGGTTGCGGGTGATAGCCGCCAGCGAAGCGCACTCGGGCAGGGTGAGCTCTTCCACACTTTTGCCAAAGAGCTTCAAACTTTCGGCCTGTACCCCGGCGGTGTTGCCGGTAAAACTGATGGTGTTTAGATAGGCCGAGAGAATCTCGTCTTTTGAATAGTCATTGTCCATCTTCCAGGCGCGGTAAATTTCGCGCAGTTTGCGCAGATAACCCGCCATATTGCTGTTTTCATCGTCCAGCGTCAGGTTTTTTACCAGTTGCTGGTTGATGGTGGAGGCCCCCTGCTTGCGGCCGGTGTCTCCGCCGATGTAACTGCCGGTGAGGGCGTACTTCACCTCGTTCAGCATGGCAAAGATGGTGCGTTTTACATCCACCCCGCTGTGGCGGTAGAATTTTTGGTCCTCCACGGCCACAAAGGCGTCTTTGAGCATTTGGGGCATCTGCGCGCCATCCACATACAGTTTGTTTTGGGTGCAGGGCAGGGCAGTGTATTCGCCCACCTCACCGGTAATGGGGTCTGTATAGTACAAAACCGTCTCGGTTTTGTAGGGGATTTGGTTTAAATCCAGCCACAGGTCATCGTTTTTGGTGCTGCTGCCCCAAAACACAAACAGCCAGGCGCTGGCGGCCACCAAAAGCACCGCCATGCAGCAACCAAACCATTTTAACAGCCGCAGGGCCCGGCGTTTTCCGCTCAGCTCCCGCCAGCGCAGGCGGCCTTTGGCCCATTTTTCCCGCTTGGCGCGCACAAAACTGCCTGCACGCCGCCGTTTTTCGGCGCGCCGCTCTTTTTTGGCACGCTTCTTTTGTTTTTTGTCGCCTTTTTTGTCTTTTTTGCCGGTTTTTTTCGTTTCCTCTTCCGGCAAGGCCCCTTCGGCCTGCTCGCTTTGGGCAAGGCCCAGTTGCCACACCGTGGGGGGGGGGCTTGGGGCCTGCCTGCGCCCCTGGGGCTTCGGGCGGCTGTTTGCGCTGGGCTTTCGCCTCTTTTTTTAGGCGGCGGGCCTTTTGCCGGGGGGGCTCCTCCCCGCCCGCCCCGGCTTCGCCAAGGCCCAGCTCCCACACGCTGGGGAGGGTGGCGCCGCCATATGGGCCGCCGCTTTGGCCTGTATTTTGCCTGAACGGGGGCTCTGCCTCAGCCCCAAACAGGCTGGGCGGCGGGGCCCCGGCTGCCGGGCCGCCGCCTTGCGCGGGCGGGGGGGCGGGCGCTTCCTCCCCCCACATCTCAATCAGGTGGGGCTGCTTTGGGGCAAATAGCCCTGGGGCGGGCTGCGTTTGGGCGGGCGGCGTTGGGCTGTTTTGAGGCCCTGCCTCCCCCGCAAACAGGCTGGGGGGCGGTGCCGCGCCTAGCCAACTTTCCGGGCCGGGGGTGGCGGCGGGGTCAAAATGGGGGGCCTTGGTCTCCCCCGCGTTGCGGGCGGGCGGCGGTTTTACGGCGGCCATGGGAGCTGAGGCAGCCTGCCCCTGGCTGGGTATAGCCGCCTTGCGCTGAATGCGCCCGCCCCCGCTTGCATGGCCGCCGGGCGGGGTTGCGCTGGGTGTTTCTTCGGGCGGGCTCTGCTGCGGCGGGATTTGCCGCATCCAGTTATCCTCGTTTTCTCCCATCGGCGGCCTCCTTTCCTGGATGCTTATCGGGTTTTTCGCAAGGAAAAAGCCGGGCGGTAAAACCAAAAAGAGATTTGCTATTTTATATGATACATCGAATGATGCTGTTCAATCCCTCTAAAATGAACTGCAAATAGTATAGCGCATTGCACGCCGCTGTACAATAATACGACATCATTTGTGATGAATTCTTCACAGCGCGTTCACATTTTTGAAAGACACAGGAATGGATGTATCATTTTACATTTTGCACAAAGGCAACAAAAACGCCCCTACCCTTTCCCGGTACGCCGGAGAGAGGGTAGGGGCAAATGTTTGGGGGCTGAGCGCCGCGCGGAGGAATACCCGGACACTGGCCGCCGAAACCACAAACCCGCTGCCCAGCGGCCAGGGGCCGGGTGTTCCGCAGCGCGGCTGCGCTTAGCAGGTATGCAGGGTCATCAGGCAAGCCATGCAAAAATTCTGTCGAAAATGAAAACACATTTTCGACGAATTTTTGGACGCGCGGAGGAATACCTGGACACTGGCCGCCCACACGCAAGCCCAGGTTTTACTTTTGTGTTTTGGGCCACAGGGTGTACAGCAAAGCCACCAGAGCCGCCACACAAACCGCATCGATGCTTTGCACAATGAGGTGCGCCCCAAAAAAGGCCGCCAGATACGGCAGGCCCATACTGGTGGCCGCTTCGTAAAAGAAATGTTCCCAGTAGTTTAGGGGCGCGCCGCCCATGGTAATCCACAAATCGGTACCGGCGGTTAGCAAGGTGCTGAACAGCGCCACCAGCAAAACACAGGGAACTATGCGCCGCTTTTGCAGCACGCCGCCTTTTTTTAGGTAGGCGCTTACCAAAATGGCAACCATGGCACTGGTGGTAAAGTAGATAAGCGCGCCGGGTGTAAAGGTGATAACGGCTGTGAACAGGTTAGTGGCAAGGCCCACCAGTAGGGCGGCGGCGGGGTCCAGCAGTAGGGCGGTAAGGGCCGTGCCTGTAACGTCCAGCCAAAGGGGCAAGTTTAACACCTTAATAAGCTGCCCCAGCACAATGTTTAGCAAAAGGCCCAGGCCCATTACCAGGGCGTAGTGCTTTACAAGGGGGGTTACCCGCACAAGGGGTTTGCCCGCCGCCAGGCGCGCGTGCTCGGCCTTTTCCTGCGCGGCCTGCTGTTTGCGCTCGGTGCCTTTGCTTATTTCATCCACAAAGCCAGCCGTGACAATACCGGCGGGCAGCGCAATAATGGCTATACCAAACAGCGAGGACACCATGCTAATCAGCTTGCCCACGGCGGAGACGGGGAAAACATCGCCATAACCCACGGTGGTAAGGGCGGTGGTGGCCCAGTAGGTGGCCTCAAAAAAATTGTCGAAGGTGTCCGGCTCGTAGGCAAACATCAAAAGCGCCGAGAGGAAGATGTAAAACACGGCAATGTAAAGCACAGAGCACAGGGTTTTTTTCTCTTTTTGGAACACGCGGGCCACATAGCGGAAATTTTCAGAATATCGGAAAACAATGGTGATGCGCAGCACCCGAATGATGCGGAAGCCGCGCCCCAAAAGCCCCAGCGAGGGCAACAGGGAGATGAGCACCAAAAGCGCGGCGGGGGTAAAGGGGTACAGCACAAAGTTCATCCAGGGTTTTTCTTTTACGCCCAAAAAGGCCAGCAGCTTTTGGCCGGGTTTTTGCTCCCGTAAATCGCAGCTTAGCCAGCGGAAGATATAGTCGGCAAACAGGATGTACACCGTGACCAAATCCACCGCTTGCAAAAACGGGGTGCCGGTTTTGAACATCAGGGGGGTGACGCTTATAAAGGCCACCACCACAATGAACATATCGTATAGCTTGCTAAGCCTATCGCCCGGGGGGGCTTTTTCAATCAGCGTAAACAGGCGCTCTCTCATACTGGGTTACCCACGCCAGATATAGGCGGAAAGCGGCAGGATGACCTGCCCCGAAACCGCCACAAACAGCAGTACATAAAACAGCATCCGCCCGTAAAACTTGGCAAAAAGCTGGTTGTCCTCATCCTTGGTTTTTTTGCGCACGCGGTTGATGTTGATGATGGCGATGGCCCCGCCCAGTATGGTGATGATGCCCCAGAAGTTCACATACTCTAAAAGGCCCATCTCCAAAGCGTCGGGCACCAGGCTTGCGCCTATCATAATGTTCCCCACCGTGCCAAACAGGGCTGCGGGAATCATGCTTAAAGGGTCCACATGGTGGTAGGTGCAGATAAACAGGGCGATTAACACCCAGGTGACCGTGCCAAACAGCGCAATAAAGCATTTGAAGTACAGGCCAAAATTTGCGCGGTTGATTTCAAAAGCCGTTACCACCTCGCTGCTAATTTCGTTTTTGGGCACCGTGGGGTTGCCGTGGGTGCTCTCGTACATGTACGAAACCACGTCCATATCGTTGCGCATCAGCTTAAAGCCGGAGATGGTGAGGTTTGGGTTCATGCCGCTGTTCTCTTTATCGGCCAGGTACACCACCTCGTGGATGGGGCTGGTGGATTCCACATAGATGCGAAGCTGGTGAGATTCCAGCGGGAAGCGCTGGGTATCGAAGTTTTTGGAGATGGAGGCGTCCACCCCTACCAGTTGGTAGTGCTGGTTGCCCTCGTGCACCTCCTCCAAAACCACCCGCTTGTTTTCCAGGCCTTTGTATATCCTGAAATCATGGGCGGGGTCCAGCTCGGCGTCGCCCTCCCAGTTGAACCATACCATAAACTCCACACGGTAGTAGGAACTTTTTATGTTCAGTTCGCGCAGGTTTTCCACATAGGTGCCCACTTTTACCTCTACGGGGTCTTTTTCGGCCACAATCTGCTCCACCTTGGCCGCAAGCTCGGGCGAATCCTTTAAGTAATCCTCATAGCCGTCGCGGTCGTCCCAGCGCTCCACCAACATGGTGCCGGCAAAGTACCCCAGCAGTAGCAGCGCCACAATGATGTATGCCCAAAAGGTTAACCAAAAACGCTTTTTTTCGGGCCCATTCATTTTTTTAAACATGTTCCACTCCCCCTTTTTCTTTTTTGCGGTGGGGCCCGCCCTGCCCCAGGAAAGCCCTTGCATAGATTTTGCACAGCCCCCCATGGCAAGGCCCCGGCTTCGCCATAGGGCCAAACCAGGGCGCGGGGGTGTATTACAACAAACCGCTTTACGCTAGGCAGCACCATACAAAGCGGGCGCAGACGCATTTTTAGCATCTTGCCGTCCGGCGCTTCCTCTGTGCTTTTTGGTGCGGTTTTGCCTTAGAGCAGATGAACAAAACATAGGTATAGCGAACGCAGGCAGAAACGGTGCAGGGCAAGGCGGAGGATTGAGCAATACTGTATGTATTGCGATTGACGACAACGCAGCCATTCGCCGTTTCTGCCAAGAGCAGCATATCTCATGTTATGTTCATTTGCTCTAGGCCTCTTTTTGGGCGTCTTCCTTTACCGCCAGCACGGCTTTGTACACCAGGGCCGCAAGGGCGGCACCCACAAGGGGCATTACCAAAAACAGCCAAACCTGGCTAAGGGCTGTGCCGCCCATAAAAAGGGCCGGGGCCAGGCTGCGGGCGGGGTTTACCGAAGTGCCCGTTAGCGGAATGCCCATGATGTGCACAAAGGCAAGCGTTAAACCAATAACGATGCCCGCCACATTTGCGTTTTTAACGCTGGCCGTAACGCCCACCACAGCCAGGATGAAGACAAAGGTCAGGATGATTTCCACCACTATGGCCCCACCCATGGAAAGGCCCACGGCGCTCTCGGCTCCAAAGCCATTTTGGCCCAGGCTGGCCGTATCCCTAAGCGCCTCGGTGTTCAGGGTAATCCACTTCATAATACCCGAGGCGGCCAGCGCGCCCAGAATTTGCGCCACCACATAACCCACAAAATCTTTTGCGTTCATGCGTTTTAAAATAAGCATGGCCAGCGAGACAGCCGGGTTTATATGGCAGCCCGAAACCGGCCCAATAACATAGGCCGTGGCCACAATGGAAAGGCCAAAGGCCAGCGCAATACCCACAGCCCCCAGCGTGCTGCCCGCAACGCCGCCCGCAAGGCCGCCCAGCACCACCGCCGTGCCACAGCCAAAAAATACCAGCACAAAGGTGCCAATCAGTTCCGCAATGTACTTTTTCATCTGAATACCCCTCATTCCTATTTGGTGATTGTACGTTTTTGCCCCGGTGGGCAAAACGACCGCCGGGACAAACGGCAACAAAACTAAAAAAGCAAAAACGCCCCTCCATTTGGATAGGTTTTTGCACTGCCACAGTTTGCCACATACTGGCCAACCTGTTGGCACAAACCGAAATTTTTGCCACTATTGATAATAGTAACATAACTTACGCACAGCGCGCGGGCAAAGTGTGTGCTCATTCAACATCTGGTGTGAGAATCCTCACAATCAATTTACATTTGCCGTTAAACTATGTAGAATTGGTAGTTAGGAGATAGGAATTATGTTGAATATTGCAATTTGTGAGGACCAAAAGCCAGAAGCTTTGCGGGTGGGGGAAATGCTGGAACGTTACCAGGCGCAGAACCCCCAGCTTCAAATTGGTGTGGACATTTTTTGCCACACTGATGACCTGATTGCTGCCATTTCAAATGGGCAGCAGTACCACCTGTTTTTGCTGGACGTGATTATGCCGGAGATGGACGGCATTGCCCTGGCCAAAACCATCCGCACCGCCGGGCGCAGTTCCGCCATCATCTTCATTACAAAATCGCGCGATTTTGCGGTGGAGGCTTTTGCGGTGCGCGCAACCGACTATTTGCTGAAACCCGTGACCGAAGAAAACCTGCACAGGGCGATAAGCCACGCGGTACAGGCCCTGGGCAACCAGGTGGAAACCTACACCGCCGTGCTAACCGCCGGCAATGAGCGCCGGGTGAAGGTATCGGAGATTGTGTGCGTTGAGGTGATGGGCCATAGCCTTTGCTATTACCTGGCCGGTGGCGGTAAGATGCTGAGCAAGGTGCTGCGCATATCGTTTGAGGAGGCCACGCGCGATTTGATGGAGGACCCCCGCTTTATACGCCCGCACCGCAGTTTTTTAATAAATGCGGCCTATGTAAAAAAGTTTACCAAGAGCGAATTTTATATGACAAACAACATGAACATTCCGGTTTCGCGCCTGCGCTTCCCCACCGTGAAACAGGAATATATGCGCTATTTGAACGCAAACGAAACCCCACTAGGATGTGTAATGGATGTGCCTAACTGAACTTGCGCATCAAAACGAACTGTTCTTCTATATCGCCCGGGCCTGCACCACCCCTCTTGGCATACCGGCCATGCTGATACTGGTAGACCAGTGGCGGGTTTCTTTTCGTACGGTTTTACGCGTTACGGTGTGCCTGTACCTGCTGTTACTTACGGGTTATTTTAGCCTGTACTTTTTTGTGGGCATAACAAAGCTTACCCTAAACCTTGTGGCCTGGGGCACGCCGCTTATCTGCTGGGCGGTATTTATTGCCGCCTGTCGTTTTCGCGACGGGCGGTTGCTATTTTCAGCTGTAACAGCGCTTCTTTTAGCCTTTGTGTCAGAAGCGATGGCCTGTATGCTGGCTGTTTACGGCAGCCCGCTTTGGTTTATTTTTAAGGTAGTGCTTACCCTGATAGAACTGATGCTGCTGGGGGGCTTTGGCCGCAAGCCCTTTTTACGGATGTTACACACGGTGGACACCGGCTGGGTTCGCCTGAGCCTGATGCCGCTTTTTCTTTTGGCCTGCCTGCTTAGCAGCTACCTACTGCCCATGTTTTGGTATGGCGTATATGCAAACCCCTTTCCCACCTTAATTTTATGTGTTACCATTTTGCTGATATACAACTCGCTATACCGCCTGGTAATGAATATTACGGCGCAAAACGAGATGAAGCGCGACATGGGGCTGCTAAATAACCAGGTGCATTTGATGGAGCGGCAGGCCCAAATTATACAAACGGCCGACCACGACCACCGGCTGTTCCGCCATAATTTGCGGCACTTTGTGGGCATGTTGCAGGGCTGTGCCGACGCCGGTGACTTCGAGAGCGTGCAGGGCATTTTAAGCAGTATGGAAGCCAGTTTTGAAACGTTACAGCGGCATTATTCGCTGCGCTGTTACACCGGCCAGCCCGTGCTGGACGCCGTGCTTTCGCTGGCGGAGGAGCAGGCGGGCGCGGCAGGGGTGCGCTTTACCGCCCAAATCATTCTGCCAGAGCCCCTGCCGGTGGACAGTGTACAGCTGGCGGTGGTGCTTTCGAACGCGCTGGAAAACGCCCTGATTGCCTGTTCTAAACTGCCGCTGGAGGCAGAAAAAGAGATTCGCGTTAGCGGCGAGGTGCTGCCCCAGCAGTTTTATCTCTCCATTCGCAACAGCTTTGACGGCCGGGCGCAGTTTGACCCCATAACGGGTTTCCCCGTAACCGAGGAAACGGGCCACGGCTACGGCACACAAACCCTGACGGCCTTTGCGGCTGAATATGGGGCCATCATCGACTTCCACACCGAGGGGAACTGGTTTTGTTTTGGCATGTTGATGTGAGAGCAAAAAAAGAGGGCAGAAAGATGCCCTCTTTTTTTTGCTGGAGCCGGTGTAGCTGAGCCTATGCCGGCTCTTTTTGCGTCCTCTATACCGGCGCCCGCTAGAGCAAATGAACATAACATGAGATATGCTGCTCTTGGCAGAAACGGCGAATGGCTGCGTTGGTCTCGGG
>CAZKBM010000077.1:0-13445 GCA_964550985.1 uncultured Oscillospiraceae bacterium
CATCAAGCACACCGAGGAGATGTTCCGCAAGGTGATGAACATCCCCGATAACTACAAGGTGCTATTTTTACAAGGCGGCGCCACCTTGCAGTTTGCCATGGTACCCATGAACCTGCTGGCCAAAAACGGCATTGCCGATTACACCAGCACCGGCACTTTCTCCACCAAAGCTTACCAAGAGGCCCAAATCTTTGGCAAAAAAATCAACCTGGCCGGTTCCACCAAAGAGGAAAAATTTGTGCGGGTGCCCGCCCAAAACGAACTGACTTTGGACCCGAACGCCGACTACTTCCACATGTGCCACAACAACACCATTGTGGGCAGCAAATGGCACTACCTGCCCGAAACCGGCAATGTACCCATCGTCTCCGATATGTCCTCCTGCATCCTGTCCGAGCCCATCGACGTTTCCAAATACGGCCTGATTTACGCCGGCGCGCAAAAGAACATTGCCCCTGCGGGCCTTACCCTGGTCATCATCCGCGATGATTTGCTGTACGACCCCCTGCCCGGCACCCCCGTAATGATGAATTACAAAATTATGGCCGAGAACGACTCGATGTACAACACCCCCAGCACCTACCCCATTTACATGGCCATGCTGGTGCTGGAGTGGATTGAGCGCACGGGTGGGCTTACCGCCATGAAACAGCGCAACGAGGAAAAAGCCAAAATTCTGTACGATTACCTCGACTCGACCGACTTTTACAAGACCGCCATTGTAAAAGAGGACCGCTCGATGATGAACGTGACCTTTAAAACCGGCGACGAAGAGCTGGACAAGAAGTTCTGCGCCGAGAGCACCAAGGACAATATGTCCAACCTCAAGGGCCACCGTTCGGTGGGCGGTATGCGCGCTTCTATTTACAATGCCATGCCCAAGGCCGGTGTAGAGCACTTGGTTGCTTTTATGAAACGTTTTGAAAAGGAAAACGGCTAACAGCCGCCGCCTTTAAAAACCATCTGCCTGCCGGGCCCAAAACGGCGCCCGGCAGGGCCACTTATTAATACATATAAAGGGGATTTACAGACTATGGCTAGAGTACTTGCAAGCGACGGCATGGACAAAGCCGCCGCCGCCAAGCTGGAAGAGCTTGGCTACGAAGTGGTGCAGCAGTTCTATGAGCCCGAAGAACTGGCGCAAAAAGTAAAAGAATTTGATGTGCTGGTTGTGCGCAGCGCCACCAAGGTACGCGCGCCCATCATAGACGCGGCCGCCGAGGCCGGGAAGCTGAAACTTGTCATCCGCGGCGGCGTGGGCGTGGATAACATCGATGTGGACTATGCCAAAAGTAAGGGCATCGACGTGACCAACACCCCGAACGCCTCCAGCGACGCCGTGGCCGAACTGGCCATTGGCCACATGTTCAGCATCGCCCGCTTCCTCTACATTGCCAACGTTACCATGCGCGAGGGCAAGTGGGAGAAAAAAGCCTACGCCGGCGGCATTGAACTGGCCGGCAAAACCCTGGGCCTTGTGGGCTGTGGGCGCATTGGCCGCAGCGTGGGCAAAAAAGCCCTGGCCCTGGGCATGGACGTCATCTACTACGACCCCGTAGGCCCCCTGCCCGAAAATGAGCCTTTGCGCTGTGTTTCGATGGAAGAAGTGCTGAAAAAGAGCGACTTTATCTCCCTGCATGTACCCAAAAGCGATAAGCCCATCATCGGCAAGGCCGAGTTTGCCCAGATGAAGGACGGCGTGTATGTGGTGAACACCGCCCGCGGCGGTTTGATAGACGAAGCCGCCCTGATTGAGGCTTTGGACAGCGGCAAGGTGGCCGCGGCCGCCATTGACGTTTTTGCCGAAGAACCCAGCAAAAACGAAAAACTGTACACCCACCCCAAGGTTTCCCTCACCCCGCACATCGGCGCTTCCACCAAAGAGGCGCAAGAGCGCATCGGCGGCGAAATTGTCTCCATCATCACCGAGAAGATTTCCAAATAAAATTACGATAACCTGTTGATTTTTTAGTTAAAATCAACAGGTTTTTGTGCGCCAAGCATTTGGCATTGCAAAAAAACCAACTATAACAAAAATATAAAAGAAATGAGGCTGTTGGATTATGGCAGAGTACAACCCTTTTGCAACCGTTTTGGCCGTTGTGGATAATGCGGCGGGCATTTTGGGCTATTCTTCGGCGGACTATGAGGCGATTAAGTATCCCGAGCGGGAGTTGCAGGTTTCGGTGCCGGTGGAGATGGACGACGGAACCGTGAAGGTTTTTGAGGGCTACCGGGTGCAGCACAGCACCATGCGCGGCCCCGCCAAGGGGGGCTTGCGCTTCCACCCCGCCGTTAACCGTGACGAGGTGAAAGCCCTGGCCGCCTGGATGACCTTTAAGTGCGCTGTGGTAAACATCCCCTACGGCGGCGCCAAAGGTGGCGTGGTGGTAGACCCCTCAAAGCTCTCCAAAAATGAGCTGCGCCGCCTCACCCGGCGCTTTACCTCCGCCATTGCCCCCATCATTGGGCCCGATTCCGACATCCCCGCGCCGGACGTTGGCACAAATGCCGAGGTAATGGGCTGGATTATGGACACCTACAGCGTGCTGCGCGGCCACTGCGTACCCGGCGTGGTTACGGGCAAGCCCCTCTCTGTGGGCGGTGCGCCCGGCCGTAACGAGGCCACCGGCCGCGGGGTTATGTTTAGCACCTTGAACATTTTGAAAAAGAAGAACATGCCTGTGGAGGGCACCACCGTTGCCGTGCAGGGTTTTGGCAACGTGGGCAGCATCACCGCAAAGCTTCTGCACGAAAAAGGCTGCAAAATTATTGCCGTAAGCGATGTTTCGGGTGGTGTGTACTGCGAAGAGGGGCTGGATATCCCGACACTGCTCTCCTTTACTGCTGGCGGCCGGCTGCTAAAAGACTTTGACGCCACGGGCCTTACCCGCCTAAGCAATGAGGAACTGCTGGCTGTGGACTGCCAGGTGCTGGTACCCGCCGCGCTGGAAAACCAAATCAACGAAAAAACCGTTGCCAGCATCAAAGCACCCATTATTGTAGAGGCCGCCAACGGCCCCACCACCCTGGAAGGCGACGCCGAACTGGAAAAACGCGGCGCTGTTGTGGTGCCCGATATCCTGGCCAATGCCGGGGGCGTGGTTGTGTCCTACTTCGAGTGGGTGCAGAACATCCAGTCGATGTACTGGACGGAGGACGAGGTAAACGCCCGTTTAGAGCCCATTATGAACCGCGCCTTTGAAGAGGTGTGGAGCATTTCGCAGGAGAAGAAGGTGCCCCTGCGTACCGGCGCTTATCTGATTGCCATCAAACGTGTGGTGGAAGCCCACAGAACCCGTGGCCTTTGGCCCTAAACCTTGCTTTGCCGGGCCCGGGGCTTTGCCCCTGGGCCCGTTTTTATTCCCAAAAACGTTTTGAGAGGAGCCGCCGCCATGATACGCCCCGCCACCCAAAGCGACCTGCCCCGTGTACTGGAAATTTACCGCGCCGCGCGCGAAATTATGCGCCAAAGCGGCAACAGTACCCAGTGGGGTACGCATTACCCCCCCAAAGAGATGATACAGGAGGATATACAAAAGGGACAACTGTATGTGATTTGTGAAGAGGATGAGATACAGGGCGTTTTTGCCTTTATACTGGGGGACGAGCCCACCTACGCCCATATGGAGGGCGGCGCCTGGCTTGATGAAAGCCCCTACGGCACCATGCACCGCCTGGCCGGCGATGGCAAAACCCCTGGGCTTTTTGCCAAATGCCTGGCCTTTTGTAAAACCCAGTGCCCCCACCTGCGGGCCGACACCCACGCCCAGAACCACAGGGTACAGCACCTGCTGGAGGCACAGGGCTTCCAGCGTTTGGGGCAGATTCATGTGGCGGACGGCAGCCCACGTGTTGCATATGAACTGATACTATTTCAGAGTAAAAACTCTATCAAGTTTTTACTCTGATGTTGCAGCAAAAGACGCTGCAACGCGTCTCATGCAAAATTTCTGTTATCGCGAAGCATCCCCTTGTGGGAAAAACGAAGTAAAGTTTTTAACGAAATTTAGGATGACGGCGAACCTATAGGGAAATGGCGGCCGAATAGCCCCGCCTTCCCAGAATACAAGCAAACAATAAGCGTCTTTGGGTATCTTTTTCCAAAGACGCTTATTGTTTTTTGCAAGTTATATTGCACTTATCGTTTAATAAGTTTACCATATTCCAAAATGATTTATTGTGTAAATATACAAAATATTTTTATTTTAGCAAATTATTATTGCTTCTTTTGCGGTATTCAATTATTCTATTAACTATAAACTTACTGTTTTGTTAGTTTTGTTCAAACGCAAAAGGAGGCCCTTATGAACACGGAAGAGCGGATAAAGGAAATTTTTGAGGACTACGACGATGAACAGCTGGTAGCTTTTTTGGAGGAGTGCCTTCAGGGCGGCGCCTCGCCTGTAGAACTGGTGAATAACCTTTCGGCCACGCTGGAGTATATTGGGGAGCTCTTTTCCCAGGGGGAACTGTTTCTGCCTGATATGGTGCTGGCGGGCGACATGATGGAGGCGGCCATGGCCGTGCTGAACCCGGCGCTGGCCGCCCAAAACATAGAGGGCCGCGCGGGCAAAAAGGTGGTACTGGGCACCGTGCGGGGGGATATCCACGACATTGGCAAAAACATGGTAAAGATGATGATTCAGAACTCCGGTTTTGAGGTGTTTGACCTTGGCACCGATGTCTCCCCCGAGGCTTTTTACAACAAGGCCCTGGAGGTAAAACCCGACATCCTGGCCCTTTCCTCCTGCATGACCACCACCGTACCAGGTATGCGAGACACCATTGAACTGGTGCGGGCCAAAAAGCTGGATGAACACTGCACCATTATGGTGGGGGGCGGCAGCGTTAACCCACAGCTTGCCAAGGAACTGGGGGCCGATTTATACAGCACCGACGCTTTTGACGCCGCACAGGTTTTGAAAGCGTATTTTGCAAAGGAGGCATAGGGCAATGGCAAGCGCAAAATTTTGGGAATTTTTATGCCGCGGGGAACAGGGCGAGCCCACCACTGTAAAAGAGTTTGACATGTTTGTGTTTAAAAACGCCAAAAAGATGGCCAAAAAATATGAGATACGCTTTACCCCCGAAGAACTGGTGATGCAGGACGACAGCCTGATAGACAACGCCTTTCGCGCCGGGGTGGAGATGCTGGTGACCACCGGCATCTTCAACCAGGATTCCGGCAAGGTCATCTATTTTACCGAAGAGGAAATATATGAGGTTTTGGCCCGAGCGCAGGATTGCATCGACCTGGGCTATGGCAAAGACCTGCTGCACCTGCACAACCGCAAGATGGAGGACAAGCGGCTGCCCATCATCTGCGGGGGCTGCGGCAACCCCGTTACCGACGACATACGCTACAAGTTATACCTGGCCTATGCCCAAAACCCCATGATTGACTACATAGAACCCCTGCCCCCCTACATGTTCCGCGGGATGCTGGTAAAGGCGGGCACCCCCTTTGAATTACAGGCCTGCCTGGATAACATTGCCCTGTACCGCAAAGCCTGTGCCGACGCAGGCCGCCCCGGTATGCCCATCAAGGGCAAGGACGGCGTTTCGGCCATTGCCGATATCGCCACAAACCGCGAGGATATCGGCTACCGCAAAACCGACCATTCCAACGTTTATTTTAAACCCAGTTTAAAAACCACCTACGAGGATATGAACCGCGCGGCGCAGTTTACCCAATATGGCGCCTACATAAGCACAGCGGGCTGCGCCTACATCGGCGGCTTTTGCGGCGGCGTGGAAGGGGCCGTAATTTGCTGTATTGCCGAGGGAATTGCGGGCATTTTGCTTTACAACGGCGTGATAAACGCAAGCTGTGTGATGGAGAGTTTGTACCCCAGCCAAACCACCCGCAAGGCCCTATGGGGCACAAACCTTGCCAGCGCCGCCATGAATAAGCACACACCCATACCCAGTGTTTGGGGGGCCTACATGTCGGCCGCGGGGCCCTGCACCGAGATGAACCTGTACGAAATTGCCGTTGCCACCATTGGCACGGTGATGGTTGGCAACAACCCCTTTGGCAACGCCCCCAACCAGGGTGTTACCAAAAACTATTGCACCCCTATGGAGCCCCAGTTTATGGGCGAAGTGGCCTATGCCACCACTTTGTTAAACCGCAAGCAGGCAAATGAACTGAGCCAGTTGCTTGTGCCAAAGTATGAGCAGCAACTGCTGGCCAAAACCCCACCCATGGGGAAAACCTTTCAGGAACTGTATAACATGGATACCCTGGAGCCCTGCAGGGAGTACCTGGAGCTGAAGGCAAAAATATGGGAGGAACTGGAGGTGATGGGCCTTAAGCAATACCGGTGGCCACGGGTGTAACAGCCCCTGGCAAAGCCGCCACAGTCCGTAAACGAAAGGGCCATCTTATGCGTTAGGACGGGAGGATGAAAGTATGGGAGCATCAAAAAACGGCAAACTAAAAGTGCCACTTTTTAAAGTGGGAGATTTCAACGGCCTTGTCTATGTGTTCACCGGCAACATCGGCAGTTTTCTGCTGGTTATTGCCACGCTGAAAGGCTTTGGCTGGTCAGACGAGCTTGTGTTCCGCAGAGCCATTCCCGGCATCTGCACCGGGCTGCTCATCAGCGGCTTATACTACACCTACATGGCCGTTAAACTGGCCAAAAAAGAGAACCGCACCGATGTAACCGCCCTTCCCTACGGGCTCTCCACCCCCGTCACCATCGTCTACCTGTTTGGGGTCATTCTGCCTTTGCAGTTCGGCCTGGGCCTCAGCCCTGAGGAATGCTGGCAGGCCGCGGTGGCCGCGGTGTTCCTGGGCGGTATCATCGAGGCGCTGGGCGGCATTGTTGGCCCCTATATCCGCAAAATTGTACCCCGCGCGGCCATGCTGGCCACCGTGGGCGGCATATCGCTGATGTGGATGGGCACGAAAGGCCTTTTCAACGTCTATTACCTGCCCCTCATCGGTATGCCGGTTTTGCTCATCGCCCTGCTGGGGCTTATTGGCGGCTACAAACTGCCCAAAAAAATTCCCCCACTTTTGGTGGCCCTGGTGTTTGGCATTGTGATGGCGCTGATTTTTGGCGAGGCGCGCATTGTACTGGACGGCCTTGGCCAGTTCACCCCGCCCATACCCGCCATCGGCGCGCTTGTCTCGGGCTTTAAGATGATTCTGCCCGTACTGGTGGCCATTATCCCCGTGGAGATTTACAATTTTATTGATACCATGGACAACGTGGAGAGCGCCATTGCGGGCGGTGACAATTACAACGTGCGCGAGGCACAGATGGTGGACGGCCTTGCCACAAGCGTGGGCGGCCTGTTTGGCGGCGTGATGCCCAACACCGTATGGATTGGCCACCCCGGTTTAAAAAGCGCCGGCTGCGGCATTGGTTTTGCCTGGGTTAGCGCCGTATTGTTTGCCATTTCGGGTTGGTTTGGCGTTTTTAACTTCCTGTACTACCTGGTGCCCTTTGTGGTGGTGGCCATTGTATTTTTATGGTGCGCCCAGGTTATTGTGGGCCAGGGCTTTGTGGATACCCCCCGCCGCTACGGCGCGGCGCTGGTTATCGGCTTTATCCCCCATGTGGCCGATTTACTTTACACCCAAACCACCGCCATTTTTACGGCCCTTGGCATGGAGATGACCGCCGAGACCATGCTGGCCTCCATCAATGCGGGGGCCATGTGGAACGGTGTGGAAACCCTGAAGGCGGGGGCCATCATCACGGGTATGCTGTGGGCCTCCATCGTCTGTTTTATCATTGACCGTGACCTGCTAAAGGCCGCCATAGGTTGTGCACTGGGTGCCGTGCTCACCTTTTTCGGCGTCATTCACACCGGGCAGCTTGGCATTCACCTGGGCGCCTACCCCATCTACCTGGGCTACCTTTTGGCGGGCGTCGTGGTGCTTATCTTCCACCTCAGCCGCCATAAGCTGGATTATGACCGGCGTTACGACTTTGTTTAGGAGGGAAAACTGCTATGGATGCACGGAATGTACGCATCATGAAGCCCTACGCCGACGGCAGCTGCGAGGGCGGAACCGTTTATGTGGACGAGGCCGCCAGGGACGCCTTACACATTGCCTGGGGAGATGAGGCCCTGGTTGTGGGCCGCCGCCGCCACCCCGCCAAAATTGCCCCCCTACAGGATGAGGACACCGGCGCTTACGCCATACGCATGGATGAGGCTATGCGGGACGCCGTATACTGCGAGGTGGGCGACGAGGTTTTACTCTACTCCAAAGAATAGGCCCCTTTCCTCCCCTCCGGCCGGTATTGGCTGTAAAAACCCCGGCCTTCTGCCAAGGGGCTGTCTCCCCTTTTGGCAGAAGGCGCAGGCAAAATTGGCCGGAGGCGTTTTTCACTTAGCCCCAAAGAAATGGCTGTACTGCACCCTTTCTTTGGGGACACAAAAGGCCACCCCCTTTTTACTTCCGGGGGTGGCCTTTTCTCGATTTCCTCTGGTTTTCTATTTTCTCTATTTTTTCTGGTTTGTTTTGGCATGTTGCCGTTTTTTTCCTGTTTCTTTCCCCTGTTTCTTTCCCTGCTTCCCTGCTATTTACCCCTCCTGCAAATACCAGTTCACCATTTTCAGGCAGCTATCAAAATAGGCGGTGATGTGTTTTTCATCCCCCGGCCCAAACTTTTGTATCGTGGCCCCCATCATCATGGAGACCATAATCTCGGCCACCAACTTTAGTTTTTCCAAATCGTGCTGCGGCTCATACAGCAAAATAACCCCCATGATGTGCTGCCGCCATATGGTAAAAGCCTCCTCAAAATAGGGGTAAATCTCGGGGCTGACATGGCTGGACGACCAAAAATCGAACTGCACACGGTCTAAATCCTGGTGGTGCAGCAGCACGTCTTTTTTCTGTTCAAAAAAACCGGCCAATTGGCTTTCCCTGTTACGCTCGCGGCCGCCCAGGTCTACTTCGCGCATCTCGCTAAACCACTGCTGTATGTATTGCAGCAGGGCCATCATTAAATCGTGCTTGGTTTTAAAGTGGTAATGCAGGTTGGTGGTAGACATCTTTGCCTCTTTGGCAATCAGCGCCATGCGTGTACCGCTGATGGTATACCGTTCCACCACCCGCAGGGCGGCTTCGATAATTCTCATGTCATAAACATCCCACTGCCCCGCCGCCGCCTGCTGCATGTTTCTGTCCTCCCGTCGATTATACTATCTATTATACCGAAGGCGCCCCCCGCCGTAAAGCCTGTTTTACAGCAGTTTTTTCCCCTTGCGCCGCCAACCAAAACACAAAAACCTTACCCCGCCAAAGCAGGGTAAGGTTTTTGGCTTTTTTGTAATGAAAAGGCTGCTACAAAAGGTGTCTGGTTTGTATTCGCGCTACAGGTACTCCGCCTCTTTTAAAGCGGCTTCGGCGGCTTCGGCGTCCTCGCCCGCCACCATGATAACCGGGCCGGTGCAGCCCATGCCGCTGCTGGCGTAGATGCCCTTTTTCCAAAGCATCTTCACGGCGTCTTCCAGCACCAAAATTTCCACACCGGTCAATTCCTCGGTGGTCACCTTGGTGGGCGGGGGTTTTACCTCCTCATCGCCGCCGCCTTTTGCGGCCTCGGCCGCTTTGGCATAGCCCTCTAAAATATCGGCAAGGCCGGCTTTTTTGGCGGCTTTGAACTCGGCGTTCACCTTATCCAGCACCTTGCCGCGGGCACAGGCCCCGGCATAGCGCAGCGCGCCCGCCACAACCGGCCCGCCAGAGGCGCGGGAGATGATGTTGACAATGCGGTCGTACCCTTCGCCCACGCCGGGGCCATAGGCGTCGCCCAGGCCCTCATAGCTGCCGCCGGTGGTGAAGGAACTCATCAGCTTAATCACCACATTGCCGGTCAGGCTGTCCATCACCATGATGTCGGGCACGCCCTGCAACAGGTCGTTGCCGCGCATCACAACGCCACCGTCGGCACGGGCGCTTTGGGTAAAGCAGATGTTGTACCCATTGTCTTTCAGTTTGGTGAGCGAGCGCTCCAGTTGGCGGGCGCCCTCGATGTTTAAAATGCCCACCGTAGGCTTCGGGTTGCCGCAGGCCTTGGCAACGGCAATGCCCGAGATGGTGTTTTTCAGCATAGCGCTGGCACGGTCGGTATCCGAGGTGCCGGTGGTGTTGGCCACATACATGCTGCGGCCCTTGCCGGGGGTAACAACGCGCCCCACGGTGGAAACGCCGATGGGGAAGCTGTAGTGCATGGTGACGGCGGCATCCAGCCTGCCGTTTTCCAGCATTTCGTCCATCTTGGCATGGCCATCCTCTGCGGTGGCCACCTCCACCAGTTCCAGCTCGGTGTCGTGGGCGCTGCCAATTACCACCACTTCTATGGAGGAATCGCTGCTTTGGGCGGCTTCGGCGCCGCGCAGCATCTCTTCCTCGCCGTGTTCACTGCCCATCAGGGTAAGGCCAACACGCACACGTTTGCCAAAACTGCCGGTTTGTAAACCGGCCGCAATTTCGTCAAACACTTCGGCTATGGTGCTTTTCACTTGGTCTTCCAAAGGGTCGGGCCTCCTTTCGCTGGCCGTTTATTGTACGGCATTTATTTTAAAGAAGCGGCAAAATCTTTCATGGCTTCGGCAATCATTTGGCGAATGGTGTCTTTATCCGCCGCGCTGCCACTTTCCACCACACCGCTGTTCTTCTCCAAAATAAACGAAACGCCATCGAATAGGTTGGTAAGGCGGCCCAGGAACAGGCTGCCCTTGCCCACAATCATCACACGGTTTGCCTTGCCTTCGGCCATGATGTCTTTGCAGTGGCCCAGGAAGGGTACGCCCGAGGGGATGTGCCCTTGGGTGGGGGCAAAGCCCGGCATACCGATGCTGGCCACCACGTTTGGCAGTTCACTTTTTTCAAACACTTTCTTCATAACACCCAGGGCGGCAATCATCTTGTAGTTTGCCTGGGGTACGTCGCCAGCGCCTGCGGGCTCGGTAATTTCGGGGTTTTGCATCTCTACCGAATACATGTCCACATCTTTTAAGGTGAGGCCGGCGCGGTCGAGCGGGTCGGCCACAATGGCCTGGATGACGGCCTGGGGCGAAGCGCCGCTGCCAATGGTGTGGCGGCCCACAATATCGGTGCGGATGACCGGGGATTTGCCGTCGTTTTCGCCAATATTTACGGCAAAAGCACCCAGGCAGTCCTCAATTACAGGCAGGCCTTTTTTCACATGGTCTTTGGCGTTCAGGCCCAGTTTGGCCGTTGCGCCGCCAGCCAGCACCACCACATTGCTGTAAACGCCGGCCTGCACCAGGGCCGAAGCCTCTACCAGTGCGTGGGCCGGGCCCGCGCAGAAGCTGCGGGTATCGCTGCCGGTGGCGTTTTTGCAGCCGCAAATTTCACCAATGGCCTTGGCAAAGTTGCCGCCGCCACGCTGGTTCATATCGCCGCAGGCTTCCTCGCTGCACTCGATGATGTACTCCACATCGCCGGGGGTCAGCTCGGTTTTGGCAAACAGCAGGCTTAGGGCAAAAGCGGCCGAGGCCTTACCGGCCAGGTTTTCAAACATCACATGGTCCGAAAGGGCGGCATCAAATTCATGGGCTTTTTTTACACAGCCCACCAGTTTGCCGTCTAGGTACATGGGCTCACCTTTATGGGCGTCCACCAGTTCTTTAATTTCGGCCTCGGTAGCGGGGTTTTTATCCAAAGTGGCAAGCGTTACCCAGTATTTACCAATCACGGGGTGCGCCAGCAGTTTTTCTTTAATGGCGCTTTGGAAGCTGCCTTCCAAAACAACCAGGTCAAACATATCCACGGCTTTCATACAGCCAATCAGTTCATCCTGTGGCATAATTTCGCCGTATTTCCCTTCACGGGTGGCCCCTTTTACGGGGTTTTCGTACCAGGGGCGGGCAATTTCACCCATTTCACGCGGGTGCATGTTGCCAATATAGGCTTGGTTTGGGGGGTAGGCCACGCAGTCTTCAAAGCTGCGCAGGTGTTTGGGTAGTTCCTTTAAAAAATCTGAGGACGGGTTCAAGCGCATCTCGCTTGTTTGGGTACTGCCTTGATGCAGTATCATGTCGTTCGCCTGGCAAAGGGCGTAGCTGGCCCCTCTCATTACAGGAAAGCTCATCGACTCACCTCCGAAAATTTCTCGAAAAGAGCCGGAGAGTTTTTCTCTCCGGCTCTCTCCGAGTATCAAAAACTTATTCGTCTTTAAACACGGTCTGCTCGGTAACTTCGGTTTCCAAAGCTTTCAGGGCTTTTTTCACCAGTTTACGGCGCAGTTCTTTCTCGTCGGCCGGGTCCAGCGCGGGGTTGCCCAGCGGGTAGGGAATGGCAACGGTGGGCACAATCCGGTTCGCACCAACGGTGAGAGAGATTGGAACCACTGTGCACATGTGAACTACGGGGAAGCCTTCTTCCTCAATTGCTTTTACCAGCGTTGCACCGCAACGCGTGCAGGTGCCTCAAGTGGAGGTGAGGATTACGCCGTCTACACCGTCGGCTTTCAATTCCTCAGCAATTGCCTTCCCAAATTTTTTGGAGTTGGCAACAGAGGTGCCGTTGCCAACCGTGGCATACCAGTAGTCATGCAAAGAGCCAATTTCGCCGGCCTTCACCATCTCTTTGATAACATCTAAAGGCAGCACACGGTCAAGGTCCTCGTTGGCGTACACGGGGTCGTAACCGCCGTGGGCCGTTTCGCCATTGGTGGAATCGAAGTTTTCGATGTTCACTAGGCTGTATTTGCCAAATTTAGAGGCAGACGAGGATTCGATATGGTCCGGGTTGCCCTTGGGCACCGGGCCGCCGGAGGACACCAGCGCAATTTTGGCTTTTTTGATGTCCTTGATGGCGGGCTGAGGATCGACACGGTCGAAGACAGGCATGGGGTATTCGGTTTCAAACGCCTCACCCTTAATCTTCTTCAGCAGCATATCCACAGCGCGCTTGGAGCCACGCTCGCTGGCGAAATAGTTCACGCGGATGCCCTTGGGGACATAACCGGTAACTTCCTGCCCGGCAATCACCTGTTTTACAACAGCGGCAATGTCGGGGATGGCTTTTTTCATGGTGGCGGCAGAGTTGCCGGTTTCCACAAAATAGCCAAAGCGTTTGTACATCTCAAGACCGGGGTTCTCGATGTACATACCGCCCACCACGGGGAGGTGGAGGTTTTCATCTACCAGTTTTGCCACAGCGCCAGCCGCTACACCGTAACGGCCTGCGTTAAAGGCAGGGCCAACAACAACCAGCTCCGGGCCGTAACTCTTGATCATGTCAAGAATCACTTTCGAGGCGCTTTCTTCGTTCTCGCTAAAGTAGCTGTCACCACAGATAACAGTACCTACAATTTCGGCTACATCGGAAAGAGCGGCGGAAAGGGCCATACCAGGGCCAACGATACCGTCACGTTTTTCGGGTGGCACATCAGCTTTGTCTTCGCCACCGATACCGGCATAGAATTGGTTGATATAAT